>JAKBAX010000189.1 GCA_021808785.1 Actinomycetes bacterium | reverse complement strand
TCGCGCGGCTCGAGGACCTCCACCGGCAGCAGGTTGGTCAGGCTGTTCACCGCCTCCGGGAACTCGCCGAGGAACTTCTCCATCATCGGGTTGCGGATCATCATGGTGTCGACGCCGGTGGGATGCACACTGTTGACCCGGATGCTGGCACGGGACAGCTCCACCGCGAACTGGCGCATCAAACCGACGACCCCGTGCTTGGAAGCCCCGTAGGCCTCCCCACCCAGCGACCCGGCCGAAGCCAGGCCCTTCAAGCCGGCCGTGGAAGAGGTCAGGATTATGGAACCGCCCTGGTTGCGCTCGATCATCGGCGGGGCACAGGCCCGGACCGTGTTCCACACCCCGGTCAGGTTGACCGCGATGACATCGTCCCACGCCGCTTCCTGCTCCTCTTCGGTGAGGTCGACCCCCATGCTGGCGATGCCGGCGTTGGCGACCACGATGTCGATATGGCCGAATTCCCGCAGCCCGGCCGCGACGGCGGCCCGCAGCTCGGCGGAACGGCGCACGTCACCCCGGCACGTGTAGGCCCGGCGGCCGGTCCGGGCCACCAGCTCGGCCGTCTCCTGCAGTTCCTCCTCCGAGGCGAGCGGGTACTGCACCGATGCGATGTCGGCACAGAGATCCACGCCGATGATGTCGGCCCCCTCCTCGGCCAGCCGGATGGCATGGGACCGCCCCTGGCCCCGTGCCGCACCTGTGATGAACGCGACTTTCCCCTCCAGAAGTGCCATCGCCGGAGTATAAGCCGGCCTCCCGTCCCGCCTCCCTGTCCGGCCTCCCTGTCCGGCGCGCCCCGGGTAGTGTCACTCTGACTCGCGATCCCAGTGGTCGACCTGGAGGGGACGGACCGGAGCTATGGATTTGGATCTACGCCGAGCGGACTACTCGCTGAGCGACGACCAGGAGGCCCTACAGGCCGCCTTCGAGACCTTCTTCGAGCGCGAGTGCCCGGCCACCAGAGTGCGCAGCGCCGAACCGTTCGGATTCGATGAGGAGCTGTGGCAGCGGTTGGCCGGCATGCGGGCGGTGGCCATGGGCGTCCCCGAGTCGGGCGGAGGCGATGGGGCCGGGCTCGAGGAGCTGATCCTGGTGGCCGAGGAGGTGGGCCGGCGGGTCGCCCCGGTTCCGGTCATCGAAGCCGTGGTGGCGGCCCGGTTGCTGGCCGCCGTTCCGGCCGGTGCCGACACGCTCGACGCGGTACTACGGGGTTCGGTCATCCCGACCATCGCACTTCACGCGGGGGGAGGCGATCAGCTGGTGCCGGGCGGGTCGGTCGCTCGTGCCGCCATCGCGCTGGTGGGCGACGATCTGGTCCTGGCCGAGCGGGACCGACCGCCCGAGCAGGTCGCCAACCAGGGGCACGCTCCCATCGCCTGGTGGGATCTGGGCGGCTCCGACGTCGAGCGGCGGACGCTGGCCACCGGCCGGGAGGGGCGCGACCTGTTCGAGCAGGCCGGCCGGGAATGGCGGATCCTGACCTCGGCGGCGCTGATCGGCATGAGCCGGGCGGTCCTCGACCTGGGCGTACAGCACGCCCGGGACCGGGTCGCCTTCGGCGCTCCCATAGGCACCTTCCAGGCTGTCTCCCACTCGCTGGTCGACGTGGCCATGTCGGTGGACACCGGCCGCCGGCTGGTGAGGAAGGCGACGTGGTACCAGCAGCACGAGCCGGGCGTGCACCGCCATCTGGTCCCGATGGCCTACTTCTACGCCCAGGAGGCCGCCGTCGAGGCGACCACCGTGGCCGTCCATGTGCTCGGTGGGGTGGGCTTCACCGTCGAGTCGGACGCCCAGCTGTACTTCCGGCGGGCCAAGGGATGGACTCTGGTCGCCGGCGATCCCCAGAGGGAGCTGGGCGCGCTCGCCGATCAGCTCTTCGGCCCGGCGCAGGTGGTCGGGGCGTAGGAGCCGGCCAGGCTCACCGACAGGCCAGGGCACGACAGAAGGAGATCCGCGATGGACTTCAGCATCATCGAACTAGACGACGAGACGGCCCGCTTTCGCGACGAGGTCCGGGAATTCTGCAAGAGGTACATCACCGCCGAGGTGCTCGACGCCGAGTACCGCGACGGGAACGGGTTCGATCTCGAGCTGCACATGGCCCTGGGAGAACGTGGCTGGATCCTGCCCACGTGGGCGAAGGAGGACGGCGGGGCCGGGCTGACCGGGCTGAAAGCGAGCATCCTGGCCCTGGAGCTCGAAGCCCATCACGCCCCGAGCATCACCAAAGGGACCACCACGCTGGTGCTACCCGCGGTCATGCGGTGGGGCACCGACGAGCTCAAGGCCGAAGTCGTGCCCGGCGTGGCCCGGGGAGACATCCGCTTCTGCCTCGGCTACACCGAGCCCGACTCAGGTTCTGACGTGGCGGCAGCCCGCACGCGGGCCTTCCGGGACGGCGACGAGTGGGTGATCGACGGTCAGAAGATGTTCACCACCGGCGCCCAGAACTGCCAGTACTCGTTCCTCCTCACCCGCACCAACCCCGACGCGGCCAAGCACAAGGGACTCACCATGTTCCTCTGCCCGCTCGACCACGCCGAGATCCAGGCCATCCGCACTCTCGGCGGTGAGCGCACCAACATGGTGTTCTACGACGGCGTCCGCATCCCCGACCGCTACCGTCTGGGCCCGGTCGACCAGGGGTGGATGGTGCTGCTCGGACCGCTCAACGCGGAGCACGCCATGGCCGATTCCGCCCCGCCGGTCACCCTGGACTCGCCGGGCGGCATGTACGGCATCTCCGCAGTGTTCGCCCTGGAGGCGGCTGTGGCCTGGGCCGCCACACCGGGGCCCGACGGCCGCCGGCCCATCGACGACCCGCTGGTCCGCCACCGCCTGGCCCGCCACGCACTGGACGTCGAGATGGCCACCATCGCTACGGGGCCGGCCGGACGGATCATCTCGTCCGAGGTCGCCATCCGGGTGGGAGCCGACCTGATCGACATGGTGGGGCCCCGAGGGCTACTGCCCCGGGGCGAGAAGGGCACCGTGGAGGACGGCTGGATCGAGCACAGCCACCGCTTCGCCCAGGGAACCGCCACCTACGGTGGCACGACCGACGTGTTCCGCAACATCATCGCCGAACGGGTCCTCGGGCTGCCCCGCAGCGCGCCACCGACCAAGAGCCCGTCCTAGCCCAGCCGATCCCCGTCCCGTACTTGGGACTTCCGGCTCTGTCAACCCCGGGTGATACAACCCAGGATTTGGTGCCATGGACCTTGCCGGACCGTACGTCGTAGCACTCGACCCAGACGAGTGCAGGCGGCTCCTGGCGACGGTGACGGTGGGTCGGATCGGGATCTGCGTCGGCGCGCTCCCGGCCATTCGCACCGTACGTTTCCAGGTGGCGGGCGGGCGGGTGGTGTTCCGGGCCAGGCACGGCTCACGACTGCACGAGGGCGCGGCGGGCCAGATCGTGGCCTTCCACGCCGACCACTTCGACGAATCGGCCCGGCGGGGATGGGCGGTGGAGGCCCTGGGCCGTTGCCTCCAGGTACCCGCCGGGCCGCTGGCCGACCGGGCCGACCGGTCGCTGGCGGAGCTCTGGCCCAACGGCAGCCCGCAGGATTCCCTGCTTTGCCTCGACCTCGACCAGCTGAGCGGTCAACAGGTCCGCTGGCCCGAACGGGTGGACGTCGGGGATCCTCGAAGTCGGTGAGGAGCCTTGGTGGTCAAAACCGGAGCCGGCCCCGCCGGAGCAGCCTCTACATGAAGTTGCGGGTGTGGAGGGCTGACAGCTCGTTCGCCTCGTGCTCGGAGAAGCCGAGCCGCACCAGGCGGCGGCCTCGTGCCTCGTTCATCTCTTCCTGAAGCGATCCCACCAGGGTCCAGCCCCGGCCGATGGCTTCGTGGGACCACTCGCCGGCGGCGAGGATGGCGAGGGCATCGTGGACGTGGTCGGACAAGCCCGCCGTGTCGAGCAGGGCGTCGTGGCGCCGCCGCACCGCGGCGGCCAGCCGGTAGCGGAGGGCGGGATCGCTTCTTAGGTGTTCCGACAGGTGCGCCATGGCGAAGGCGACGTGGCGGGCTTCGTCTTGGAGGGCCAGGTGGGCGATGCGGGCGGTGACCGGGTCGGGGGCGTGGCGTTCGAGGAACGACAGGAGGGAGAGGAAGGTGCCTTCGCCGAGCACGGACAGGAGGAACGAGGCGGTGGGCCACTCGGGCTCGTCCAGGAGGGTCAGCAGTGACGCCCGGCCGCCGGCACCCGATACACCGAAGGGGCGACCGCCCAGGCGGCCTCGACGGGTGAAGACTTCGACGTGGCGGGCTTCATCGGCCAGCTGCGTCGTGAGGAACTGGACCACCTCGCGGTAGTGGGGGTGGATCCGACCGATGAAACGGGCGGGCACCGCCAGGGCGGCCTGCTCGTTCTCGATCAGGTACGTCATGACCTGCACGACCGCCACCTCCACCTCGTCGGCCAGCTCCGGTGGCGTCCAGTCGACGGCGGTGGCCGGGTCCCACTGGCCGGCCGCGGCCTGGGCGTAGAGCTTGGGAGCCAGCTCGGTCCAGACCTCCTCCCGGCGGTCGAGATCGGCACCGACCAGGGGCGGGGCCCCCGGCTCGACGATCGCGCCGCGAGCGGCCAGCCCCCAAGCGGCCGGGGCCCGTTCGGCCACATCGCCGGTCGCGCCGGCGCGCCGCGCACCGGCCAGGCGGCGATGGTCGGCGTCGCCCCCGATGACGACGTTCCCCTCGACCCGGTGGCCCCGTTCGCGAGCCCAGGCCCGAAGGTGCACCGGTAAGTGGGGGCCGCCACCGAGAACGGTCAGCGGCGAGCCGACGGGCAGTCGGGCGAGCGCGTGGGCGATCAGCAGGTGGCCGCCACCGTCGATGCCGAGTGGCCCCAGATCCACCTCGGGCCCGGTGGCGGCGCGGGCCGCTTCAGGGCCGGTAGCCATCGGCCGTGACGACTCCCCTCTCGTCGTAGAAGCCGGTCCGCCCGACCGCCGCTTCGAGGGCCCCGTAGCCGCTCTCGCGCCCGGGGAGCCAGCGGGTCAGGCCTTCGAGATCCATGAGCGGGCGGGCGACCGGGTCGGCGTAGTCCATGGCCAGGAGGAGCGCCACGAAGCGCTCCAGGAGCGGGTGTTCGCCTACCACTGACATGTTGCAGTGGTCGAACGGCGGCGTCTGGGCGATCACCCGGGTGCGCCCGGCGGGGAGGGTGCCATCCCGGCTGAACAGGAGGTGGTTGGCGTCGAGCATGCAGGCGGCGTCGACCTCACCGGCAGCCAACGCCCGGGCCGCGTCACGCTCGCCTCCTATGTGGTCCCCATGGAGACCGACTCCGACCTCGAAGCGCCGCACCGCCACGTCGACGCCCTCCAGGAGCCCGAGCGGAAGGAGCGTGCCCTGGGGCGAGTCGACGGCGCCGGTGGCGACCACGCGGCGACGCAGATCGGCCGGCCCCTCGAGCGTCGAGTCGGCCCGGACCACCAGCACCGAGGTGAGATCCCGGTCGGTGTCACGCATGGCGGCCGCCCGGGCCGCGGGCGCCATGCGGCGGGTACGTACCCAGGCCAGCGGTGAGTTCCAGGCCGCATCGATGCGTCCCGCCACCAGGTCCTCGACCTGGCGTTCGTAGTGGGAGTACAGGACGTAGTCGAAGGCCAGGTCCTGATCGTCGAACCAGCGCCGGAAACCGTCCCAGATCGTGACCACCTTGGGGTCGTAGGCGACCGCGCCCATGAGCAGGGGCCCGGTCACAGCAGATCCATCCCGTTGATGGCCCGGCCGACGAAGTCGAGCAACGCGTCTGTGGTGGGAGCCATCACCCGGGCCGCCCGGGCGTCGCGGAACCGCCGCTCGATGCCGAGCTCCTTGCGAAAGGCGGCCCCGCCGCAGAGCTTCATCGCCAGGTCCGTGACCGTGATGGCCGCCTCCCCTGCGGCCGCCTTCACCTCGAGGGCCCGCAGCGGGGCTTCCGGCCGCCCGGCGTCGATGGCCGCCACCGCCGCATCCACGAGTGCCGCGACCTGGTCGGTCGCGATCCGCATGCGGGCGTGGTCGGCCCTGGCCAGCGGCTGATCGACCAGGCGGGCGTCCAGATGCTCCAAGCGGGTGGCGGTCAGGTGGGCGCCGGTCTCGGCCACCGCGGCCTCCATGAGGCCCAGGCTGAAGGCGCCACTCAGGACCAAGAACCACGGCAGCACCACCTCCATGGCGATCCCGAGCCCAGCCCCGTCAGGACCGAGCGCGGCCTGGGCCGGCACCGTGACCCCGCCACCGTCGATCGGCGCCGAACGATTGCCGCGCAGACCCAAACCGTCGAAGCGGCCGGGGGCCGCCAACCCCAGGGCGTCCGCCGGCACCATCCACAGCGACATCGGCCCATCGGCTTCGACCGGGCGGCTCGACCACACGTAGCTGTCGGCCTCACCCGCGGCGGTCACCCAGCTCTTCCGGGCCTCGAGGCGGACACCGCCCTCGCAGAGCGCGGCCGTCGACAGCGGCGCCCAGAAGTGGCTCCTCGACCCCACCTCGGAGAAGGCCAGGGTCGTCAGGTGCCGGCCGTGGCCCACCGCTTGGCGGACATCGTCGTCGCCATAGCGCTCGAGCACCGAAGTGGCGGCGTAGTGCATCAGGACCACCATCGCCGTCGACCCGCAGACCTCGGCCAGCCGGCGCACCACATCGGCCGCGTCGGCCAGCCCGCCGCCTCCACCGCCGAAGGGCTCGGCCACGGTGAGACCCAGAATCCCGGCCTCGCCCAGCGCATCGATGCCCCGCCGGGGAAACCTGCCGTCGGCGTCGACGGAACGGGCATCGGGGCGGACTACGTCGTCAAGAACGCGCACGAGCGCGTCGTCATAAGGGGGCACTCCAACTTCCTTGTGTCAAATGATCAGGTCAAATAGGGCACGGCGCGCCAAGAAGCGGGTGCCGGTCTCCAATCCCCGAGCCGCTGACGCGACCTCGAGGGTGAACTGAGCAACGAGTACCGCCCGACCGGGCGGGAGGATTCGACGCTCAGCGATACAGGCGCACGGCGATCCTCCTTCCGGTCGAGTGAATCCTCCGAGGCTACCGCCGGTCCGGTGATCCGAGAAGCGGGTTCCGTTCCGGAGCCGTGGATCTGCAGTGGATCTGCAAGAGTGGGGAGATGTCCTCGCCGGGGCCCGGACCGGCCGGGCCGCCAGATCCGCACGGCGGTTACGGCGTACCACCGAATCCACCCGAAGGTGGCACCTACGGGTATCCCGGTGAGCCCGGGCCCCCGCCGGGAGGGCAGGGCCAGCCCTATGGGTGGGATCAGCCTCACGGGTCGGCCGCCGGGGCCGGCTACCAGGCCGGCCCGTACCCACCGCCTCACCCCTACGGATACGGCTACGACCCCTCGGCGCCCTACGGGCGCGCCCCCAACGGCGAGCCGTACTCGGAGAAGCAGAAGCTGGTGGCCGGCCTGCTGCAGCTGTTCCTCGGGGGGGTAGGCGCCGGGCGGTGGTACCTGGGCGATACCGGCATCGCCGTGGCCCAGTTGCTCACCTGCGGCGGCCTCGGTATCTGGGCTCTGATCGACGCCATCATGATCCTGACCGGCAATGTCAGGGATAAATATGGCCGTCCCCTACGCGACTGAACCACCACCGGGCCACCCCCGACCGGGGGTGCTCGCGGCGGGACTGACCGGCGTCGCCATCGCTGTCGGCTACCTGGCCGTGGCCGACCCGCACGACCGCACCGCCATCATGCCCCGTTGCCCGCTCGAGCTGGCAACGGGATTGGACTGCCCGTCGTGCGGTGGCCTGCGGATGGCCCACCACCTGCTGCACGGCCAGGTTCGCGCCGCGGCGAGGGACAACCTGCTCCTCGTCGCGCTCAGCCCTCTGCTCCTACATCTGGTCTACCGCCTGGCCAGGTCCCTCGCCACCGGCGAGAGATACGAGGTCCCGAGGCGACCGGCCGCGGCGCTGCTGATCGTGGCCCTCGCCTGGGGGATCGTCCGTAACTTGGCGCGATGGCCCTGGAAGCCCACGCTTGGGTGACCTCGGGCGCCGAATACCTATAGCGCTCAACCGGCGGCCGTCGCGACCACGATGGCCAAGATCCCGGCCCCGATACCGATGTAGCCGAGCACCAGACCGGCGATCGCCATACCCCTACCGGTCTCCCTCGATGCCTGGATCTGGTGGAGGGCGACATGGCCGAGCACTACGGCCAGGATCGACCCGATCCACCACAACCAGAGAATGCCCAGCACCATCGAGGCGATAGCCAGACCATTGGTCCGGCCCACCGGCGGGCCATAGGACCAGTAGCTCGGCCACCCCGGCGGGCCAGGCCGAGGCGGGCCGTACCAGCCCCCTGTGGGCGCCGCCCCCGGCGGCGGGTATCGGTACCCCGGCGCCGGTGGCGCCAGGGGTGGGTACCCATGGGGTGGTGGGAGGGGTGGTGGGTACCCATGGGGTGGTGGGAGGG
>JAKBAX010000188.1 GCA_021808785.1 Actinomycetes bacterium | reverse complement strand
GAGCCGCCCCCACCTCGCGGTGGCGAAGGGCCATCAGCACGGCGCTGGAGGCAGCGATGCCGCAGATGGTGTCGGCCAGTCCGAACGACGGCAGCGTCGGGGGACCGTCGGGCTCGCCGGTCATGTGGGCGAAGCCGCTCATCGCCTCGGCGAGCGTGCCGAACCCGGGCCGACCGGCATATGGCCCGGTCTGACCGAACCCGGTCAGGCGGGCGATGACGAGCCCCTCGTTGTCCCGGTGCAGCACGTCAGGACCGACGCCCCAGCGCTCGAGCGTCCCGGGGCGGAAGTTCTCCACAACCACGTCGGCCGTCGCGGCCAGGCGCCGAAAGATGGCGGCGCCCTCGGGCGCCTTCAGAGAGAGCCCGAGGGTGCGCTTGTTCCGGCTGATCTCCTTCCACCACAGCGGGACGCCGTGCTTCTTCGGGCCGTGCCCCCGCATGCCATCGCCTGCCGACGGGTGCTCGATCTTTATCACCTCGGCGCCAAAGTCCCCGAGGATCTGGCAACAGATCGGGCCCGCGAGGATCGTCGAGACATCCAGCACCCGCAGACCCACGAGCGGCGGCTGCGGCGGGTCGTCGGTGCTCGGCACGTCCGTCATCTCCTGGTCTGCGCCTCGTCGTCCCGCCCGCCGGCGCGCTCGCCGCCACCGACGGGCGACCACGGAGCCCGCAAGCGTCGGTCGTCGAATCATGTTCCGACTATCGAAACAGCTTTCCGACTATTCTAGGCAGCGGTGACGACGCCGCAACGGGCCGTGCAAGGAGGCGGCGACATCCCTCGGCGCCTGCCCGCGCCCCGGAGCTACCTGTACGTGCCGGCCACGCGACCCGAGCTCATCGACAAGGCCCTTGCAAGCAGGGCCGACGCGGTGGTGCTGGACCTGGAGGACGCCGTACCGCCCGACCACAAGGCCGCCGCACGCGCCAACGCCGCCGCGGTGCTGGCGAGCGCACCCCCGAAGCCCATCTACGTGCGGGTCAACGGCCTGGCCAGCGGGCTCGCGATGGACGACCTCGCTGCCGTGGCCACCGACCACCTCGCCGGCGTGCGCATCCCCAAGGTAGAGGGGCCCGACGAGGTGGAGGCGGTCCGGGCCGCGCTGGATGCGGCAGGATGCGCCGCCGTGGTGGTGCCCCTCATCGAGTCGGCGCTCGGCGTGGAGCGGGCGTTCGCCATCGCCTCGGCCCATCCCTCGGTGGCTACCCTCGCCATGGGAGAGGCCGACCTCCGGGCCGACCTCCGGGCCGCGGCCGACCAAGGTCTCGACTACGCCAGATCCCGGTGCGTGCTTGCAGCGCGGGCCGCCCGCCGATCGCCAGCGGTCCAGAGCGTGCACATCCGCCTGGACGACGAGACCGGCCTTCGCCTGTCGACCGTGCGGGGGCGTGCGCTCGGCTTCGGCGGCCGCTCTGCCATCCATCCGGCGCAGGTCGCAGTCATCAACGACGTCTTCTCCCCCTCCGAGGAGGAGCGAGCCCGGGCCGCCGCGATCGTGGCCGCCTACCAGGAGGCGCAGGCGCAGGGCCTTGCCGTCGCCGTCTCCCCCGACGGCGAGTTCGTCGACGCTCCCGTGGCCCGCGATGCCGCCGAGGTGCTGGCCCGCTACGAGCTGCCGCGCGACTGATCCCCGTGCGCCGGCGTCAGGTGCCGGTGGCGACACGCCCCAGGCGGGCGGAGATGCGAGCGGCGACCACCAGCAGACGCTCCACGCAATGATCCACCTCGGCAGCCAGCCGCTCCGCCGGGCCGCACACGCTGATCACCGCCAACGGCCGATCGCGGTGGTCCAGCAGAGGAGCGGCGACGGAGCCGGCGCCTGGCTGCCGCTCGCCCTCGGAGCGGGCGAAGCCGCGGCGGCGGATCTCCTCGAGCTCCGTTCGGAGCGATGGCACGTCCACCCTGGTGGCAGGCGTGACCTTGGCAAGGGGCTCGTGGAGATAGCGCTCGATCTCGGCTTCGGGCAGGAAGGCCAGGAACGCCTTGGAGGAAGCGCCGGCATGCAGCGGGTAGGGCACGCCGATCTGCACGGCCATCAGCACCTCGCGATCAGGCGTCACCTGGTCGACGTACACCCGGGTCCACCCGGTGCGCACGGACAAGGTGGCCGTCTCGTCCGTCGCTTGGGATAGGGAGGCCAGCTCGGGTCCGGCGAGGCGCACGACGTCGAGCTTGTCGAGGTAGGCGAGGCCGAGGCACACCATGGCAGGCCCGAGTGAGTACTTACGGGTTCCCTCGTCGACCGTGATCAGACCCTTATTGCGCAATGACGCCAGTATCCGGTGCACGGCCGGCTTGGAGAGGGCGAGGGCGTTGGCGATCTCTGTCACCCCGAGCAGGGGGCCGCGCGCCGCACCGAACAGCAGCAGCACGTCGGCGGCGCGCTCGACGGTCAACGCGGTGCTCCCGGACGCTCGCTGGCCCGACTCGGACGCCACGTGGCAACCCCTCCTGCACCCCCGGGAGCCCCGTCCGCCGTGGCCGGCCGGGCCGTGCAGGTCGGAACGTTAGCCCCAGCTCCCCCCTCCCGCTCGCCTCCCGGTCCCGCTCACGCCGCAAGCACGTCCCGCAAGCGGGCAAGCTGCTCACGGCGTCGTCCGGTCAGGAGGGGCACCACCACCCGGTCGACCGGTAGCGCCCGAAGGCGCTCCGCCACCTCTCCCGGGTCGTCGCTGGCGATGCAGAACATGTCCACGACCCGCCTCGGCAGCTCCCCGATGCGCGCCGGATCGTCCAGCCAGGACGCATAGGACTCGTTCCTCCGGGCCGCTCGCACCATGGCCGCCACCGCGTCGAGGTCGTCCTGGACGCCGGCGGCGATCACGTCGCGGGGCACGGCCTGGTGCACCGCCCCGGCCGTGGCGGCTGCGAAGCCGGCAACCTCCCGGTAGGCCTCCTCGAGGGTGTCGCCCAGACCGACGGGCAACAGCAGGGTGACGGTGCATCGGGTGGCCCGTCCGGCGCCCTCGCTCGCCAGCCGGACCTGCTCCGATGCCCACTGCAGCAGCCGGCCGTCACCGCCGATCTTCAGGTAGGCGGTGTCCGCAAGCCGGCCGGCGACCGCCAGCGCCCGGGGACCGGTAGCCGCCATGGCCAGCGCCACCGGACGGGGCGGGCCACCCCAGGGACCGGAGAGGTAGTCCCGGCATGCACGCAGGGCCGCCTCCATCTGGTCGATCGTGGCCGGCCGCTGGCCTGCCGTCTGCACGGCCGTCTCCCCCGAGCCGAGTCCGAGGGTCAGGCGACCTGGCACCAGCTCGTCCAACGACGCCGCAGCCCCGGCGAGCACCGACGGGTGGCGAAGCACCGGGTTGGTGACCCCGATGCCGATCGGGATGCTGGCGGTGGCGAGTGCGACCGCCGTCGTCGACACCATGCAGTCCCGGAACAGGTCCTGGGAGTCGGCGATCCACAATCCCCCGAAGCCGCCGCCCTCCACCGACCGGGCGAACGCCACGGTCTCCTCGACCGGGTGGTCCGGGTGGATCCCGATATTGAGCTGGCCGGGGTCCATGCTTCGCCGTCCTTTCGCGTGTGGGTCCCCAGCCCGGCGGGCCGGGGCGGCGGCCCTGGAGCCGTCGAGATCAGTCACCTGCCGGAGGGCGCCATCGCCCGGCGCCCGGCTCAACGCCCGGCGGCCGCGGCTGCCTCAGTCGCCCGAGACGCGCTCAGGAGCCTGCGGCGGCGGGCGAGGATCGAGAGCGCCACGGCGAAGATCAGGGCTCCCCCGTAGAACAGCTGCTGCACGAACGTCCCCGCCCCGACCAGCTCCAGGCCGGTGATGCCGCTGACCAGGAAGTACACCGACGCCGTGGTGCCCCACGGGTTGAACCGCCCCGGCGTGATGGTCGTCGCGCCGAGGAACACCGCGGCGAATGCCGGAAGCAGCATCGAGATGTTCGCCGTCGGATCGGCCGCGCCGCTCGTGCCTGCCGACACCACCCCGGCGAGTCCGGCGAACAGCCCGGACACCACGAGCGCCCAGAAGCGGACGTGATTGACCCGGACGCCGGACAGCTTCGCGACATCGCGGTTGCGGCCCACGAACAGCAGGCGTTGCCCGAGGAAGGTGAACCGGTACAGCACCCACAGGATCACCGTGAAGGCGAGGCCGTAGTAGAACTCGAGCGGGATCGAGAACAGCTTGTCGATGATGATGGGGGTGACCAGCGAGTTCGAGATGCCGCCGATCACGTTGGAGCCGCTGATCCAGAGGGCCATCCCGCCGAAGAACGTCCCCGTGCCGAGCGTGGCCACGAACGAGTCGATGCCCACGTAGATGATGAGCACGGCATTCAGCACGCCGATCGCCGCTGCCACTGCCAGCGACACGAGGATCGCCACGCCGATGTTCACGTGGCCCTCGCTGTTCAGCACACCGATGACGAGCGAGCTGAAGACGAGGTTGTAGGCGACGGACAGGTCGTACTCCCCCACCGTGAGCGGGATCATCAACCCCAAGGCCAGGAACAGCAAGGTCGACTGCGAGCCCAGGATCGTCGAGGCGTTCGACAGGGTGGGATACGTTCCAGGCTTCAGCAGGCTGAAGACCAGGATCACGAGGATCCACACCACGAAGAGCGCGCTCTTCTCGAGGAACTGCAGGCCCGTCGCTCGCGTGAGCCGTCCCGGTTGGGGCACCCCGATCCGCCGGCGCTTGGCCGCACTGGCCCCGCCGTCGCCTCCGACGAGCTCATCGGTCTTGATCACAGCTCCATCCTTGTGGCGTTCGCTCGCGCATAACAGGCGTTCAAGATGTTCTGCTTTGACAGCTCACTCCGCTCGAGCTCGGTCACGACCGAGCCCGCGACAAAGATGACGACCCGGTCGCAGAGCTCCACCAGCTCCTCGTAGTCCGAGCTCGCCACCAGCACACCGGCGCCACCGGACGCAGCCTCGCGGATGAAGCCCCAGATACCGAGGCGCGCACCCACGTCCACCCCTTGTGTCGGCTCCTCCAGCAACATCAGCTTGGGCTGCATCTGCGACCACTTGGAGAAGATCGCCTTCTGCTGATTGCCCCCGGAGAGGGTGCTCAGCTCGCGGGCTCCGTCCGGTGGCCGCACGTCGAACTTCACCAACTGGTCGTGCACCCACGACCACCCGTCCTTCCAGCGGACCACGCCACGTCTCGTGAACCTCGATCGAATCGGGAAGAAGACGTTCTCGTTGACCGTCAACGCCCCCACGCCGCCCTCGCGGATCCGGTCCCTCGGCACCAGCACCACGCCGAGCTCGATGGCGCCGGTCGGCGAGTGACCGCGCGACGTGACAGGATTCCCGCAGATCTCGAGCGCGCCGGAGGCAACCGGCAGCAGGCCATAGATGATCCTCGGCACGACCTCGTAGCCCGAACCCACCAGGCCGGCCAGCCCCACGATCTCTCCGGTGCGCACCTGCAGGGTGGCGTCGGTCATCGCGCCGCTCGACACGTGTCGCAGCTCGACCACCCGCTCTGCCGAGCCCAGGGTCGCCGCCCGCGCCGAGCGCGCCTTCTCCGCCATCGCCTCCACCCGGCCGGGCGCCAAGCCGACCATCATCTCCACCACCTCCCTCCGGGAGCTCTCGCTGCTGGCGATCGTGTCGATGGCCTTCCCGTCACGGAAGATGGTGATGGTGTCGGCGACCTCCAGCACCTCGTCGATGTCGTGGGACACCAGCAAGACGCTGTTGTGGTCCGCCACGATGTCCCTGATGAGCCCGTACAGCATGCCCCGCTGATCCTCAGGCAGGTAGACGGTGGGCTCGTCGAGGACGAGCAGGCTCTTTGCCGCCCCCGAACGTCCGATCTCGTCGACCGCCCGTACGATGGCGACCATGGCCCGCTGCAGCGGGGTCAGCTCCCCCACCGGCTGGTCGAGGTCGTGCAAGGGGATCCGGTACTGATCGAGGCAGGCACGCAAGTGTCGCCGGTAGGCCCTCCGTGGGACGAAGCGCTCCCGCACCGAGCCGGCCCTCGCCCTGGCGATGTCTCGAGCGAAGAAGTTCTCCATGACCGACAGGTCGCCCACCAGCCCGAGATCCTGGTGGACGAACGCGATGTAGGTCGTCCGGAGCGACTCCAACCGGATGGGCAACGCCACCGGCTCTCCATCGACGCTGATCGTTCCAGCGTCGGGCTTGTGGTAGCCGGCGAGCACCTTGATGAACGTCGACTTGCCCGAGCCGTTCTCCCCGACCAGCCCTCGCACCTCGCCGAGCCGGATGTCCACGCTGACCCGGTCGAGCGCACGCACCCCGCCGAAGACCTTGACCAGGGACGTCGCCTCGACGAGCACCGCACCGTCATCTGGGCCTGTGCCCCGCATCGTCCCTCCTACTCGTGCCACGCTCACCCCCGTCCGAGGAGCCTGGGCCTGCGCCGGGCGCGACCCGCTTGCCACCAATTCTGCAACGTACGGCTCATGGCCGCCCCGAGGACCGAAGGTCGACCCGGGGCGGCCATGGCACCTGCTCCCGCCGACGCGTGCGTCAGACGCCGCCGGTCACTTCGCGTAGCCCCAGAGCTTCTCGAACCCCGTGATGTAGCTCGCCGGGCCGTACCCCTTTCCGAGGGCCGGCGGGGTGCCGGTCAGGCGGACGTTGGAGCCGTCGAAGATCCGGATGGCCGTGGTGTCGTTCGGCGCTGCCGGCAAGCCCTCCATGAGGCGCATCGACTGGTCGATCGCCTGCCAGCCGATGAGGGCGGTGTTCTCCCCGGCATCCATCTTTACGATCCCCTGATCGGAGCTCGGGTCCTCGATGTACTTCAGCACGAACGGCGTGCCGTTGAAGGACGCGACGGACACCTTCGAGGCAGCGCCCTTGGCCTCGATACCCGGGACGATGTACTCCGACATGCTGTCGTAGACCGGCAGGACCCAGTTGATGTTCGGGTTGCTCGTGAGCGCCGACTCGACGGCCGGCTGGATGCCGCTCGCCCAGTTGGTGATCGGCTCGTTCACCGCGGTCACGGTGCACCCCGAGCCACACTCGGACTTGAAGGTCGACACCATGCTGTCGTACATGGTCACGCTGTTCGGGTAGGCGTTGTCGGTGATGATCAGCACGTGGGCATGCCCGCTGGTCTTGGCGATCGCGTAGTCGGCCATCAGGTGGGCAGCCTGGGCAAAGGCCCCGAAGCTGTTCCCCGAGAGGATGGAGGGGGTCTTCACCCCCTTCTGGTACTCGTGGGACTCCTCCACCACGATGTGGTGGGCCTCGGCCTCCTTGATCTGCGGTGCGATCACCGCCGGGTCGATGCCGCCGAGAACGATCGCCCCGACGTGCTGGGAGATCGCCTGGTCCATGCCCTGCACCCACTCCGAGGTTGTCCCTTGGTTGGCGAAGGTGATGAGCTTCAAGTGGGCGGCGTTCGCCGCCTGCTGCATTGCCTGGGTGATCGGCGTGTAGAACGGATCTGCCGTGTCCGACGGCATGTTGAACACCGTCTTGCCCGCCAGCTTCTTCGCGTTGAACGCGGGACCGGGGACGATGAAGCTCAGCGGCTTCGTCGCGGCGGCCAGCTGGCTCTTCACCAGGGCCAGGTTCGCGCCGTGGCCCGTCGCGTGTGCCGCCTTCGGGCCGACCGTGCTGGAAGCGCCGGCGAACGTGCCGCTCGCTGCCAACAGTCCGGCCACCGCCAAGCTCCCCATGCCGAGCAGCGACGACCCCTTCAGGCGACCCTTGGCTGCTCTCCTGCAGTGCGACTGCATGCTGCTTCTCCTTTGCACATTGCCATTCGTACCCATTGCTTCGTGCTACACCGCTGAGCTTGCTGCAGTACGTTCCACCTCCCCTACGGCCCTACTCCTGAAGGGCCGTTCGTCCAGCGATCTGCACCGGCGGTCGCGCGGGCGACGAAGGTGCGACGAGTACCGACGTCGTCGCACACGCAGTCATGACGCCCCAGAACCGGCGTGCTCGTGCACGAGGACCCCTCGGATGTTCTTCCCGGCGTGCATGTCGGCATAGGCGTCGTTGAGCTCACCGAGCCGGTACCGCCGGGTAACCAGCTCGTCGAGCTTCAGCAGACCCTGCTCGTACAGGCTGATGAGGTGCGGGATGTCACGGGTGGGGTTGCAGTTGCCGAACATCACCCCTTGCAGCGACTTTGCATAGTTGGTGAGATCCTGCGGGCTGATTGCCACCCCGGGCGTGTTCTGGCCGACCGAGGTGACGACGCAGGTGCCGGCCTTGCCCACCGTGCCGAATGCCTCGCCGATCACGTCACCGTCGACCCTTCCCACGGTGACGATGCACGCGTCCACACCCTGCCCATTGGTGAGCCGATCCACGAGCGGCCTGGCGTCGGCGATGGAGTGGTAGGTCTCCGTCGCTCCGAGCTCACGAGCGAGGGCGTGCTTCCACTCGTTCGGGTCCACGGCGATGACGTGCGCGGCACCTGCCGCCGCAGCACCTTGGAGCACGTTGCCCCCGACCCCCCCGATGCCGACCACCA
>JAKBAX010000187.1 GCA_021808785.1 Actinomycetes bacterium | reverse complement strand
CCGATCTGTCACTTTCGAGGCGCCTTCGGTGGTACTGGCCACCGGCGGCATCGGCAAGTCCTGGAAGGTGACCTCCAACTCATGGGAGTACACCGGTGACGGTCACGCCCTGGCCATGCGGGCCGGCGCCGGCCTCATCAACATGGAGTTCGTCCAGTTCCACCCCACCGGGATGGTCTGGCCCCCCTCGGTGCGGGGCATCCTGGTCACCGAGTCGGTGCGCGGCGATGGCGGAGTGCTCAAGAACTCCGACGATGAGCGCTTCATGTTCAACTACATACCGGAGTTCTTCAAGGCTGAGACGGCCGACACCATCGAGGAAGCCGACCGGTGGTACGAGGACAAGAAGAACAACCGTCGCCCCCCTGAGCTGCTCCCCCGTGACGAGGTGGCCCGGGCCATCAACAGCGAGATCAAGGCGGGCCGGGGATCACCCCACGGCGGCGTGTTCCTCGATATCGCCAGCCGCCGCACGCCCGAGTACATCCAGAAGCGGCTGCCGTCGATGTACCACCAGTTCAAGGAGCTGGCCCAGGTCGACATCACCAAGGACCCGATGGAGATCGGTCCTACCTGCCATTATGTGATGGGCGGTGTCGAGGTGGACCCGGACTCGGCCTCCTCCCGGGTACCCGGCCTCTACGCGGCTGGCGAAGTGGCCGGCGGCATGCACGGCGCCAACCGGCTGGGCGGAAACTCGCTCGGCGACCTGCTGGTCTTCGGCAAGCGGGCCGGCGAGCACGCCGCGGCCTACGCCACCGGCATGGGTGCCTCGCGGCCCGCGGTGTCGGACGCCGAGCTGGACCGGGCGTCGGCGGAGGATTTGGCCCCCTTCGAGCACGAGAACGGCGAGAACCCCTACACCGTGCACCAAGAACTGCAGCAGGTGATGCAGAACCTGGTCGGCATCATCCGCAACGAGGAGGAGCTGGCCTCGGCCATCAAGGAGGTCGACGCCCTCCGCCACCGGATCGCCAACCTGACCGTCGAAGGGCACCGCCAGTACAACCCGGGCTGGAACCTGGCCATCGACCTGCGCAACATGCTGCTCGTCTCCGAGGCGGTGGCCAAGGCCGCCTTCGAGCGCAAGGAGAGCCGGGGCGGCCACACCCGCGACGACTTCCCCATGACCGACTACGACTACTGGGGCAAGCGGAACCTCATCTGCGAGCTGGGCCGCACCGGAGAGGTGACCACCCGGGAGCAGCCTTTGCCCGAACCCCCGCCCGAGCTGGCGGAGCTACTGGAGGAACAGCACTAACACCATGGGATACGACCTCAATCTCAAGATCTGGCGGGGCGACTCCTCCGGCGGCCAGCTGGTGGACTACTCAGTGCCCGTCGACGACGGCGAGGTGGTGCTCGACGCCGTGCACCATGTCCAGGCCATGCGCTCGGGCGACCTCTCCTGCCGCTGGAACTGCAAGGCGGGCAAGTGTGGCTCGTGCTCGGCCGAGATCAACGGCAAGCCCCGCCTCATGTGCATGACCCGCCTCTCCGACTTCGACCAGTCCGAGCCCATCACCATCACCCCGCTGCGGGCGTTCCCGGTGATCAAGGACCTGGTGACCGACGTCAGCTTCAACTACGTGAAAGCGGCCGAGGTGCCGGCATTCACCCCCACGACCGAGCAGCCCCAGGCCCCGTTCCGGATGGCCCAGGTGGACGTGGAGCGCTCCCAGGAGTTCCGCAAGTGCATCGAGTGCTTCCTGTGCCAGGACACCTGCCACGTGGTGCGCGATCACGAGGAGAACAAAGAGGTCTTCGCCGGCCCCCGTTTCTTCATCCGCTACGCCGAACTGGACATGCACCCCAACGACGCCCTCGACCGCAAGAAGCTGGTGCAGGAGGAGCGCGGCCTCGGCTACTGCAACATCACGAAATGCTGCACCGAGGTGTGCCCCGAGCACATCAAGATCACCGACAACGGCATCATCCCCATGAAGGAGCGGGTGGTCGACGTCAAGTACGACCCCATCCGGTTCTTCCGTCGGAGGCCCCGGCCCAGCACTGCCCAATAGGGCCCCGGGTAGCACCATCGGCCTACGGGCTCGGATGATGATCCTGGTCCTGCCACCAGGTGAGCTCGTCGACCAGATTGCCGTCGACCCACAGCTGCACGCCGAGCCCGGCGCACCAGTCCAGCTGCTCGGGCACGGCGAAGAGGAGAAGGCTGGTCCGCCGGCCGGGCGGCAACCCCGGAAGGTCGAACCGAAGCTCGGCCACGCTCCCGACCATCTCGGCCACGAGGCGCTCGCGACCGTCCTCGTCCACGAGCGTCAACCGCCGGGTCCGCACTTCGCCGGTCTGCAACTCGCGGCTCAGCGCGGCGAGCCGGGCCTCGAGGGCGGTCACCCGCGCCGGCAGTAGTGGTAGCGCTGTATCTCCGGTCTCGTCACCAGACATCACGAGGCCGACCTCCTAACGACGATGTGTTTACTGCTCTTTGATGCTGTTCCGGACCACGATAGGACGAGCCTGTGTCCGGGATCGCCCCCGTCCTGGTGGCGTAGGCCCGTAGGGTCAGGTCTGCGGTCGGGAGTGCCGGTCAGCGGATGCTGCCGGCGCGGTCAGTGGGTCTCGTCCGGCCGCTCCGGGGCGGCTCGACCCGACGACCACTGTTGGGTCAACAGGTCGATCTCGATCATCCTCGGAGCGAGCGTGGCCGGGCGCCGGCCGGTCACGATGCAGAGCACCTCGACGGCGGTCAGAGCGGTGCACAGGTGCAACGCGGCGGCCGACGATCCGATCGCCGTCTGCTCGAGCGGATCACGAATTTCGTTGACCCCCGGCGCCAAGTAGGCGCGGGCGAACCCGGAGGGGGCCAGCGTAGAGGTGAACTTGCGGAGCATTTCCGGTCTCGAGTCACCGGCGCGCATCCCGAACGACGCTTCGAACGACGCGCTGTCGGGCCCGATGACCGTCATGGCGGCGCCGAAGGCGAACGGAGACGCGCCGACGATCGAGTACTTGCCTTGGTCCCGGAAGGTGTCGTGATAGGGCGCGTAGAGGTCGACCCGGAAGAAGTCGATGGCGTTGATCCCGATATCGGCTCGGGAAACGAACTCCGGTATCGATTCCGGTCCGAGGCCCTCCGGGTACACGGTCACCGAGACGTTCGGATTGATGTCTTGGACCATGCGTCGCATCACGTCGACCTTGGGCTGGCCCAGGGTGGAGAGCAACGCACCCGCTTGACGATTGAGGTTGCTCAGATCGAACACGTCGGGATCGGCCACCACGAAGTGCTCGAATCCCATCCTGGTGAGCGCCAGAAGATGGTTGCTACCGCAACCGCCCAGACCACCTATGCCTACCCGGGTGCTCCGGACCCGGTGCCACTCGTCCTCGGTCAGGAGAGGGAGGTTGCGGGCGAAGGCGTTCTCCCAGGAGTAGGTCCCCATTACAACTCCTCGCGGTCGAGGCGCGTCTCCGGGCCCGGAACCCGGCCGACGAGGAGATAGGCATCGAGCGGGCCGAGCGCATTGCGGAACATGCGGTCGAGTGCCGGGTCCCCGCTCGAGGGCAACTCCCCATAGAGCTCGTCGAGGACACCGTAGGCATTGCGGATCACCAACGAGCCGGGCTCCATCAACGAGGCCTGGCCCAACCAGCCGGCCAGCTCCGACCCGCATCCGAGAACGTCGAGGGGGGTGTGCAGCTCCGGGTTGGGAAAGAGGTTGCCTGCGCCGACCAGTCCTCGCATCAGCTTGTAGAACACCGGGCTCTCGCTGCGGGCGGAAATGTAGAGCCGGCTACGGGGGGCCAATCGGCTCAGAACGCCCGAGGTCAAGCGGCGCTCCATCACCGCCCTCATAACGCCCTGGGACTGCCCGGAGGGGACGACCCCGGAGGAATCGATGTAGACGTTGACCCCCGAGCCACCTTCGATCAACGAGTAGCCGGTCCATCCGACCATTCGCCCTTCTCGATCGGCGACGAGCACGAATTCGGTCAGCCGCCCGAAGTAGTCGTTGGCCGAGCGGTCGCGCCAGTACTCGGTCATGTCGGCACCGAACGCGTCGCTGCTCACCGGAACCAGGCCGGCGTACACGGCCCGCTGTCGGTCGTGCTCCAGCACCCCGCCGGGGGCGGGAACCACCACCGCCGAGCATCCCCACGGCAGCTCGAACCGCTCGGCGCCGGCGTACGCCTCACCGAGGACCTCGTGCACGAGCGGGCGCCGTTGGGCCAGAGCGTCAGAGATCATGTTTCCTCCTGGGCATTCGAAGTTTGCATCTTCCGCGATGTCCCGAGCACGGTGGCGTGACCCGAAGCGGTACCCCCGGCCAGTTCCCCGCCGTCGAGGACGATGGTCTGACCGGTCAGGTACGAAGCTGCGGGCGAGGCCAGATAGTGGAAGGCCTCGGCGATCTCAGCCGGTGCGGCCTGGCGGCCGAGCGGAATGCGACGGTGGAGCTCGTCGACCATGTTCTTGGTGTACTCAGCTTCTTGCATGGGGGTGGTGACATACCCCGGGCTGACTGTGGCGGTCCGCACCAGCGGGGCCAGCTCGAGGGCGAAGGTCTGGCACAGCGACAGGACGCCGGCCTTGCTGGCGTTGTAGTCGGCGTAGTACGGGTAGCCGACGATCCCGTTGGTCGAAGCCGTAGCGAGGAGCACACCGCCCCCATTGCGAACCATCGTCACTGCCGCGGCGCGCCAGAGGGCGAATACGCCGAGCAGGTTGACGTCGATAACCCGCCGGAACTCTACCTCGGTGCACTCCAACACCCCACGGCGCAAACTGACGCCGGCGTTGGCCACCACCACGTCGATCGGGCCGTGGCTGGCGATCGCCCGGTCGAGCATCCGGGCCATACCGCCCCAGTCTGTGACATCGCCAGGCAACCAGTGGACCGGGGGCCCGGACTCGGGCGGTTCCTGAAGGTCGATGTTGGTCACCCGGTCGCCGGACCGGGCGAAACGCTCGGCCGTGGCCAGACCGATACCGGACGAGGCTCCGCTGATCACGATGTGGCGCGCCGGAGGGAGACCCGGGGCCGACTCAGCCAAAGCTGTACTCCAGATCCGTGGGCAGGCCGGCCAGGGGCCCGTACCATCGGGCAACCAACCTCCGACCACCTTCCAGCGCCCGGCGCAGTCGCCCGAGGGGCTCTGACGAGCCGTCCAGGGCGGCGTGGAGATCCCGAGCCAGACCGGTGAACGAGGGCAGGGCGGCGGCCAGCCATTTGTGTGGCTCCGCCCAATCGAGATCGGTCTCAGCAGCCAGCCAGCCGACTTCCAGGGCGGCCGCGGTCGTGTCGGCGAACTCATGATGGTTCCGACTGAGGTAGCGCAGCATCTCGGCCGAGAACGCCGAGCCGAGGGCGGCCGCGTCCTCCAGGTCGACGACCGACAGCAGGCCGAGAGTGTCGGCGAGGGCCTCCTGGAGCACCATCTCCTCGAAGGTCCCGGAGGCCTTCCGGCGATGCCGACGTGGCGCCGTCGGGCGCCAGAAGTGGGCCAGATCATGGCTGCGGAACCAGGTCAGTGAGGCTCGACCCACGTCCCTCGGCTCCACCTCGGTGGGCCGGCCCCCGACGGCCTCCAGCAGCCGGAGGGAACAGCGGGTCAGGCGCTCGAGGTGCACGTTGGAGAAGACGACGGTGAAGTCTCCTCTCGGGACCCGCCCGGTGGGCGACTCGAGCGGGAAGAAGTGGGCAAAGTTCTTGTGGCCCGAGCCCGACGACCCGCCAGCCAGGAGCAGGTCGACCGCGGCCATCGCCGGTCGGCGCTCAGCCGGTCGGACGGTGGTTCCGAGCACCCACTCGACGCGCTCGCGCTGCGCCGCAGTGTGCCGGGCAACCCGGTCGATCACTCTCTGGGCCACCGGTTGAGGACGGCCGACGAGAAGCGCGAGCGGCTGGGGACTCTCCTGCATGGCCCATGGGCGTAGCGGGCCGCAGTGCATCCACATCTCTCCCGCCCGGGGCGGCTCGAGGTCCACCGGCGCCCAGTGTCCGGTACGGGCGTGAACCCGTACCGCCTCGGCGGCCGCCGCCGCCTGACGCGGCAACATCCCGCCCGCCCCGCTCGACGACAGGTCATCGAGGTGCCGAGCCATCGCCTCGAAGAGATGAGGGCCGCCTCCATCGCGGTCGGAGGCCGCCCAGCCGGGCGTGCGGGCCACGGTGGTAAGGGCGTCGAGAACGTACTTCAACCGAACCAGGGACTCCCATCCTTGCGGTAGCTCCGCCCGCAAGGTGGCGAAACCGGGATCGAGACGCACCGCTGTCACCGCCGGCGCCGGGCGGTGCCAGAAGGGATGCTCCCCCCGATGGCGGCGCGGCGGGAGACCGAGGGTCGCGCCGATCATGCGCTCAACGGGCTCGGCAGCGGGAGGCCATCCGACTCCAGGCCGACCGGCGGCGGCATCGTGCCCCAACGGGTGCGATTGCCGAGAAACGCCGCGACATGACCGAGGTACTGGACCGTGAACCACAAAGGCAGGTAGAAGGCGAAAGGAGCAGGATGTCCCCTCCAGAGCCACTCGCTCCCGGTCCATAGGAGCACCCCGAGCGCGGCCGCGAGTGCCACGGTGGTCGCCAGGTCGGATTGCCGCTGCGCCCAATCCGGGACATCCGAGTCGGTCCAGCGCCCGATCACCACGCCCGAGACGACCGCGCCGGCCACACCGGTAGCACCCGTGAGCAGCGCTCCGAGCGGATCGATCCGGGCCCCGGAGAGCACCACCAGGTAGAGGCCGGCCAGACATGTGCCACAGACCACCCCCGGCACATGGCGCGACGGGCGCCGCCAGTGGGCGGGGGTGGCCATGGCCAGATCGGTGGCTCCCCGAGGGGCACGATAGACGGGTGGGCAGATGAGACCCGTGACCGCCTGGTAGCGGGCGTAGGCATCCCCGGCCTGGCGCTGCAAGCGCTTGTCGTAGAGGACGCTGCCGATGACGTTGTAGAGGTTGAGGACCACGGCCAGAACCAAGAGGTCGGCGGTCATGCGCGGGAGGAGGAAGAACATGCCGAAGAACGCGGTGTGGACCGGGAATCTGATCCAGCGCCGGGTACCGACCTTCCAGGGGACCAGCCCTGGCACCGGCTGTCGGGCGAGGCGCGACACCAGCGCCGTGGACCCGAAAGCCAGCCCGCAGTCGTACTCGAAGAGGTGCAGCTCCCAATACCACACCCACGACAGCGCGGCGAGGGCCCACATCAGGGCGCCTGCGGCACCGCGCACATCCCAGACGACCCCCCCGACCCGCTGCCACAAGGCCACCGCCACCAGCACGTAACCGACGTTGCAGACCGACTCCACGGTCCGCCACTCCAGCGGGTCCACCCCGAATCGTCGCCGGGCCCGGGTCTTGGCTCGGACTGTGGCCAGGGCCGAGTGCTGGGCACCGAACCCCCCGACGAGCAAACCGTCGACTATCAGACCAGCCGTCCCGTTCATACGCATCCCACCTCCGCGTCCCCGTGCAAGAGAAGAGCGGCCTTCCAGACATCGGTGCCGCCGCCGACAGCCGAGTATAGAGACTTATACAGTTGGGATGCAAGATCATGTGATGTAAATGCTCTGGACGGAGTTGCACCGGACGTATGTGGTTGAACCCGAATGGCCCGCCCTCTCTCCCCCGCCACCGCCCTCTTCGGTGAGCGCGTCAGGTCCCGCCGACAGCAGCTGGGGCTGAGCCAGGAGGCGCTCGCCGACCGCTGCGGCGTCCACTGGACCTTCCTCGGTCAAGTGGAGCGGGGGCAACGGAACATCAGCCTTCACAACCTGCTCAAACTGGCCGCCGGTCTGGGCACGGACCCCGGGGAGTTGGTACAGGGTCTGTCCGCCCCCGAGAGCCTCCCTCACGAATAGGCTCAGGAGCGCAGGTGGCCCCGGGGCAAGCGGCCGGGGCCGGCCCCAGGGACAGGACTCGCTCCTGAGCCCGAGCGGGGTGAGCCGGCGCGCTAGGCTGACGATCTCCCTCCGGTCGGGCCCCACGGCTCGGCGGGAACGGGGTCCTGTGGTGCAGTTTGGAGTGCACGCCGGCCTGTCAAGCCGGAGGCCGCGGGTTCAAATCCCGTCAGGACCGCGGTCGGATAGCTCAGTTGGTAGAGCGCGCGCCTGAAAAGCGCGAGGTCGTCGGATCGACGCCGACTCCGACCACGGGAAAAGGCCCTGGTCAGGGCCTTTTCTGCTGTCTGGGGGTCGGTCGGTCGGGACCGAATTCGGGTCGTCGTGCCACAGTCGTGCCACATTGGCGAAGAGACCGCGGCGACCCGGTGGTGTCCGCGAGTGCCTTCTACGAACCCGACGGGTGTGCGCATGGTCACCCGGCCAGGCCGGCCGCTTCGGTCATGGCGGCCAGACCCTCGGCGATGCGGCGATCCCGATCGGCGGCTGCGTGCTGGTAGATCATCGCCGCGTCGGGGATGGCGTGGCCGATGCGGACCATCAGCTCCTTCGTGGTGGCCCCGGTTCTCGCCGCGAGGGTGCCGGCGGCGTGCCTGTTATGCGGAATTCCGCATAACGGCCATTCCATCG
>JAKBAX010000006.1 GCA_021808785.1 Actinomycetes bacterium | reverse complement strand
CGGGAGGATGACATCGGCGTGGCGGGTGGTGTCGTTCAGGTACGGGTCGACCGCCACCATGAAATCGAGCGAGGCGAGAGCCCGCTCCATGCGCGCCGAGTCGGGGGAGCTCAACGCCGGGTTGCCGGCCACGCAGATCAGCGCCCGCAGCTGTCCGTCGCCCGGCTCCTCGATCTCCTCGGCCAGGGCGGCAACGGGGAACTCGCCGAGGACCTCCGGGAGTCCCCGGACCCGGGTCCGCCACCGCCCGACGCTGAACTCCCGGCGGACGTTGCGCCCGCCGACGCGACCGTGCGCCGGCCGGGCGAACATGGCCCCGCCCTCCCGGTCGAGGTTGCCGGTGACGATGTTGACCACGTCCACCAGCCACGAGGTGGCGGTTCCGAACGGCGTCGTGGTGGTGCCGATCCGTCCGTAGACCGCGGCCCGGCGGGCGGCGGCCAGCTCGGTGGCCACCCGGCGGATGACCTCCGGCTCGAGACCCACCGCGCCGGCGACGGCATGGGGGGAGAAAGGCCCGGTCAGGGCCCGTACGTCCTCGACGCCGTCGACGAGGCCCTCGAGGTGCCCGAGCCTCACCAGTCCCTCGGAGAAGAGCACGTGCAGCACCGCCAGCAGGAGCAATCCGTCGGAGCTGGGCCTGATCCGCAGGTGCTCGTCGGCGAGGTCGGCCGTCGCGCTGCGCACCGGGTCGATGACCACCAGCCGACCGCCCCGGCGGCGCAGATCGGAGAGGCGACCGGGCCAGTCGGGGGCGCTCGCCAGGCTCCCGTTGGACACCACCGGGTTGGCACCCAGCAGCAGGAGATGGTCGGTGCGGTCGATGTCGGGGACCGCCACTGCGAAGGGGTCACCGTAGAGCAGGCCACACGCCACCTGCTTGGGGGCCTGATCGAGCGTGGACGCCGAGTAGTGGTGGCGGGTGCCGAGCGCCCGACCCACCTCGGGCAGCAGCATGAGCCCGGCCAGGTTGTGGCAGTTCGGGTTCCCCATGTAGACCCCGAACGACTGACGTCCGTGGCGGCGCTCGACCTCGGCCAGGCCCGAGCGCACCCGCTCCCAAGCCTCCGCCCACGAGACAGGCACGTGCCCCGACGAGGTGCGGGCCATCGGCTGGCGCAGCCGGGCCGGATCCTCGATCAGGCGGTTGAGGGAGGCGCCCTTGGGGCAGAGGAACCCTCGACTGAAGCTGTCCGACCGGTCGCCCCGCACCCGGGTGATCTGGTCACCCTTCACCGTGAGCTCGAGGTTGCACGTGGCCTCGCACAGGGGACAAATGCGGTACGCGGTGCGCTCCGTCCGCCCATCCTCACTCACGGTCCGGCTCGTCATCTCTCTCCCCTCGACGAGTGACAATTGCTCAATAGTGTTGACACTATGATAGCTACGGCGTAGAAGTCGCGCCGTCGGGGGAGGTTTCCTGTTGGACAGACAAGATCGCGGCGGCGACGGTGAGGGCCACGTCCTGGCGGGCATCCGGGTCCTGGAGTTGGCCCAGAACATCGCCATTCCGTACTGCGGGCGGATGCTCGTCGGTCTGGGAGCCGAGTTGGTGAAGGTCGAGCCCCCCGAAGGTGACTCCACCCGCTACCTGGCGCCGCTGCCTATCGTCGACGGTGGTCCCGACGGTCGTGGGTATGCCATGACCAACGTGGGCAAGAGATCGGTGCGCGTCGATCTTGCCGATCCGGCCAGCCGCCCGGTGGTCCACCGCCTAGTGGAGTGGTCCGACGTGGTGCTGATGGCCCTGAAACCCACCGACCGGGAACGCTTCGAGGTCGGATACGACCAGCTATCGCCGGTCAATCCTTCGATCGTCTACCTCGAGCACAGTGCGTTCGGGCCATCCGGTCCGGACCGGGCGCTAGGTGGCTACGACGTACTGGTTCAAGCCCTGTCCGGTCTCTCCTACGTGACCGCCCGCTCGGATCCGGCTGGTTCGGTGCCGCTCACCATCCGGCCGGCGTACAACGACTACGCCACCGGGCTCACCTCCACCATCGCGGTGCTGGCCGCCCTGCGGGTCCGTGAGCGCACCGGCAAGGGGCAGCGCGTCCGTACTTCGTTGCTGTCCACCGCTTTGATGTTCAGCACCCCCAACACGGTGCAGTTCGATGCCGATCGCCATCAGATCGAGGAGGTCCGCAGCGAAATCGAGACGATGCGACGCTGCGACGCCAGCTTTGAGGACGAGCGCCGGCTCTTTGAGGAGAGAGTGGTGCCGGCCGGCGGCGCGTTCGACTTGAACTTCCGCCACTACCGGACCAGCGACGGGTACGTGTCTGTGGGTGCGATGAGCCCCACTCTTCGCTCCCGTTTCCTCGCCGCGCTGGAGTTGCCCGACCCCCGGGAGCTCGGCATCGAGCCGGGTGCGGACGAGTGGAGGAGTTTCGTCTCCGGTGTGGAGGAGCTGTTCCGGGCCCGTAGCAGCGGGTACTGGATCGAGTACCTGCGAAGTCACGCCATCCCGGCCGTCCGCTACAACCTGCCCTTGGACGTGCTGGACGACCCGCAGGTGGTCGATAACGGTTACGTGGTGTCCGTCGACCACCCTGCGCACGGCCGCTACCTGCTGCCGGCGCTGCCGGTGCAGATGGAACGGGGCATGGTCGGAGGGGTCAGGCCCAGTCCGGGCCTCGGCCAGCACACCGAGGAGGTCATGGCCGAGATGGGGATCACCATGGTCGGCCATCCGCCTCCGCCGCCCCCGGTTACCGCTTCCGGGAAGGCGAGTCTCCCCGTGCCCTCCGCCGTGTCGCGCTCCACCCACCGCCCCGAGAGGTGAGGAATATGACCGTCAACAAGCACATCCTGGCGAGCCAGCTGGCTGGCGAGACCATCGGCGACGGTCTCGTCGTCCTGCCCGGCCAGGGCAATTCCCTGGCCGCGGAGAGCGACTCGGGGATCGTCCTGCTCGACGCCGGCACCGCCAGACACTTCCCGCGGATGATCGCCGCGCTGCGAGCGGTGACGGACCAGCCGGTGCACGCCATCGTCTACTCCCACGGCCACATGGGATACAACGCCGGGATCCCTCTCTGGGACGATCACAACGCCGGCCGGGGCGAGTCGCCGGCCCGCCGTATCGCCCACCGGAACCTTCTGGCCCGCTACGAGCGCTACCGCGAGACCCTCGATCTGCAGGCCCGGTTCGCCTACATGCAGTTCCCGAGCAGCGGCCCCCTGAGACAGAAGATCGACCTGCTCAGCCTGCACGACCCGGATGAGGTGTTCGATGACCGGCTGGTCGTCGTGGAAGGCCGGCGGCGGATCGAACTGCTGTGGGCCCCTTCGGAGGTCGACGACGCCCTGGTCATGTGGTTACCGGACGACGGCCTTCTGTGTGCCGGCCCGGTGGTCACCGGGCACGGCATCCCCAACATCGGGACCCCGCTGCGAACCCAGCGCTTCACGCGGCGTTGGGCCGAGACGCTCGAACGGCTCACCGAGCTCGGAGCCGAACGGCTCCTCACCGAGTTCGCCGGGGTGATAGAAGGGGCGAAGGAGGTGGAAACGGTGTTGAAGTCGACCTCGGCCGCCCTGCTGTGGTTGCGATCCGAAGTGGTGCGCCGGCTGAACCGGGGACTCGACGAGACGGAGATCCTGGCCGACATGAGCTATCCGGAGGCCATGTTCGGGCTGCCGTGGATGCGGCCCGGATACGGCGCCGCCGACTACATCGTCAGGGACGTCTACCGGGAGGAGACCGGCTGGTGGGACCGCAACCCGACGACGCTGCATCCGGGGCGCCCGTCGGAGGTGTCCGAAGCGATCGCCGGCGCCATTACCGATCCGGCTGCGGTGATCACCCGGGCTGAGCAGCTCGCCGACGCCGGTCAGGTGCAGTTGGCGCTGCACGTGATCGACCTGGTGGCCCTCGGAGACGGGCGACGCCCCGAGGTGGCCGACGCCCGGCGGCTGAAGGCCGACCTGTGCCGACGCCGAGCCGAGGAGGTCGAACCCTACGTCTCGAAGGCCCTGTACGAGACGTCGGCCCGGCTCCTCGAGCAGGGCGAGCTGAGTTGGTCGTCGATCCCCTACGACGCCTGATCCGGAACGACCACGTGACCGGCCGTCCGAACATACTGTGGCTGTTCTCCGATCAGCATCGCGCCGACACGATCGGCGCTGCCGGGCACCCAGTGGTGAGAACCTCCAACCTGGACTCGCTCATCGCCTCCGCGTTCACGTTCGAGCGCACCTTCTGCCAGGGGCCCCTGTGCGTCCCGGCGCGGGTGTCGCTTCTCACCGAGCGATACGTCCGCGACCACGGCGCTTTCGAGAACGACTATCCGGCCCGGACCGACCTGCCGACCATGGTCCAGGCCATCCGGGCCGCCGGCTACCACACCGCGGCGATCGGCAAGATGCACCTGTTCCCCCACCCGCCCGATGTCGCCCTGGGCCTTCCGCTCATGACCCGGTTCGGCTTCGACGAGGTGGTGGAAGCGGTCGGGAAGCTGGCGTCGGGATTCGTCCGCAACGCCTACACCGATCATCTCGAGCGACACGGATTGCTCGAGCAGTACCAGGCGTTCGTACGGCCGCGGGTCCCGTGGCGACGAAACAGCCTGCCGGTGTGGACGGTCGACCCGTCGCCGCTGCCGGCGGAGCACCACATCGACTGGTGGGTGGGGGAGAAGGCGGTCGAGTGGATCGAGTCCCGCCCCGCCGGCCAGCCGTTCTTCTGCTGGGTCGGCTTTCCCGGTCCGCACGACCCGTGGGACGCGCCGGCCAGCTACGTCCGCCAGTACGAGGACGCCGACATCCCGCTCGACTCGACGCGCCGCCCGGACGTGCCGGGGAGCGGACCTCTGGCGGCGTTCTTGAACACCTTCCTCGACTACAGCAGCAGCAGCACCCTCACCGACGGTCGGACCCGGGAGGTGCGCCGCCACTACTACGCCAACGTCACGCTCATCGACGAGGCCATCGGCCGGATCCTCGCCGCGCTCGACAGGTCTGGCCTGGCCGACGATACATGGGTCGTCTACTCCACCGATCACGGCGAGATGCTCGGCACGCACGGTCTGCTCAACAAGATGGTCTTCTACGAGCCCGCGGTCCGCGTCCCGCTCGTTATCCGCCCGCCGAAGGGGTCGGTGCCGGTCCGCCTGGAGCAGATGGTCGAGCACGTCGACCTGGCGGCGACCCTCGGCGCTCTGGCTGGGGCGGCGCCCGTGGAGGGAAGCGCCGGAGTCTCGTTCGCCGATGCCTTGGTGGGCCGCCCACCGGGAGGCTCCGACTGGGCCGGGCGGGAGGCGGTGGTCAGCGAGAACTACGGCTTCGCCATGTGGCGCACCGAGCGCTACAAGCTCGTCGTCTACGGGAAGACCCGGACGCCGGTTCAGCTGTTCGACCTGATGGACGACCCCGAGGAGGATGTCAACCGGGTCGACGATCCCGCCTACGCCCCCGTCGTGTCGGACCTGCGGGATGGGTTCGTCGAGCCCTTCCTCTCCGTTCCCCCACGGCGGCCTGGCCCCGATCTGGTCGAAAGGGGCGGGGGAATCGACCAGATGCACAGGAGCGTCGCGGTGCCCACGCCGGCGGACTGACCCGACGGCCGATTGCTCAGCCGTCGAGGTGGTCGAGCCCGTCCGGCGCCTGGGACCACCTCGTACGACCGGAACGCAGCAGCCGGGCCGAGCCGCGGTAGAGGCTCCGGGAGACGAAGATGCTGCATTCGCCGGCCAGCCGGTCGCAGCATTGCGCTTTCAGGCGGCGGGCTTCGTCGATCGCCGGTGTATCGCCCGGCGCCAACGCGACGAGGTCGAGGACGTGCAGGGCCATCTGGTCGTCGCCTTCGCCGATCAGCGCCCGGGCTCGGTCGAGCACCCGGTCCGGGTCGACGGCATCGAGGACCGCGGCGCCGACCCGGTCCGGGTGGGCCGGGTGGAGGTCGGTCGGGTTGCGCGACATCCACCATCCGAAATGCTCCCGTGCCAGGTCCCGTACGACGTAGTCAGGAGACCCGTAGTTCGCCTGGAGATGGGGGTGGTCGAACCGCGGGCCCGGGTCGGGCAGGTCGTGGATGATCTCGACGTCGGTCATGCCCCGGTTGAGGCGGGACAGTACCTCGTCCACCAGCCACTGGAGGGCGTCGATGGTGCTGACCAGCCGCACCCGGACGGCCTCCTCACCGGTAACGACGGGGCCGAATTCCGGGACGAGGTAGCTGGCGCGGCGCCGGCACATCTTCTCCAGCGTCTCGATCCAACGGGTGGTGAAGCGCTGTATTCGCTGCGGGGTGCCGATGTTGGGGAAGCCGTTGATCACGGCCGGCCCGGCGTAAAGGATCCGCTGGCGGGGCAGCCACAAGCCGATGGCGTCGTCGGTCTCAGAAGGTGCGGCGAACACCTCCACCGGATGGTCGGCGTCGTCGAGGAGGTAGCTGTCGTCGAAGGTCAGGTCAGGTGGTGGGATGGAAAGGCCCGCTTCCAGCGCCTCCCTGCTGGTGCGGGGGAACTGCCAGCTGTTGAGCATCAGCTGAAGCCCCCGGGTGCGCTCGTAGCGCTCGAAGCGGCGCAGGACGTTGTGCTGGCCGACGGTCACCGGTTGGGGCTCCCCGCGGTCGGCCGCATGGGACCGCCATTGGGCCACACCCGCGTTGTAGCCGATGTGGCCGTGGGAGTACACGATGGCCCGTACCGGACGATCGGACAGCCGGCGGACATCGGCGATGGCCCGCTCGGTCAGCTCTCCTCCCGGTCCGGCATCGACCAGGACCAAACCTTCCTCCTGCTCCACCACGACACCGTTTCCTTGAGTGGCGATCAGATGGACGCCATCCGCGACGGTGAGCGGTTCGAACGCCACATTCAAGATGCTGCCCCGACGGTTCGTTTCCTCGGCGCCCACCCGGCCCCTTCCGCGTTCTGCTACTTGTGACCGGCAGAATCTAGCACTATGTTAGGGAAAGTATCACAAGTTGAGCATCTGGCTACTGACCGAGGGGGGAGGAATGACCAGATCGACCGACTCGTCGGTGATGTGTTCCGCCGGCCGACGAGCCGTCGGAGTACGAACCTGGTCGTGATCATGTTCGATTACCTGGGCTTCGATCAGCTGTCGTGCATCGGCGGTTCCGATACTGGTGATCCGTGGCACAGAAGGACCGCCGCGGGAAGAAGGCAGCCACCAATCAACGGGCAACAAGTCAATATTCAGAGGGGAACCATTTCGCATGAGTCGGATTACTTCGCGGCGCGTCTCGTACGTGGCCTTCCTGGGCGCCGTCTCACTGGTCGTCGCCGCTTGCGGCGGCAACTCGTCCAAATCCACCGCTGCCGCGACCGGGTCGACCGCTCCGGCGGCCGCCTCCGCTCCCAAGTCGGGTGGTTCTCTGAGCATCGGGGTGGAAGCGGTGTGGCACCCAATCGACCCGCTGGACGCCACCACCTTCACCGACTCTGACATCTCGATGGCAGTGCTCGCCCCCCTGTTCGATCTGGGTCCGGGAGGCACCCTGCAGCCGGACCTGGCCACCGGCTACACCGCCCAGAACGGCGACAAGACCTATGTCATCACCCTGCGCAAGAACGTCACGTTCCAAGACGGTACGCCATTCGACGCCCAGGCGGTGGTGTTCAACCTGCAGCGAGACGCCAACCCGGCCAACGCATGTAAATGCAGGGTCGACCTCAAGGATCTGGCTTCCGTGGTGGCCACCGACCCGACCACGGTGACGGTGACGCTGACCCAGCCCGACTCGACCTTCCCGTCACTGCTGGCCGGCACTCCCGGGATGATGGCATCGCCGAGCGCGGTCCAGCAGGAGGGCAAGGGATTCGGGCTGCACCCGGTGGGGGCCGGGCCGTTCAAGTTCGTCAGCGAGGTCGCCAACAGCTCGGTCACCCTGGCCAAATGGCCAGGCTACTGGAACGCCCCCAAGCCCTATCTGGACTCAGTCACGTTCAAGGTGATCCCCGATGTCAGCACCCGTCTGGCCAGCCTACAGTCCGGGGCCATCCAGGATGACGAGGACATCCAACCGACCGAGATATCGACCGTCCAGTCGGCGTCGAACCTGAAGGTGGAGAGCCTCGGCGGAGTCGGAACCTACTTCGTCGAGTTCCAGACCCAGCGGGCCCCGCTGGACAACGTGTTGGCCCGCCAGGCCATCACCTACGCCACTGACCCGCAGTTGATCGACAACGCCCTGTTCGCCGGGAAGGCCTCTACCGGGATCGAGTCGCCTTGGACCCCCCAGTCGTGGGCGTACCCGGGGGCGAGCGTCTCGGGGTACCCGGCCTACGACCTGGCCAAGGCCAAGCAGCTGGTCCAGCAGCTCGGCGGACTGTCCTTCACCTTGTCGATCCGCAACGACGCCACGTCCGTCGCCGTCGGGCAGGCCCTGCAGAGCGAATGGGCGGCAGCCGGGATCAAGGTTCAGCTGAACGAGCTTCAGAACCTGGCGCTGGTTCAGGATTCCCAGACCGGCAAGTTCCAGGCCATGTTCTACCGTCTGGCCGGCAGCTACGAGCCGGACGGCAACGTGTCCCTCTACTTCCGCTCGGGCAGCCCGCAGAACTCGGTCGGGCTGAATGACCCAGTGGTGAACCAGCTCCTCACCCAGGAGAGGGAGGCCACCACCCAGGCGGCCCGGAAGCCGATTCTCCAGTCGCTGGCTGTCCAGCTCGCCAAGGACCTACCGGAGGACTTACTCTTCGCGGCCGACTGGTGGAGGGCGAGCGTCTCCAACCTGCACGGCATCCCGCAACTGGCTAACAACTGGATGGAGCTGCAAGGGGCGTGGCTAAGCTGAGCGCTTCGACGCCGATTGGCCACGCTGGTGACGAGGGGTAGGGGGAAAGACATTGCTCCAAAGGCGGAGTCTGCAGGCCTTACCCGTGATAGTCGGGGTCAGCGTGCTCACCTTCCTTCTGCTGAACCTGCTCCCGGGCAGCATCGCCCTGGCGATAGCCGGCCCGGGAGCGGACCCGCAGACGATCAAGGCGATCGAGGTCCAAGACGGTCTCAGCAAGCCGCTCTGGGACCGATACTGGCAGTGGTTGTGGCACGCGATGCAGGGAAACCTCGGCCGGTCCCTTACTTCCAGCGAGAGCGTGACCAGTCTGGTCGCCCACGCGTTGCCGGTAACGCTCGAGGTGATCATCATCGCCCAGGTGGTGGCCCTGGTCCTGGCCGTGCCCGCTGCCCTGGCCGCTCTAGCCGACCGGTCCGGCAGGACGGACCGGTTGCTGGGCGCAGTGGCCTTCGCAGGTGTGTCCGCCCCACATTTCCTGTGGGGAATCATCCTCATCCTGGTGTTCTCGGTCCACTTTCATCTCCTGCCGGCCACCGGGTGGGTGCCGCTCACCCACAGCGTCGGATCGAACCTGAAGTCGGCGGTCCTCCCGGCGACGACGCTGGGGATCGGCGAATTCTCCTTCTACATGCGGATCCTGAGGGGCGACCTGATCGACCAGCTGAGAGAGGAGTATGTGACCACGGCGAGGGCCAAGGGCCTGAGCGGCTCACGGGTCCTCGTGGGTCACGTGCTGCGCAACTCACTCTTCTCACTCATCACGGTGGTCGGGGTCAACTTCGGGAAGCTGATCAGCGGGGCGGTGATCGTCGAGACCTTGTTCGCCCTGCCCGGCCTCGGAAACCTACTGGTTACCTCCATCTACCAGCGCGATGTCAATGTCGTGCAGGGAGTGGTGGTGCTCACGGCGGTCGCTTTCGTCATCATCAACCTGGCGGTGGACCTGCTCTACTCCACCATCGATCCCCGAGTCCGGTACGCGGTTGCCAATGGCTGACATGACCGCCGCCGTTTCAAACCGATCTGTCTGGGAAGACCGCCGCTTGCTGGCGCTGGACTGGGCCGTGTGGATACCGACGGTCCTGCTGGTCGCTCTGGTGCTCGTGTGCTTCCTCGGCCCGGTCGTGTTCGGGCTGCCGGCGCCGAACGTCACCGACCTGCTCCATCCGAGGGCCGGGCTCGGCACCTCCGGCCACCTGCTCGGAACCGACGAGTTGGGGAGGGACCTCCTGTCGCGTGCCCTGCACGGTGGCCAGGTGTCCATCGAGATCGGTCTCGGATCGGTCGCCATCGGGATGGCTCTCGGCGGCCTGCTCGGCATGGTCTCCGGTTTCACCGGGGGATGGGTCGAGTCGCTGATCATGCGGGTGCTCGACACCTTCCTAGCTTTTCCCTCTCTCATACTTGCGCTCACGGTGGCGGCCTACCTCGGGCCGAGCGAGGGGAACGTGATCCTGGCCATTGCCTTCTTCACGGTGCCGACCTTCGGTCGCATCGCCCGGGCCGGGACGTTGCAGATCCGCCAGCGGGATTTCGTGCTGAGCGGCGTGCTGGCCGGCGCCCGGTCGTGGTACCTGATCATTCGTCACGTCCTGCCCAACATCCTGGGGGGTCTCATGACCTACGGTCTGCTCACGGTGGGCGTGGCCATGATCGTCGAGGCTTCGCTCAGCTTCCTCGGTCTTGGGGTCCGGCCCCCCCAGCCGAGCTGGGGTGGGATGATCTCCGAAGGGAAGGGCTATCTGTCCGATGCCCCGCAGATAGCTTTCGTGCCCGGCGCGTTCCTATTCCTGTTCGTGGCCCTTCTCAACCTCCTCGGGGAGAGGCTCCGATCCCGTCACGCCGTCGGAGGTGAGCGGTGACGTCCTCTGTTGGTCAGCCGGCGACGGTCGAATCATCACCGTTGGCGCCGATCGGGACGGCCGAGCGGGTCCTCGAGGTCGACGACCTCCGTGTCACTTTCACCGCTGGTCGGACCCGGACCCCGGCCGTCACCGGCGTGTCGTTCGGCGTGGAGGCCGGCCGGACGCTCGGCATCGTCGGCGAGTCCGGCTCCGGTAAGTCGGTCACCGCGCGGGCCCTGATGGGGCTGCTCAGCGGCCGCTTCGAGGTGAGCGGCTCGGCCCGGCTGCGGGGACGGGAGCTGATCGGCCTGCCGGAGCGGGAGATGCGCCGCCACCGCAGCCGCGACATAGCCATGGTGTTCCAGGATCCGATGAGAGCGCTCAACCCGACCATGCGGGTGGGCACCCAGATCGCCGAGGCGGTCCGCCTGCACCGCCAGACGACCAGGCAAGAGGCCTGGAAGGAAGCGGTCAGCCTGCTCGCTGCGGTGCGGGTGTCGGACCCCGAGCAGCGGGCCCGGGCCTACCCCCACCAGATGTCGGGCGGGATGCGCCAGCGGGCCATGATCGCCATGGCGCTGTCGGGCCGCCCGGCGGTCCTGATCGCCGACGAGCCGACCACCGCCCTCGATGTCACCACGCAGGCCCAGATCCTGGCCCTGCTCGATGACCTCAAGTCCCGCTTCGGGATGGGGGTGATCCTCATCACCCACGACATGAGTGTGGCCGCCCACCACACCGACCGACTGGCCGTGATGTACGCCGGGCGGATCGTGGAGACCGGCCGGAGCGCGGCGCTTTTTAAACGGATCCGGATGCCGTACTCCGACGCCCTCCTCAAGGCCATCCCGACCCTGGACCAGGAGTCGCACTCGCCCCTGGCCAGCATCGAGGGCAGCCCGCCCGACCTCACGCAACCGCGGCCCGGTTGCTCCTTCGCGCCTCGCTGCCGGTTCGTCCAGGAGCGCTGTCGGGCCGAGGCGCCTTCGCTGGCCGGGGAGCCGGCGGGGGATGGCGTGTCCCCCGACGCCGATCCGGGTCATCAGTGGGCGTGCTGGTTCCCGTTGGAGGACGGGAGTTGACCGCCCCGTCCCCCCAGGTCACGCCACCGGTGAAGGCGAGCGACCACCTGCTCGACGTCCGCCACCTGACCCAGACCTTCAAGGTTGCCGTCGGGCGGACGGAGGCGACGCTGAGCGCGGTGTCGGACATCTCCTTCACCATCGATGAGGGCCAGACCCTCGGGTTGGTCGGCGAGACCGGCTGCGGGAAGTCCACCACCGCCCGCGCCATCCTGCAGTCCCCGAGACCCACCAAGGGCCAGGTACTGTTCGACGGCGAGGACCTGACCGGGCTTCGGGGCGGCCCGCTGCGCCGCAGCCGGCGGAAGGTGCAGATGGTGTTCCAGGACCCCTACTCGTCGCTGGACCCCCGCTGGAGGGTCTCGGACCTGGTGGCCGAGCCGCTGCGGATCAATCGGATCGGAGGCGCCGAGGACCGGGGCCGCCGGAGCGCCGAACTGCTCGATCTGGTGGGCCTGGACCCCTCCCGCTTCGGTGAGCGAAAGCCTCACCAGCTGTCCGGGGGCCAGGCCCAGAGGGTCGGTATCGCCCGTGCCCTGGCGCTGTCACCCAAGCTGGTGATCTGCGACGAGGCGGTCTCGTCGCTGGACGTGTCAATCCAGGCGCAGGTGCTCAACCTGCTCGAGCAGCTACGGCGCGAACTGCGACTGACGTACCTGTTCATCGCCCACGACCTGGCGGTGGTGAAGCACGTCAGCGACCGGGTAGGTGTCATGTACCTGGGAACCATCTGCGAGATCGGCGATTCGGAGGAGATCTACCGCCGGCCGGCGCATCCCTACACGGCAGCTCTGCTGGCCGCCATCCCGACCGCCGAGGCCACCTCTGGTGACGACGCCGCGTCGATCGCCGGTCGCGAGGTGGCGGTGGCGCAGGAGATGCCCTCCCCGCTCAACCCGCCGACGGGATGCCGGTACCGCACCCTGTGCCCGAAAGCCGCAGACCGCTGCCGGAAGGAGGCCCCGACGCTCCGTTCCGTCGGTCCGGGCCACGACGTCGCCTGCCACTTTCCGCTCCTGCTGGCGGAGCCGGACCTGCCGGGGCGGTCGTAGGACCTCGCCCGGCTCAGGTGCCGCAGTAGGTGACGTAGGGACCGAAGGCCGGCGGGGCAGGCGAGGCGTACTCCTCGAGTCCGGGCCTCTCGTCGTAGGGGTGGGCCAGCACCTCGAGCAGCTGCTCGAACGGCCGGAGGTCCCCTTGGCCGGCCGCGTCGAGGGCGTGCTCGACCCGGTGGTTGCGGGGGATGTAGATCGGGTTGACCCGGTCCATGGCCGCGCCGACCGTCCGGGGGTCGCGGCCCTCCTCCGCCAGGCGCCGGCTCCAGCGGGCCGTCCACCCCTCGAGCGCAGCGGGATCGGGCAGGGGTTGCCCGACCGGCCACTGCTCGCCCCGGGCCGGCGAGGAGAGGGCCCGGAAGAAGGACGTGAAGTCGACCCGGTCGCGCTCGAGCAGGCTCAACAGGTCGTTGACCAGGGTGTCGTCGTCGGGGCGGGCCTCGGCCAGGCCGAGCTTGGCCCTCACCCCCTGCGCCCAGTAGCGGTGGAAGCGGTCCACGAACGACCCGAGCACTTCGGTGGCCGCCGGGACGGCCTTGTCGGTGTCGGGGTCGATGAGGGCCAGCATGGCCTCGGCCAGGCGGGCCAGGTTCCACTGGGCGATCCCCGGCTGGTTGCCGTAGGCGTAGCGGCCGCCGTGGTCTATCGAACTGAAGGCGGCGGCCGGGTCGTAGGCGTCCAGGAAGGCGCACGGTCCGAAGTCGAGGCTCTCACCGGAGATCGTCATGTTGTCGGTGTTCATCACCCCGTGGACGAAGCCGACGAGCATCCATCTCGCCACCAGCGAGGCCTGGGCGTCCACGACGGCGTCCAACAGGGCCAAGTAGGGGTTGTCGGCCTCCCGGGCTTGGGGATGGTGGCGGGCGATGGCGTGGTCAGCCAAGCGGCGGAGCAGGTCAGTGTCACCCCGGGTCGCCGCATACTCGAACGTCCCGACCCGGATGTGGCTGGCGGCCACCCGGGCCAGCACCGCGCCGGGCACCGGGCCCTCCCGGATGATCTGCTCGCCGGTCGCCACCACGGCCAGCGCCCGGGTGGTCGGGATGCCCAGGGCGTGGAGCGCCTCGCCGACCAGGTACTCCCGGAGCATGGGTCCGACGGCGGCCTTCCCGTCCCCTCCCCGGGAGAACGGCGTGCGACCCGAACCCTTCAGGTGGAGGTCGCGACGGCGACCGTCCCGGCCGATCACCTCTCCGATCAGCAGGGCTCTTCCGTCGCCCAGGCGGGGCGAGAAGCCGCCGAACTGATGCCCCGAGTAGGCCTGGGCCACGGGCTCGGCGCCGGGGGGGACCACGTTGCCGGCTAGGACCTCCACGCCGGCCGGGGAGCGCAGGGAGGCGAGATCGGCGCCGAGCTCGGTGGCCACCTCCTCGTTGAGCAGGAGCAGGGTCGGGGCGGGGGCCGGCGCGGCCTGCCACGGCTCGTACAGGCCGACCAGGTCCCGGACGTAGGAATTGTCGAACTCGAGTCCCAGGTCGGCGGCGACGGTCACCTCTCGCAGCTTAGGAGGCGCCGCCGTCTTCGCCGCCTCCCGCGATCGGCTGCCCGGACCGACGTAACTCCCCGCCGGCCGGGATCGCACTCCGTCTCCTTCGCCGCATCTTCTACAGCCACGGTGGGCGACGGGGGAGTCGTTTGATCTGGGGTGGCGCAGGGGTCAGGAGAGGGCGGAAAGCTCTTCGTCGTTGAGCGTCACCACGTACCCCATGGTCTCGTGGACCGAGTCGGCAAGGGTGTTGACAGAGCCGAGATCGTCACTGGGGATGTGACCATCGTCGGTGGGCTGAATCATGTCGATGGCGTTGAGCAGCTTCCCCAGGTTCTCCAGCGAATCGTCGGCTGCAGCTCTCACCCGATTGGCGGCATCGTAGGCGGCTTCGACCATGCCGCTGTCGCCGTCGCCCTCATCCTTGGCCTGAGAGAGCAGGTTGTAGAGCCTGTCGGCGTCGCCGCTCAGCGGTCCGACCTGGTCGACAATCATCGATGTCAGCGTCTTCATCGAGTCACGGTCGGAGAGATCCGACCACACCCCGCTGCCGGTCATCTGGGTGAGCTGTCGGATTTCTTCCAGCTTCGGCTTCATCGATGTCCAAAGTTCCTTGGCCTCACTGATGCTCACCTTGAGTTGCCTCCATATTCGTAGTGGGGCCTGTTAACTTACATTAGTCAGGTTAAGGGTGTGGGAAGCCTCGTGGGGCTTCGGCTCTAGAGCGAGGCGAGGAGTCCGACGAGTTGATTCGTCCTGGCTGTGTTCACCTGGCCGGGGGCGGTACGGCGTTGGGCCAGCGGGACCATGTTATGAAGTGGTCGACGGCGGACCGGCCGCTGAGGACCGCTTCGGGCTGCTGGGAACCGAGTTCGGTCACGGGCGCTGAATTGCCGCTGAGGCCAGCAGGTCGCAGCTCAGCCGACGCCGAAGTAGAAGTGCTGGGCCAGGCCTTTGACGACCACATTTCCCGAGGAGCGCTTCTCGTTGGCCTGGTAGCTGTCTTCGTTCAGGGACTCCGCCTCGCCTCCACTTACGGGAAATGCCTCGTAGAGGGTGTGGTTGCCGCTGGGTGCGTTGATCTCGACCTTCTGGATGATCCAGGAGAGGTCGCTTTGGAGCTGGCCGACCCGGAAGCGGGCCGACCAAGCGTAGGCGCCATCCTTGGTGCAGGCCGCCGGTCCGCTGCTCACCACGACCGGATCGGGCAGGACCCGGGTGATGACCAACGGCGGGTTGTCAAAAGGCCTGGGGATGGGTGTCCGCCTGCTCCTCGGTCTCGGTCGCCGACGGGGGGGCCTCGACCAGGTCGTCGCGCCAGAACCGCGATACTTCCGAGTTCGCCGCCCACACCGAACCGGGGGCAATCGACGCGTCGTTGGTCTGGGCTGTCTCCACCAGCTCGCTGGGCACGGCGCTCTCGTCTTCGACGACGAACGTGTACTCGTACCGTAGTTGTAGGTTCGCTCCCGGTACCAGCGCACGCCCAGCATCAGTTCATGCCACGGCTGACCTCGCTCCTGCCGATCTCCCCAGGTCATCTGGTCCCTTTCACGAATACCTGGTCCACCCGACGATGGCCTCCTCCTGGTAGTGGGGCCCAGTTCACCGCTCCGGTCCAGACCGTGCTCGGCGGCCTAGTAGGTGACGGCCGCGGGACCTCGCAGGTGGGCCCGCTCGTTGAGGGTGACGATCCCGAGACGCTCCGGTGAGCGGCCCAGACGCGAGATCGAAGCGTGGGCGGGATAGAAGACCATGTCCTCGGGGACCCCGAGGACGCGGCGGACGATGAGATTGATGACACCGCCGTGGCAGACCACCACCACCTTCTCGTGGTGGGGATGGGCGGCCAGGATGGCGTCCACCGCGGCCGCGACGCGCCCCTCGCGCTCGGCCCGGGGTTCGGTGAGGGGGAACGCGTCCCACGACCGTTCAGCCAGGAAGCGGCGTCTCACCTCGGCGGCGCCGTCCGCCCCGATGGCCTCCTGGACTGACGCGCCGGCGGGTACGTCGCGGTAGACGCCCACCTCCCGGAGCCGGGGGTCGACCCGGACCTCCATTTGGTGGCGGGCGGCGATGCAGGTGGCGGTGGACAGGGCGCGGGCCAGGTCGCTGCTGTACACCGCGGCGACCGGCTCTCCGCTCAGCTCCTCGGCGGTGGCCTCGGCCTGCGTGATTCCCATCTCGCTCAGTTCCATGTCGCCCGAACGGGTGCGGAGCGGATCGTTGAAGCTGTTGGTTCGCTGCTGGCCGTGGCGGACCAGGATCAGCTCACCGAACGGGCTCTCACCCTCGCTGCATACGAGCAGGCCCTCCTCGAGCAGGGAAATCCTCGGAGTCATCTGGAATCGCGCCCGTCCGACGCTCCGGAGGAGCATGGCTTTGGACGGGGAGCTTCGAACAGGACAAATCGGCGCACGACCTGAGAATACATGATAATGATCTGGAGTTTTCTCTCTCAGGCGTGGAGGTGCCGGCCCCTCGGGGGGGGCTCCCCGACCCCGGCGGCCGGCCGACCGTCTCGCATCGCCGTCAGAGGCGATTCAGGACGCCTCTATGAGACCGGTGATGGTTCCGAGCAGGCTCTCGGCGTCGAACTCGGACGTCGCCGCGTCGCGCACGACCCGGCCGAGGCGCAGGACCACGACGCGGTCGGTGACCTCGAGCACGTGGGGGAGGGTGTGGGAGATGAAGATGACCCCGAGGCCCTGCTCCTTGGCCGATCTCATCACTGAGAGCACCTCGATGGACTGGCGGGCGCCGAGGTGGTTGGTCGGCTCGTCGAGCATGATCACCTTGCGGGCCCAGGCGATCGCCCGCCCGATGGCCACCGCCTGGCGCTGGCCGCCGGACAGGTCGGAGACCGTGCGGCGGCTTCCCGAGACGGCGATGCCGACCCGCTTGAGCTCCTCCGCAGCCTGACGCTCCATGGCCTTTTGGTCGAGGAACCCGAGCCTGCCGAGAATCCCCGGCTTGAGCTTCTCCCGGCCCAGGAACACGTTGGACCCGATGGTGAGGTCGGGCGCCAGGCCGGAGTCCTGGTAGAGCGTCTCGATCCCGGCCTCGATGGCGTCGTGGGGCGACTTCCAGGTCCGCTCGACCCCGTCGAGGCGGATCTTCCCGCGGTCGGGGGGGTGCACCCCCGACAGGATCTTTATCAGGGTGGACTTGCCGGCACCGTTGTCGCCGACCAGGCCGACGATCTCGCCGGGATTGACCGAGAAGTTGACGTCGAAGAGGGCCGTGACGTGGCCGTAGCTCTTGCTGATGCCCACGGCTTCGTACAGCGGTGCATCAGCCATCAGGCCCGCCTCCTTCCTGGGCGCAGGGCTTGCAACGCTGCGGCCAGGGCGATCAGCACAGCCACCGCCACCTGGTCCCAGTTGGGGTTGACGTTGCTGATGATCAGCCCGCTGGTGACGGTGGTCAGGATGAGCCCCCCGAGGATGGTTCCACTGAGCCGACCCGACCCGCCGAGGAGGCTGGCTCCGCCGATGACGACCGCGGCGATGGCCCGCAGCTCGTCTCCGGCCCCTGAGGTTGGCGCACCCGACCCGAGACGCAGGTAGAGGAACATCCCTCCCAGGCCGGACAGCAGGCCCGAAAGGACATAGACCGAGACCAGGTGGCGCCGGACATTGATGCCCGCCGCCCGGGCGGCGAATTCGTTGGACCCGAGGGCGAAGGTGTAACGCCCGTAGCGGCTCAGGTGCAGGTACAGCCAGGAGATCACCAGGATCCCGATGACTATGAACACCGGCCAGGAGAACGGCCCGACCTTGGCCTGGGAGAAGATGATGGCCCTGGTGTCGTCGCCGATAGGGATCCCGTGGCTGAGCACGATGGCCATGCCGGCCCCTGCTCCCAGCGTGGCCAGCGTGGCTACGAAGGGCACCAGGCGCAACCAGTTGATCAGGGCGGCGTTGACCAGTCCCACCCCCGCCCCGACGGCTGCGCACACGATCGTCCCGACGACCAGGACCAGCGCTTCGCTGTCGTTGTGGCTGACCATGCCCCGCATGGAGAAGGCGCCGATCACCCCGGCGAAACTGGCGGTGGAGCCGACCGAGAGGTCGATACCTCCGGAGACGATCACGAAGGTCTCGCCTACCGCCAGGAGGATGAGCGAGCAGAAATCGTCGAGGATGTTGGCCATCTCCCCGCTGGAGAGGAACACCGATCGTTTGCTGTAGAAGTACAGGATCAAAGCACCCAGGGCCACCAGGAGCAGGAACTGCTGATTGCCCAGGATGGAACGGGCCCAGTCCCGGGGTTCGGTCGCCGGTGGGTTGGGATCGGCCGCCGGAGCGGCTCGGCCCTGGCCCTCCGTCGAAGCGGGCGTCATGGTCATGTCGATGTGTCCCTCCCCTGTACGGGCCTGCGGGAACCTTTATAGGCGCCCGCAGGCCCGATCGGGTGTTGCTAGGCGGTCGGGTAGGTGTACTGCGCCAGGTCGGCGGCCGACGAGTTCGGGGTCAGCACGATGTTCGGCAGCGTCTGCTCGTGGGGGATACCGGAGGTGCTCTTGGTGTTCAGGTACTGCACCGCGTACTGCACCGCGAGCTTGCCTTCCTCGGTCGGGTTCTGGGCGATCAGAGCGGCGAAGACGTTCTTCTGCAGCAGAGCCACGTTGGTCGAGTAGGCGTCGTAGCCGACCAGGGCGACCTTGCCGACCAGGTTCCGGGCCTGCAGGGCGGCAGCCGCCCCGCTGGCGTTGGTGCCGTCGATGGCGAAGATGCCTTTGAGGTTGGGGTACTCGGTCAGCCAGTTGTTGACGTTGGTGTTGGCTACCGCCGGCTGGGACTGCGAGTAGGCCTCGGCCATGACCTTGATGCCGGGGTACTTGGCGGCGATCTCGGCCTTGAAGCCGGCCAGGCGGGCGGTGTTGGTGGTGGTGGTCGCCGAACTTGCGCCGACGACGACCTGGTAGGTCTGGCCGGCGGTGTAGTGCATGGCCGCGGCCATGGCGTCGGCGGCGGCGGCGCCGCCCTGCTGATTATCACCGGTTATGAACGACAGGACCTTGGACAGGTCGGTCACGTGGGTGTCTACGTTGACCACCGGGATGCCTTGGGCGATGGCCTGATTGACCGCTGGCTGCAGGGCGTCGGGGTCGGTGGGGGAGATGATCAGAGCGCTCGGGTGTTCGGCGAGGAGCTGATCGACGATGGGGATCTGGGTGGCCGGCGAGTACTGCGAGGGGTCACCCTGCCAGATGAGGTTCACACCCAGGGACTTGGCCTCGGCCTCGGCGCCCTGGTTCATGGCGATGAAGAAGGGGTCGGCCTCGGCGCCCATGTTGAACGCAATGGTGAGCTTCCCGCCGCTGCCGCTCGCCCCCGCCGCTGACGTCGCGGTCGAACCGCCGCTGCTGGCGGTGCTCGGACTCGACGAATGCGAACTGCTGCTGCACGCCGCGAGCACGCCGGCCGAAGCGAGGACGAGCAGCGTCGCTTTGCGGCGGGCGCCGATCGAACAGACCGAACTTCTATCTCTCATTTATCGTCCCCCTTCTCGGTCAGAGCCGCTCTCCGGCCTCCGAGATAACGTTGTCTCAAAAAAATAGAGCGGCTCTACAGCACTGTCAAGGAGAGATGAACAGGAGATTTCGTACTTGTAACGGGACAGACGCGGGTGAATACTCTTCCCTGACGACAGGTCGCACTGTGGGAAAGGGCCCAACGAGACATCGATGTCCAGCCAAGCAGCGAACGACCGGGCCCGTCACGTGAGACCCACCATGCGCGACGTGGCGGCCATCGCCGGGGTGGCCATCAAGACCGTCTCGCGAGTCATGAACGGCGAACCCACGGTGGCCCCCGAACTGGCGGCACGGGTCCACGCCGCGGCAGACAAGCTCGGTTACCGGCCCAACCTCACGGCAAGCAGCCTGCGGCGCGGGGACGGACGCTCCTCGACCATCGGCCTGCTCCTCGAGGACGTCGCCAACCCGTTCTCGGCCGCTCTGCTGCGCACCGTGGAGGACTGCGCCCGCGAGCGCCGGGTCCAGGTGCTGATCGCCAGCCTGGACGAGGACCCCGACCGTGAGCAGGAGATGGCCCGGACGCTGATCGACCGCCGGGTTGACGGCCTGATCATCGTCCCGGCCGGGCGGGACCAGAGCTACCTGCTGGCCGAACGCCGCCTCGGCGTCAGCGTGGTGTTCCTCGACCGGGCCCCCCGCCTGCTCGACGCCGACGCGGTCATGTCGGATAACCGCAAGGGGGCGGCCAACGCAGTGGACCACCTGCACGCAGTTGGCCATCGCCGCATCGGGTACCTGGGCGACAGCCTCGCCATCGCCACCGCCACCGAGCGCTACGCCGGATACCGGGAAGCCCTGCAGCGGCTGGGCCTGCCGGAGGACCCGCTGCTGGTGCGCCACGATCTGCGGACCATCGAGGCGGCGGCGGCGGCCACCGGAGAGCTGCTCGGGCGGCCCGAGCCGCCGACCGCGTTGTTCGCCAGCCAGAACCTGGTGACCATCGGGGCCACCAAGATGCTGCACCAGATGGGCTGCGAGCATGCCATCGCCCTGGTCGGCTTCGACGACTTCCTCCTAGCCGACGTGCTCCAACCCGGCGTGACGGTGATCACCCAGGACACCACCGGCCTGGGGGCACTGGCCGCCCGGCTGCTCTTCGCCCGCCTCGACGGCGACGGGTCACCACCGCAGACCCACCTGGTGCGCACCGGGATGGTCCTGCGCGGCTCGGGGGAGATCCCCCCGCCGAAGGCGTCGAAGGTCCGGCCCCGGAGGTGAGCTCAGACGGGCGGTCTCCCCTGGTGACCGTCATCGGCGAAGCCCTCATCGATCTGGTCCCCGCCGGTAGCGACCGTACATTCGTCGCCCACCCGGGCGGCAGCCCCTTCAACGTGGCCGTCGGCCTGGCCCGGCTCGGCACCCGGACGGCCCTCATGGCCCGCCTGGGGGACTGCGCCTTCGGCGCCATCCTCCGCCGCCAGGCCCGCGACGAAGGTATTGACCTCAGCGCCGCCCCTCTCGCCAGGGAGGCCACGTCTCTGGCGGTGGTCTCCTTCGACGCCGAGGCCCGGGCCAGCTATGACTTCTACTTCGACGGGACCGCCGACTGGAACTGGTCCGCCCCAGAGGTGGACCGGGTGCCGGCGGGGACCACCGTGCTGCACTTCGGCTCGGTGGCCTCGTGGAGGGCCCCTGGCGACGTGCAGATCACGCGGATGGTCGAAGCTGTGCGCCAAGGGGGGGAGGCGCTGGTCAGCTACGACCCAAACATCAGGCCACTTCTGCTCCGGGACCCCGCTCACGGGCGGGCCATGGTCGAGCGGAGCGTGGGCTTGGCCCACGTGGTGAAAGCCAGCTCCGAGGACGTGGGGTGGCTGTATCCGGGTCACACCCTCGACACGGTCGGGCGGCGCTGGCTGAACCTGGGGGTGAGGCTCGTGGTGTTCACCGACGGGGCGTCTGGGGCGGTGGCGGTGGCAGCGTCGGGCGCGACAGCGGTCCGGCCGGGGCTGGCCGTGGACCTGTCCGACACCGTCGGGGCGGGCGATTCTTTCACCTCGGCCCTGATCGACTCCCTGGTCCGCCTCGGGGTGGCGTCGCCGACGTCGCTCGATACCATTGCCGAGTCGGACCTGGCCGCGGTGGTGGAGGACGCCGTGGTGGCCTCGGCGCTGACCTGCGAACGCCCCGGCGCCGACCCCCCGACGGCGGTCGAGGTGGCCACCGCCCGCCGGCGCTTCCGGGTGAGTCGGTGAGGCTGCAGTTGGCGGTGGACGCTGCCGAGCACCTGGCCCTCATCCCCCGGGTAGCCCGCTATTTCGATCTGATCGAGGTGGGCACGCCACTGCTGAAGCGATTCGGTGTGGGGGCTGTGGCCACCGTTGCCGAGCTTTCGGGCCGGCGGCCGGTGGTGGTCGACACCAAGACTGCTGACGGCGGTGAGGCCGAGGCCCGGATGGTCTTCGGGGCGGGGGCCGTCATGATGACCGTCCTGGCCTCCGCCGCCCCCGAGACGGCGTATGTCACCTTGGCCGTGGCCGCCGAGTTCGCAGCCGACGTCGTGTTCGACACCGTCGTCGGACCGGCCCCCTCCGTCATCGCCCCAGACCGGGGTCCGAGCGCCACCGGGCGGTGGGTCGGCCTGCACTCCTCCTTCGATTCGCGCTCGGGGGTTCAGGCCGGCCCCGGCGGCCACATTGGCGATGTGGTGGCCCTGCGACGGCGGGGGTTCTCGGTGTCGCTGGCCGGCGGCATCGGCCCGGATAACTTCGCGGCCGTGGTCGAGTCCGCCCCCGAGATTGCCGTCATCGGGTCGAGCGTCACTGCGGCCGAGGATCCCGAAGGAGTCGCCCGGTGGCTGAGGCAGCAGACCGACGCCTCGGCTGGGTAGTCGCCCGGGCCGAGCTCGACGGGGTGTTCGAGCGGTTCGACGCGACCCAGATCGACGGGTTGGGGGATTTCCTGAGCCGGATCGGGGGCCGCCTCTTCTTCACCGGCCAGGGACGGTCGGGACTGGCGGCGCGGATGGCGGCGATGCGCTTCGTGCACCTGGGCCGACCGGCGCACGTCGTCGGGGAGGCGACGACCCCGTCGATCGGCGCCGGCGACGCACTGGTGGTGGTGTCGGGCCGCGGGCGGACACCGGTCAGCGTGGCCTTCGCCCGGACGGCTGATCAGCAGGGGGCGTCGGTCGTGCTCATCACCCACGAGGCCGGCGGCCCCATCCACGACATCGCCGATCTGGTCGTCAAGATCGACGTGGCGGCTTCCCGCCAGTTCGGCGGGACGCTCTTCGAGCAGGCCGCCCTCATCGTCCTCGACAGTGCCGTGTTCGACCTGGCCTCCGCCGTCGAGGGTGCCTACACCACGATGGCCCGTAACCACGCCAACCTCGAGTAGCGCCGGGCCGGTTGCCGGGTCGAGCGACCGACGGTTGCCTTCACCAGCCGCCCGGCCGATCACGGGGCCGTCGTTCCCCGACACCCCTCCCGCCACCGCCGGCCTCCTCTACGGTTCGACCAAGGCGGCGCTGGCTCGTCTGACGCAGAGCGTGGCGGTGGAGACCTACGGCCAGGGGATCAGCGTCAACGTGCTGTCTCCGCAGTCGGCCATCGCCACGCCGGCGCAGCGGGCGGCGGGGTGGATACCCGAGGAGATGTTCGAGCCGGTCGAGACCATGGTCGAGGCGGTGCTGGCCCTGCTCACCGGCGACCCCGAGGTGCTGACGGGCCAGGACCTGCTCAGCATCGACCTGCTGCACGCGCTGCGCCGCCGGGTAAGCCGCCCCGCCCCCGGGCGCCCGGACCGCCCGGGAGTGGGCTGGCCGCCGGTGCGTCCGAAGGGGCCCCGTCGTTTGTCCTACTGGTGCGGCAGTGCGGCCAGGCGCTGCTCGACCGTGACCCGGTGGGCGGCCAGGTCGGCCCGGGCCCGGCGGGGACTCCAACGGCCGCGCAGCAGCGGTATCGACAGCAGGAAGATGATCGGCCCACCCAGGCAGATCCAGTACCAGTTCCTGAGCTGGGTCGGGATCCGCTGCCGGGCGACCGTCGCCACCCCGGCGTTGGCGTTGGCGTAGGAGGCGACGCCAGCCGGCAGGTTCCGCAGGGCGGTCAGCGGCGCCGAGTACCTCGACGCCTGGGCGACGAGGGCCGAGTGGTGTTGCGCCCACAGCAGGGTCGGCGTGCTGGCCTGCGCCAAGGCGATGACATCGGGATGGGCCTGGGCCCAGGTCAGAGCGGGGACGATCTGGCCGCTGTGGGTGATGAGGGTGGTGAGCCGCTGCGCACCGAGCGAACCGCCTCCGAGGGCGTCGACGGCCGCGGCGTCGGTGGCCGGGTCGTTGGGGTTGGCCGCCAGCCTGGTGAAGACGGCCTGGTTGGCGGCGATGGCCCGGACCTCGGGGGCGTACTCGGTGAGGGTGCTGAGGTAGGTGGTGTTGGCCTCGATCTGGGCCATCTGGGCCGGATGGTCCCGGACCAGGGCGGCCAGGACGTCGAGCTGTGCGGCGTTGCTCGGGTTCTCGACCGCGGCGATGAGCGCCGGGTGGTCGGCGGCGAAGATGAGGTCGTTGGTGTAGGGGGTGGTGCCCACGACGAAGTCGACGAGGGGGGTCATGCTGCTCACCACCACCGGCAGCAGGCCGAGGGCGATGAAGGTGACCACCCGCAGGGTGAGGCCCCAGACGGCCAGCCCGGTCGCGGCGAGGGCCGGGTTGTGGGCTTCGACGGTTTCGGTGAAGTTGGTCAGCCATGGGGTGAACGAGATGCCGAGGCCGAAGGTGATGGTGGAGGCCATCAAAGCCGTCGACGCGAAGGTCGTGTGGTGGCCGAAGTGCTCGAGGTACACGACCAGGCCGACCGCGGTGATCACTGCGCCCGTCGCCATGAACGGCTTGCGCACGCCGAGCCGGTCGGAGAGCAAGCCGACTGACAGTACCGCGATGGCGTTGGCCGCCCACATCCAGTCGCCGAGCATGTTGGCGTGGTGGAGGTCGAAGCCGAAGACCACCACGAAGGAGATGGTCCCCACGGCTATGGCGCTGTAGAACGCCACCAGCAGGAACGACACGGCGAACCCGCTGATGAGGATGTCCGACCTGATCATCTGCCGCCACTGGTTGCGCAGGGCGGCGTCGACGTCGGTGTTCTCGGCCTCGATCTGGGCCAGACCCCGGTCGGCGTCCGACACCAGAAGCTGGTCCCGCAGTTGCGGGGAAAGCTCCTTCAAGAAGAAGAAGGCCAGCACCGAGACCGCCAGGCCGGCCGCCCCGGCGATCACGTACTCGTGACCCCAGAAGGCGGCAACCGGGGTCCCGTGGATGGTGAGGCTCCCCACCGCCGAGGTGATCAGTGCGCCGGCAACGGGGCCGAGCGTCCAGAACCCCATGGCCCCGCCACGACCCGCCTGCGGGGAGAAGTCCCGCATCAGGGCCGGGGTGGCCACCAGCACCACCCCCTCGAGCGTCCCGTGGAACAGGGTGAGAGCGGCGAACACCCACCGGTTGGGCGCGTTGGGGATGGCGAACAGGGTGAGGAGGCTCCCGAGGGTCAGTCCGACCATGACCGTCCAGACGCGGCCGATGCGGTCGGTGAGCCCGGCGAACCAGGCCCCGGCCACCCCCACCAGGTTGCCCGCCGCCGCCGTCCACAGGAGAAAATGGAACGAGATGTGGAGGTCGGCCATCTGCAGGATCACCACCGACGCGCCGCACCCGACCAGGTAGTAGAGGGTCACCGTGACCAGCGCGGTCAGGCCGAGGTACCCCAGCCGGGCCCGCCTTCCGGGATAGGCGGCCAGCTCCCGGGTGGGCCACCACCACGACCCGGACCCGGTCCTGTCGACTGCCACTTCGATGCTCGCCACCCATCCCCCTGAGCCCTCTGGCGGCCGGTCGGACCGCGACCAACCCAGAGTCTGCCCTGAAGCGGCCCGGTCGTGTCGCCGAGCCGCCTGCAGGAGGCGAGGTGGCCCGCCGGGAGGGCCTACCCGCAGGAGGGGGGCGACGGCCCCCCGAGGGGCGCGACGCTCCCCTGATCGCTACGGCCCAAGACCCTCTCGGTTGGGTCCTCGAGTCGGTCGTAGGAGCAGTTCTCAGACAGTCAGGCTCGAGACTGGTCTGTGAGGGTCCCAGGGGTGGGCAAGTTCGGCGCGCTCGTTCGGCGCTCCTCGCAGGCGAAGCGGTAGGAGACGAGGCGGCTTGAAGGTTGGCCAAGTACCGTTTTTAACAAAGGTTGTGGGGCTATCCTTTGAAAAGCGGCTGGCTTGGGAAAGGATCGCTGATGCAGATGGTTGCCGTTACCTGGAACGGTCTCCAGGTTGAGGCCGTCGATCCCCCTCTGATAGCTGACTGGGACCAGGACCTGTCCGCTGCGACAGTGAGGTCGACCGAACGAGCCGCCGGAGCGATTCTACGCTTCGGTGATCGCAGCGCCGGTCCGGCCGAGGTCATCGCCCGCCTGCTGCTCCGAGCCGAAGGTTTGGCGTCGAGTGCCATCGAGGGGCTGAGGGCCTCGGCGGCCGACGTAGCCTTCGCCGAGGCCACCCAAGAGGACCAGAACGTCGCCGCCTGGGTAGCCGACAACCTGGCCGTCGTTGCGCAGGCGCTATCGACCCCGGCGCCGCTAACGCGGGAGGTGTTGCTCGACTGGCACACCCGGCTGATGGAGCACAGCCCCAACATCGCCGACCACCACGTCGGGGCCTGGCGTGACGTGCTCGGATGGGTCGGGGGCCCGAACCCCAAGTTGGCTGCCCATGTTGCGGCGCCTGCCGAGACCATCTCGAAGCTCATGGCCGACCTCGTGGTCTTCAGTAACCGGAGGGATCTAGAGCCGATCACCCAGGCGGCGATCGCCCACGCCCAGTTCGAGACCATCCACCCCTTCGCTGACGGTAACGGGCGGATCGGCAGGGTTCTCGTCGGCTGGATAGTCAAGGCCCGGCTCGGGATCGCCGTTCCCCCGCCGGTATCGCTCCAGATCGCCAGGGACATCGGCGGCTACCAGGCCGGCCTGACGCTCTACCGGGACGACATGGTCGAACCGTGGGTCCGCTGGTTCGCCGAGGCCATGCAGAGATCGGCAGAGGACGCCAACATAGTCATGGGGCTGATCGAGGACATCCAGGCAGCGTGGCGGGAACAGGCGCAGGACCTACGCTTCGACTCCGCCGGGCGCAGACTCCTCGAGCACCTACCCTCAATGCCGGTCGTCTCCGCCGCCACGGCGGCAAAGGCCCTGGGCGTCAGCGATCAGGCTGCCAGGTTGGGCCTCCAAGCTCTCGCCGCTCGGGGGATCGTGACCGAGCTGGAGAGTATGACCGCTACGACGGGCAGGCCAACCCGATGGTGGGCCGCCGGGCAACTCCTCGACGTGATCGGCAGAGCCCGCTAATCCACCCCCACGATCAGGCCTCTGCATGAGAGTGGCCGAAGCTCGCTCTCGCAGCGGTCGATGAGCCGTCCCAGTCCACCACTGGCTAGCCCGAGGAGGCCGCCAGAGGCACCCTCCCGTTCTTGTTCGAGGATCGACGGCCGGGTCACCGACATGTCCTGGCAGTTACACGGCGAGCAACGCGAGGTAGGCCATGCCCATGATCCCTCGGTAACCGCCGAAGTAGCCGGCTCGCTGGCGGCCGGCCCTGGCGCGAACCTCGGCGGCGTCGGGGTGTTCGGAACCGTGCTCGACGAGCCAGCTGGCGTAGCAAGCACCGTACCCGGACTCGAACTCATCCCATTCGTCGATGCTTGGGGGAACGCACCTGTCCGAGGCGGGGGCCCGAACGAGGGGGCGTCCCAGGGGCGTCTCGTATGCGCAGCCCGAGAGAAGCCCGGTAACACCCTGCTGTACGGGGCAGGGGCCGCCAAACCGATCGCACATATAGTTGCACGTATATATGAGAGAGCATATGCTCTTTGCCCGTGCCGCAAGAGATCGCAGTCCTCGAGGTGATCGCTGAACCGACTCGGCGGCGAATCCTTGATGCCGTCCGCGAGGGTGAGCGGTCCGTAGGCGAGCTGGTCGATACGGTAGGGATGCATCAACCAGGCGTGTCTCGTCACCTCAAGGTGTTGCGCGACGCCGGGCTGGTCGAGGTCCGCCGGGATGCTCAGCGACGGCTCTACCGGCTCCGTCCCGAACCGCTGATGGAGCTCGACGCATGGCTCGAGCCATATCGAGCGCAATGGGCAGCTCGACTCGACTCGCTTGAGCGGCACCTGCAACGCACCGCCAAACCGATCCCCCCGAGTTCGAAGGAAAGCTGATGAGCGACGTCCCCGCTTCGTACGACGGCGCGTTGGAGCGCACTGCCGATGGCGGCGTTATCCGATTCGAGCGCCGACTGCCCTTCCTGATCCGCGATGTCTGGGACGCGACCGAGCGATCGACAACAGCTCCGTCGTCGGACTGCACACGTCGCTGGCGCGGCTTGAACCGTGCCTCGCGGGTCGCCCCGTCGCCTGGGATTGGGATGGCTTCGCAAAGGCGCAGGCGCACTACGCCAGTATCGGCCTGGCTGCGCTGGTAGACCCGTCGTGACGCCCACCGAGGATTCGTACGCACACACCAAGAAAGGATCGAGGAATGTCTCAACTGCTGCGAGTGCAGAACTTCTGCGTGTCGACAGACGGGTTCGGCGCCGGCGAGGGCCAGAGCCTCGAGGAGCCCTTCGGACGCGCTGATCGCCGAGGTGGTCGTGTTGCCCGCCTCCCGGCGGATCTGGTCTCGTGGGCGGCCGCCACCGCGAGCTGGGCAGGCCGAACCGAGACCGGCGGATCCCGAGGGCTGGACGACTATTTCACTCGCGACTTCGCGCGGAATATCGGTGCCGAGATCATGGGCCGCAACAAGTTCGGGCCGCAGCGTGGCCCGTGGGCGAACTTCGACTGGATGGGGTGGTGGGGAGACACCCCGCCGTTCCACACCCCCGTGTTCGTCCTCACCCACCATCACCGACCCAGCTTCACGCTGGCCGACACCACGTTCCACTTCATCGATGCGACGCCTGCGGAAGCGTTGCGGCAAGCCAAGGACGCCGCTCACGGGAAGGACGTCAGGGTTGGAGGCGGCGTCGCCACTGTTCGGCAGTTCCTCGAGGCGGACCTCATCGACACCATCCATGTCGCCGTGGCGCCGATCGAAATCGGCCGAGGCGAGCGATTATGGGCCTCCCCCGAGGACCTGCTCGACCGGTACCACCTCCAGTCCGTGCCCAGCCCCAGCGGCGTTACGCACCTCCTCTTCTGGCGGCGGTAACCACGGCGGACCAAGGGCCCCAGACCGTCGTCGGCCGAGACAGGCGCGCCCCCCGAACTACGGCCGGCACTTGCCTGCCAGGGCGACCCCCAGGCAGCGCCTGTCCCATATTGTCCGCCCAGATCGTCCCCAAACGTCGACAACGCCGAAAGGGGCAGACCCATCACCTACCGCCTAATACACGTGTGATCCATCGTGCATCCGCGTGTATTCCATCCACGGTCAGGGTGCGGGGGTGACCGCCTTCCCTGTTCTTGTTCGTGTTTCTACGCCGACGAGGAGGTCGTATGGATCAGCGTCAACGGCCACGGAGCTTGCGAACGGCGTCGACTCCGCGAACAAAATCCCCTGCAGCCACTTCCTGTCGGGCTTCGGGCAGCTCCTTCACGGCCTCCTTGTCGTTGGATCGGCCCTTTGTAATAGTCGCTTTCGGAGAACCATGTCTCAAAATGCTCGGCTGGAGCGCCCCCGAACGTTCCAGCCGGTATTGCCTCAAACGCCGGGGCAGCCGGCGGTTGTACCCGTTCCGGTGCTGCTCCGCAGATCTAGTAGTCGAGTTGGTCGATCAGCCAACTTGGCCCGACAACCTCTGCATTCAAAGATCGCACCCTTTGGGACAACTCTCGATCGGCGGTGACTACGACCACGTCACGTTGGTTCTCCGCAATGGCCGCGATCGTGTCGTCGCCCGCCCCCGGCGCATGCACGACTTTGACTCCGTCCACGTCTGCTTCCACTGCTCCTGCTCGGGCTCGTCCCTCCAGCACGATCAGAACGTTTGGCTCGAGGCGGCCGGCGGCCACTGTCGCCCGCACTCGTTGGGTGAAGACTCCCGCTGCACCCGCCCGATCGCGCCACCAACCGGTTGGGCGAGAGCCAACCACGTTGGCGGCGTCAATCACGAGCATCCCACATGATCGCGCCGGCGACGGGCGAGCAGGGCGGCCACGCCTCTCCAAAGGATTCCCCCCCGGCGGGCTACGGCGCCTGAGCGCGGGCGATGGCCACCAGCCGGGCCGCCGGAGCCGAAAGCGTGCGGCCACCTGCCCAGATGGCCCGGATGGTCCGTTCGAGGTGGAGGCCAGTGCAGGCCACCTGCTGCAACTGCCCGGCCCGCAGCTCAACGCCGACCGACAGTGCAGAAAGGACCGCCGGCGATCCACCGCCGGCCACCGCCGCCTTGATGGCCGTGGTCGAGCCGAGCTCCATCGAAGTCCGCATCTGCAGTCCGTGCTCGGCCAGCGCGGCCGCCAGGACATCCCTCGTGCCCGAGCCGGGCTCGCGCGCGAGCAGTGGGGTGGCGGCCACCTCGGCCGGCGTGACCGGCCGGCGTCGACGGGCCCACGGATGGCCGCGACCGACGACGATGACCAGCTCGTCGGGCCGCAGGTCACGGGAGCGCAGCCGACCGGGTGGCCGCGGTCCTTCGATGAAACCCAGCTCGACTCGGTCGCAGCTCACCATGTCCGCCACGTGGGCGGTGTTACCCATCTCGAGGGCCACGCCGACGCCGGGCAGGTCGTCGGCCAGGTGGCGGAGCCACCCCGGAATCAGGTACTCGGCCACGGTGAGGCTGGCAGCAAGACGGAGATGGGAGCGCTGGTCGCGGCGCAGGGCGTCCGCGCCCCCGAGGAGTGCCCGCATCTCGCGCAACACCGCCCCGGCCCATTCCGCGGTGGCGGCACCCGCGGGGGTGAGACGCGACCCCGTTCGGACCCGCTCGAGCAGCTGCAGCCCGAGGACACGTTCCAGCTGGCGCAGCCGCATGCTCGCCGCCGGCTGCGTGACCCCGTGGGCCTCGGCCGCGGCGCTGATCGACCCGAGCTCGCCGACGGTGACGAGGAGATCTAACGCCCCTAGGTCCGGGACCGGCTCCGGCAGAGGCATCAGTCAACCTTATAACAGGGCATGGGAACGGGGGGAACGCGCCGGTCGGCGAAGGCCCGACTCTGAGAGCGGAAGGAGGCACTGTGCCCACCATCGAAGAATCAGGGACCGCTCCTCTCGTCGGCCTGCCATCACCGCGGCCCATCACCCGGGCCGGCCGGGTTCGCTCGCTTGTCCCCGGAGTGGCGGCGGCCGTTGCGGTCGCCTCGGTGGCCACCGTGGCCGGTGGCGTGGCCCCGGTCGTCGGGGCGCCGGTCATCGCCATCGTGATCGGGATCGTCGTCGCCGCGCTGCGCCCCCCGTCGGACCGCTATCAGCCCGGTCTGGCCTTCACCGGCAAGAAGGTCCTGCAGGCCTCGATCATGGTCCTCGGCCTGGGCCTCTCGTTCCACCAGGTGCTCTCGACCGGCGAGCGCTCGCTCCCGGTGCTGGTGGGCACGCTGGTGATCGCCCTGGGTGTGGCGTGGGCTGCCGGCCGGGTCCTGCGGCTGCCTGGCGATGTCACGACCCTGGTGGGCGTGGGCACCGCCATCTGTGGGGCGTCGGCCATCGCCGCCACCGACGCCGTCATCGGCGCCGACGAGGCCGACGTCAGTTACGCGGTCGCCACCATCTTCACTTTCAACATCGTCGCCGTGCTGGCCTACCCATCCCTTGGCCACGCCCTCGGACTGTCCCAGCACGCCTTTGGTCTGTGGGCCGGCACGGCGATCAACGACGTGTCCTCCGTAGTCGCCGCGTCCACCGTCTACGGCCACGCCTCTGCTTCCTACGCCGTCGTGGTGAAGTTGAGCCGAACCCTGGCCATCATCCCGATCGGGCTCGGCCTAGCGGTGCTGCGGGGATGGCGGAAGGCAGACCCCGATACGTCGCCGGTGGTGTCCGGCACCCGGTCGCTACTGAGGCGGCTGCTTCCGCTCTTCGTGATGGGTTTCGTGGCCGCCGTCGCGCTCGACACCGCAGGCCTTGTCCCCAACAGCTGGCACCCGGGCCTGGCCGACGTGGCCACCTGGATGATCACCGCCGCCCTGGCCGCCATCGGTTTGTCGACCAGGCTCGACCGCATCCGGTCGGCCGGCGCCCGACCGCTGCTCCTCGGAGCGATCTTGTGGGCCACCGTGGGTGGGACCAGCCTGCTACTCCAGACGGCTACCGGTTCCATCTGAGCTCACCCGCGCTGCCACGGACCCCCGACGCGTTCGTGCAGATGGCTGACCGGCCCTACCCCAGGTGGCAACCCCAGGCTGACACAAGATCGGCCTGGACCGGGCCCTGCGGACGTTCTCCGACGGCGACACCGACCGCCGCGCCGACCCTGCTGTCACTACCGAGATCGGCCGCCGGGTAGACGAGTCATTCGATTGGGACGCGGTCCCCACCGGTTCTCAGGTCTGCTGCTGGACGACCAGCCCCGACGGGCGCTTCGTGATCGACCGGGTGGCGGGGGGACGGGTCCTGGTCGCCTGCGGGGACTCGGGGGAGGGCTTCAGGTTCTCCGCGCTCATGGGCGAGCTGCTCGCCGACCTGGCCGAGGGCGCCGACCCACCGGACTACGCCGGCTGCTTCGGACTGGGCCGCTTCGCCACCCGCGACGGTGGCCAGCCGCCCCCGCCGATCGGGCGCTGACCCGCCTCCGCGCCGCTGCCTCCGGGAGCCGCTCCTCCTCGCCCCTCCCTTCCCCAGTACTGGTCCGCCCCGTGTGCTCGTCCGATGGGTCACCCCTCCCCGAAGCGCTCCCGATCCGGGACCGAAGCTTCGAGACGGTCCATCTGGGCCCGGATCCGAGCGGCGACGCCGGCCACCCGTGGGTCGTTGGAAGCCCGGAAGCATTCGAGGAGCTCCTGGTAGTACCAGTGCTGTCCGGGCCAGCCGGTCTTGAACCTGGTCCACAGGACCTCGCCGACCTCTTCGTAGTCGTCGGCGATAGCCGTGAGGTTGTGAAGCTTGTCGCAGGCCGAGACCAGCACCGCGCCGGGGGTCACCCCGGGTGACCGGAGATGATCGATGTAGGACCGCTTGCGCTGCTCCCAGGGAGGCTTCTCCCCGCCGGCGGTGGTGTCGACCACGCTGTCCGAGCAGGCCCTGACGATGTCGGCGACGGCCGCGCCGCACTGCTCGGCAATCTCGTCGAGCCGGGGCGCCCCGCCGCCGTCCTCGACCACGTCGTGCAATAGGCCGGCCGCGGCCTCGGTGGCGTTTCCCCCGTGGACCATCACGAGCGACGAAACGGCCATCGGGTGGCTGAGGTAGGGGATGTCCGAGCCTTTGCGCGGGGTGCCCTGATGGGTGCGGGCGGCGAGCGCGAAGGCCCGCTCCAGCGGCCCGTAATCCCAGTCGGTGTCCCTACTTCGTTCCATCAGCCCACTCAGCACAGTTCGACACTGGTCACGCTCCCTTCGGAACCAAAGTAGCGACCGGGTGAGACAGTTGGACCAGCCCGGCCGGCACGCCGCGTCTGATCACACCGGCACGGTTCGCGCCGGCTCCCCGGGGGTGAGGAACAGGAGGTTGGCGTCCACCCGGGTTTCCCCGGTGATCTCCCGCACGGCCGTTCGGTAGGCGTCGAGCTGCACCCGGTAGTGGGCCACCTTCTGGTCGAGGTCGGTCGCGTCGCGCCAGCTGTCGGTCTTGTAGTCGACGATGACCAGGCCGTGCTCGCAGCGGTAGAGCAGGTCGATGTAACCCTGGACGCCTTCGCCGTAGGGGATGCCGACGTAGACCTCCCGCCAGTGCTCGCTGCGGGCCGCTTGGGCGACGAGCGGCGAGTCCAGCGCCGACCGGCAGAGCGCGGCGATGATGTCCTCTCGGCCGAGGACGCCCTCGGCGGCGGCCTGGCCGGCGCACAGGTCGCCGAGGCCGGCGCCGGTGGCGAGATCGACCGACTGCAGGACGGCGTGCACGGCGCGGCCTATGGCGCTACGACGATGGTCACCGGCGCCAGCACGCCGCCGCTTTTGAGCGCCGCGATCTCGGCACTCAGGGAGGGTCGAGGCGGGGGGACCGTGGGCGGTGGTGTGCACCTCGAAGCCACTCGTCGACACCTCGCCACCCTCCTCAACCAGCTGCCGGAACCCGGCTCAGCGTAGGAGGTCCCTGTGACCGAAGGTCACGACGCGAGGTGCCCGGCCCTCGTCTTCAGGGCGGACCGGATACTGGCGTTCAGCTCCCGGGGGCTCAGCGGCTTCTGCAGGTACTGGTCGGCGCCGCGGGCCGCCGCCGCACGCTTCGTGGCGGCGTCGCCGTGGAACGAGCAGACGATGATGACCAGGGCCGGGTAGTCGTCCCGGAGGGCGCTGATGGTGTCGAGCCCCTGGGCGACGGGCAGCTGCACCTCCAGCACCACTGCATTAGCGCCGAGTCGGGCCACCGCCTCAAGCGCCCGGACCGGGCCGTCCGCGTACCCGACCACGGTCACGCCCTCAGCCTGCTCGACGATGTGGGCGGTGACCTGTCGGCGATCCTCGGAGCCGTCGATCACCACGACCCGCACATCTAGGTCGTCACCTGGGACGAGATCGGCCACCGGGCCGCCGGACAAGGTACTGAGCTTGGTTCCCATCGGAACCGCCGATCTCCTCGCTGGCCGAGGCGCCGCAGCCCGAGATGGACGACATGTCGATCGTACACCCCCGAGGCCGCAATTCCTCTGGGACGGGCGGCGGATTCCGCTGCGGTCATTGGTCCACATCGAGGGCGGGCCGCCGCCGGATGGCGCTCCCGGCGGGAGAGGGGTCCTCAGCCGGCCGCTACGAGGCGGCGGCCGACGGCGGCGTTATCAGGCCAGTGCACATCGCTGATGCAGTGCAGGCGCTCGAGCACCGAGATGACACCGGCGCTGGTGTCGATCTCGAAACGGCCGACCCCGTGGCGGGCCGAAGTCGGTTCGCAGTGGTGGAAATTGTGCCACGACTCGCCCATCGACGGCAGGGCCAGCCACCACACGTTGCGGCTCTGATCCTTGGACCGGAACGGTGTCCGCCCGACCAGGTGGCACACCGAGTTGATGGCGAAGGTGACGTGGTGCAAAGCGGCGACGCGCACCAGGCTGCCCCAGAAGAACGCTGTGACCGCCCCCCGCCACGACCACGACCACAGCCCGCCGGCGAGGGGCGGCAGCAGCATCGACACGGCCACCCACACCGGGAACGCTCTCGACAGGCGCCGGATGCTCCGATCCCGGGCACAGGTCGGGAGCGAACTTCTCCGCCGAGGTGACCTGCCGCCGGTCGAACAGCCACCCGAGATGGGCGTAGCCGAAACCCTTGGCCAGGCCCGTGAAGCTGTGCCCGTAGCGCCACGGTGAGTGGGGGTCTCCCGTGCGGTCGGAGAAGCGGTGGTGTCTGCGATGGGCGGCCACCCAGTCGATCACCGGGCCTTGCACGGCCATCATCCCGCAGACCGCCAGCGTCGCCCGCAGCCACCCCGGCGCGGTGAAGGCCCGGTGGGTGAAATGACGGTGGAACCCCACGGTGATCCCATGCCCGGTGATGAGGTACATGCTGATCGCGATGAGCGCGTCTCGGCCCGACAGCCCCCAGCCCCACGCCAACGGCACCGCGGTCGCCACTGCGGCCAACGGGACGGCGATGAACAAGCCGAGTGCGACCTGCTCCCCGATTCCCTTCAGCTGAGGTTCGGTCCCCTCCGGCGCACCCTGGTAGTACGCCCGAGATCCGGCCGCCGCGCAAATCATCTAGCACTCCGACTGCCGAGTGGGATGGGCGTGTGTCGGGGACCGCGACCCAGACGGCGTATCGCCGCAGGTCCTCCCCGCCTACCTACCCAGATCGACCCCGGCGTAGTCAGCGGTGCTGCGCCGGTGCCGACCCGGTCCGGGTCCGCCCCCGACGGGCTGGTTCAGGCCGCGTCCCCGATGGCCTGGGTCAGGCTGCGACCTCGGCCCGCTGGGAGGCGCCGGCGGGTTTGCGACGCCGCACCATGGTCGAGGCTGCGTCGGCGTCGCGCACCATCGCAAGGGTGGTCACCGACCCGACCAGCGCCACGGCCGCGGCGACGAGGAAGGCCCCCTGGTAGGCGGCGACGTGGGCGACGAGGTGGCCGCCCGCCCGCCGGGTCGGGCCGATGGCGGCGAGGACCGAGCTGAGCAGGGCGACGCCGACCGCCCCGCCGAGTTGGCGGTTGGCGTTGAACAGGGTCGAGGCCCGCCCGGTCGACTCTGACGAGATGGTGGCGAAGGCCGCGGCCTGCATGCTGACCATGACGTAGGGGATGAAGAAGCCGAGCGCGAACATCAGCACCCTCAGGTACCACAGGTCGGAGTGGGGGCCGCTGGCGGCAGCCATGCCCGCAGTGACCGCGGTGACACCGAGCAGCCCGGCGGCCATGAGCCGCCGGGGCCCGACGGTCGGGTACAGGTAGCGGCTGACGAGCTGTGCTCCGATGAGCACGCCGATGGCTTCAGGGAAGGTGCTCAGACCCGAGTTGAGCGCCGAGAGGCCCCGGGCGTCCTGGTAGTACAGCGGCACGAGGTACAGCACCCCGAAGAAGCCGGTCATGGTGATGACCACCACGACGTTGCTGGCCCGGAACAGCCGGTCGCGGAACAACCTCAGGTTGACCATGGGCTGAGCGACGAACATCTCCACACGCACCATGACGGCGAGGAGCAACACCCCGGCCACCACCGTGGTGAGCACGGGAGTCGATCCCCAACCCCGGGACGGCCCCTCCGACACACCGTACATGAGCGCCCCGAGCCCGGCGCCGGCGAGCACGAAACCCCACAGGTCGAACCGGCCCGGCTTCTGCTCCCGCTGCTCGGCCACGAACAACGCCCCGAAGATCACGGCCGCCACGCCGATGGGCAGGTTGACGAAGAAGACCCACCGCCACGACAGGTCGGTCACCAGCAGGCCGCCGAGGACCGGTCCGAGGGCCGGAGCAAGGGCGGTGGGGACCATCAGGATCCCGGCCAGGCGGATCCTCTCGGCGGGCGGGAAGGTGCGGTAGAGCATGGCCATGCCCACCGGCGTGAGCATCCCGCCGCCGACGCCCTGGATGATCCGGAACACGACCAGCTCGCCCAGGCTGGTGGCCACCCCGCACATGGCCGAGGCCACCGTGAAGATGGCGACGGCGGCGAGGAGGGTGCGCTTGCCGCCGAAACGGTCGCCGATCCAGCCCGACGCCGGTATGAACACGGCCAGGCTCACCAGGAACCCGATCACCACCACATCGACCGACGCCGCCGAGGTGTGGAAGTCCCGGCCGATGGTGGGGATGGCCACGTTGACGATGGTCACGTCCAAGATGCTGAGGAACAGGGCCCCCACGTAGACCGCGCTGACCGCGAAACGTTGATCCATGCGGGGTGGCCCGGCGGCCGCTCGGGTGGAATCAGTGACACTTAGCATTGGCAACCATCAAGGTACCGGCCCCGCCCGGCCCTGTGGTCCCCCTATTCGTGCGGCGGGGGGCGAAGCTTGGCTCGACGAATGACCCCAGTGCCGCCGAGGTGGGGCGAAGGGGGAAGGAAGGAGCAGGACCCGACGAGCGGCGGGTTCTCTTCGCCATCGCCTTGGCGATTCGCTCGGCCCCCCTGCCGGCCAGCCCTCTCCGAACTGCTGGACGCCCCGAAGCTCGGCCCCGTGTGACTCAGGCGCGGCCGTCCGACGGCGCCCGAGCCAGCCGTTCGGAGCGCTCTTTGATTCCGAGGAGCATCTTGCGCTCCATGATGAGGCTGCCGGGCTCCATCACCCGGCGGTTGGACAACCGTAGGGCGATCGAGGCATCGGGGGTGGCGATGCGGTTGCGGCTGATCGGTCGGGTTCCGGCGACTCCCGGCTCCAGCACGAAGGCCCAGACCCAGTTACCGTC
>JAKBAX010000186.1 GCA_021808785.1 Actinomycetes bacterium | reverse complement strand
GCCCTGGCGATGCGGGCCACGGCCGCCGACGAGGTGGCGAGCACGGGATGACCGGTATCCGCGACAGCTCGGGCGGACGCCACGTCCCAGACGTTTGCGACGATCAACGGCTCGGTGGCGAAGTGACGGGAGCGCAGGTCAACGGCGAATGCTTGAAGGCTTCTCATAGCGCTCCTCCCAGAGCGGCGGCGTCGCGGCCGGACAGCCACTCCTCGAAGGTCGGGCCTTCGATGCGAGCTCCGTCGCTGGGCAGGAGCGCCCTTGTCAGGAGGCGTGCCTCGACGGGCGCGATCTCAATGCCCAGTCGGAACTGTTCGACGAAGCGTCGGGCAAGGACCACAAGCTTTGCCTCCTCCGGGCCACCGATATCGCGCTCCCGACGCTTCGGTGGACCTTCAGCCACCTCAACGAGGATCCGACCCACGGTGCAAGCCGCGACCGTCTGGACCCAAACGTCGGGGAGCTCGACCACCGCGTTGTCGCGGCCACGACTGATCATCTGAGCGGGGAACTCGTGGAACTGGGTGGTCCGCACGATCGTGGCGGGCACCGAGGTGGCGAGTGCGGCTTGCTCCTGAACGAGCTTTGCTGCGTAGTAGCCGGTGTGCGCCCCGTCGATCCCCACGATCGACAACACGACGAGGTGCTTTACGCCCGCTGCTGCGCCGAAGCGGCCGAGGTTGGAGGTCGACGCTGTGAAGAACTCGGTCGCCGCCGCCTGCTCGTTGATGTCGGCATTGGTGACGTCGATGATCACGTCCACGCCAGCAAGTGCTCCTCCCAACCCCTCCCCGGAAAAGACGTCCACGCCCGATGAGCGAGTCAGCAGTATGAGGTCGTGGCCGACGTCACGGCCCGCCTGCACCACGTGGTGCCCTACGAGACCGGTTCCTCCAGCGACCGCGATCCGCATGCGCAACCTCCTAAACCCACACCATTACTGTCCACGTTACGCCACCCGGGGGACTCCGGACAAATAGAGTCCGGCTATGCACCTGAGCGAGGGGGTCGAGTGGGCGGCGCACTCGGTGCTCCTACTCTACGCCCTGCGCGAAGGGGTCACCCTCCCGGCGGCTCGGTTGGCGGAGTACCACGACCTGCGGGGTCCCTACCTGGCCAAGTCGCGGCAGGTACTCGCTGCTGCCGGCATTGTGGCGTCGGAGTCGGGGCGGCTTCCGCTGCACCCGACTCAACTCTGAGCGGCCTCCCAGGCAGCTCGCGGGTGGGGGCGCCAGAGGCCCTGTCCGGGCACCAGCCAGTGCATCGTCCAGCCCTGCACGGCTGCGTCGGCGTCCAGGGCCTGCTGCCACACCGCGAAGCCTGAGGGGGACACCAGGCCATCGTGGAGGGGTGCCAGGTGCTGCGGGCTCATGGCGCGCAGCCACACGAGCAGGTCTGCCAGGGTCATCCACGGGGCCTGAAGCGGTGCAAGGAGCATAGAGACGCCGGGGACCTGCAGGAGTGCATCTCCTGGGTGGAAGACCTCGTTCTCGCCGGACTCGGCGAGCAGCCAGCCGGTGTTGGGGCTTGGCGGGTAGTCGGGGTGCGCTTTGGCGTGGTGTGCGCCGACCGAGGTGACGTGCAACCCGATGGTGTCAAAGGTGTCGCCCTCTTCGACGGCGTGCACCTGGCGCTCCAGGCTGGTGCCGTGGTTGCGGTCGTGATCGCGCAAGTGGCGCGCAGTCGGATGGCTTGCGTAGATGACGAGCTCAGGGTTGGCGGTGATAGCGGCGGTCAGGCGGTGAGCAGAGAGATGGTCGGCGTGGGCGTGAGTGAGCAGCACCGCGTCGACTCGTTCTGTCGAGTCGTCGGTACCCACTTCGGGGAACCGGGTGAAGTGGGGCTCGCCCGGGTCGATAAGGAGCGTGCCCGTCTCCGTCTCGATGCGGACGCACGCGTGTCCAAGTGGGTGGCGGGTAAGTATCATGTTCTGTCCTTCGCTAGGTGCTGGTCGTCGGTTGGCTGGAGAGGAAGCACCGCGTGGGACCCCATCGATGCCGTGTGGTAGATCCTCTGGTGTGCTACTTCGATATGGGTGTGGCGGCCGAGTGGCTCACCGGTGTTAGGGTTGACGTCGTACTCGGGGAAGCTGGAGCTTGTGATGTCCACCCGGATGCGGTGGCCGGCCTTGAAGAGGTTGCTCGTCGGTCCGAGCGGTATGCGCACGGTGTAGACGCGGCCTGGTTCGATGAACTCCGCTGTCGGCTGGTTGTCGCGGTAGCGCATCCTCACAATATCCTCGCACAACAGCATGGAGTACCCGTCGGGGTAGCCGATGCCAGGCGGGTAGGCATCGATGAGTTTGGCCACGAAGTCGGTGTCCGGCGCGGACGAGGAGCACCACAGCACCACCTCCACGGGTCCGGTTACCTCTATCGGCTCCGCCAGAGGCTCGCTCTGGAACGTAACCACGTCGGGGCGCTCCGCTAGGGGCCCACCGGCGGTTCGCAGGCCAAGGAAGCCGGCGGGCGCAGTCTGATCTTGCGGGCCGATCAGAAGAGGGCCGCCCGCTCCACTTCGGTCTTGCTGGTTGGTGGAGCCGATGGCTTGCAGGTTGGTGGAACCAATGGTCGGGCACGGCGCGGCGGGATCGAAGTCGTACGCGCTGCTGCTGCCGTCGTCGGCCGGCTCCTTTGTGCTCAGGCCGCCTCCTCGGAGAAAGTAGTACGGCACGAAACGGGTACCCGACAGCGGCCACTCCACGGCGGTGCGCCATTCGCCGCCGTGGAACAACCTGCCTTCGGGAGTCCGGTGGCCGTCCCCGGTGCCCATCAGGAAGTAGCGCAGGGCAGGGTGGAGCGTGGTGGCCCGGGCGGTTTCCTCGGGCAGGTGTTGGTCCAGCCACGCGAAACAGGTGTCGGTCGCCGGGCCGAACTTGGCCGCGGCCGAACCGAACTCGACGGGAGCATTGCCGGCGACGGTGTCCTCCAGCATCCCGGGGCCGTGTACCCACGGGCCGACGATGAGGCTCACCGGCCGCCGCAGCCGGGTGCCAAGCTCCCGCAGCTTCTCGAAGTTGCCCGACACGTGGTGGGCGTACCAGCCCGAGACCATCAGGACCGCGACGTTGGTTGGATACTCATCCCAGTGGCCCTCGAGTCGGGCGGGGGTCGCCTGCCAGAAGGGGGTGTCGTCGCCGGTCTCGTACATGCGAAACAGCAGGTCCTCGACGTCGGGTACTCGGTGCAAGGGTGAGCGGCAGCGGGCCAGGCGTCCATCGGGGAGCCAGGCGACGACGTCGTGCTGCATTTGCTGAAGTGCCGCGGCGGCTGCCGGGTCGTTGGCCGTTTCTTTGCTGGTGGATGCCATCATGATCGCCCAAGGCACAGCCAGGCCCCAGGTGAAAGCGCCGTGGGTGCGCAGACCACGGCGCCGATAGTTGATGCCACCGTCGCGTTGGAACTGCACCCGAAGGCCCGGTGGGTGGTGCAGGGCAGCGGCCTGCTGATTGGCGGCCGAGAACGACCCGCCGACGGTGGCGATGTGGCCGTCGCACCACGGCTGGTAGAACACCCACGCGAGGGTGTCGGCACCGTCCGTTCCTTCGTCGCAGCCGTTCGTCGAGGCGTAGAGCTGGAAGGTACCCCCGGACAGCCCGCGTCCGCGCACGTCTTGGGCGACGAAGGCGTACCCTCGTCGCGTGGCCTCGCGCGCAGCTTCGATGATTGCGGGTCGGTCTCGGTCATAGGGGGTGCGCTCGACTACCGCTGGCCACCTGCCCGGGGCGCAGTGCGAGGTCGGGAGATAAAGGTCGGTCGCCAAGCGCACGCCGTCGCGGGTGTAAACGCCAAGGTTGTCGTGAACAATGTAGCGGCCATCGCATAGTGCCCCGTTCACGTCAAACGGTGCTTTCCCAGTCGTGGCTCCAATGCGTGAGCTTAGGTGTGTTGCTGGTCATCAGATGGCCACGGTCGCCGCCGAGAGGAGGGACCTCTGGCGACGCAGGTAAAGTGCGAGGGCCGTGCCAGCGCCGACAGCTATCAGGCATAGCACGGTGGCCAGCTCCCACACCACGACATATCCGTGTGGAGCCGGGAGGAGTTGGTGCGGAGCGGTGTTGGCGGCTAGCACGGCCGCTGCAATGGCGGAGCCGAGCGCTGCTCCGGTGGTAATGGACAGCTCGTACAGGCCGGAGCCGATGCCGGTCTCCTCCGGCTTCATGCGGGCAACCACCATAGCGCGGGGGGCGGTCGCTATGATCCCGTTGCCGACCGCAGCGAAGGCGAACAGAACTGCGAAGGCGACTACAGAGCGGTGCCAAAGGACGATGCCGGCGAACCCGGCTGCGGCGATACCGCTGCCGAGAACGAGGGCGCACGGGTAGCCAATGATGCGGCCGATCAAGGAGGTCGCGGCGGCGGAAAGCCCGGCGGCGGCGAAGACGGCAGGCAGGACGGCGAGCCCGATCGCAGCCGGCGTGAGACCCAGCCCGCCGACAGCTTTCGGAAGCGCCATGTAGGTGGCGATGGCGTACTGGCCGCCGAGGAAGGCAGCGTAGACGGCCGCGCCGATCACATAGATGGGGGCGGTCGAGCGGTGCAGGAGGTGACGCAGGTCGATCAGGGGATGTGCAACGTGCAGCGCGGTGGCGCCCCACACCAGTAGAAGGATGATGCCGCCAGTCAGGCAGCCAAGGATGGCCAGCGAGCTCCAGCCCCATTGGGGGCCCTCACTGATACCGAGGATCGTGAGAACCATGCCCGCGGCCAGGATGAGGGCACCGAGCCAGTCGATGCGAGCTTCGGTCGGGCGCACGTGCCGGGCGGCTGGCGGCACGACCCACAGCGCCGCAAAGCCGACCACGGTCCCGACGGCCGGCAGCCACAGCGCCCAAATGGCGCCCGTGCCGTACTTGGTGAACAGTCCAACCGCCACCGACCCGGCCATCGCACCGAAGAGCACGATCGAGCTCAGCCGCGCCACTGCTCGGCGCGTGTCGTCGGGGGCAAACCGGACCTTGATCAGACCGAACATCAGTGGCAGGAACGCGGCGAGAGCGCCTTGCAGGATGCGCCCCAGCAACAGCACTGCGAAGTTCGGAGCGGCCGCTACCAGGATGGTTCCGATGGCGACCAAGGCGACGTCGACCCGCAGCACGGTGCGGTGGCCGTAGACGTCGCCGAGCTTGGCCACCAAGGGGATGGCGACCACCGTCGCCAAGATCCAGCCGGTCAGCGTCCATGACATGGTGGCGGAATCGACACCGAACCGCTGGCCGATCTCCCCGTACAGGGGCATGAAATACACTTGCAGTGCGCCGCTGACGAACTCGACAAACAGCAGCGGTAGGAGGACTGGACCGAGCGCTGTCGCCTGTCCATCTCCGAGTCGTGCGCCCATGTTCAGGCCTCCCATCTTGTGCCCTGCATCGCGTACCAGCAGACCCATATCGTAAGCCGCAAGACGTGACAGCGATCGCAGATGTCCGATTCCCGTCACTTCGGTACCACTTGGTGCAAACTTCCGTCCTCCTCCTCCTCCTCCTCCTCCTCCTCCTCAGAAGGCACCGCCAGCTACGCATGTTCGAAGTCGGGTCCCCCGCAATTCTGTGCCGGATCTGTCTTCCCCGGACCGTGGGGGCCGTTGCGGTGTTCTTCGCCGACGGCCGACGGGCGTGACCGCAGCGGCAACGGAGATACTCCTATCTCGAGGCACGTGGGGCAGAGACCGGTCACACCGCGCGATGCCGGAGCCGGTAGCCTCATGACTAGGAGAAGTCATAGTCATCGAACCGACCACACGGGCGGTGTCACGCGGTCAAGAAGCGCAGGATGGCTTTTCTCGGGATGGCCGAATGACGGAGGTCCAGATGATTACGGACGATGCGCGAAACCCTGCCAAGCACGAAAGGAACAGCGTTGTCAGCGAACTAGATCTGGCCATCGTCAATGCTCTCCAATACCTTCCGCGGGGGTCCTGGGAGCCGATCAGCAAGATCCTTGGCAAGGACATCTCCACCCTGACGCGGCACTGGCAGGCCTTGACGGACCAGGGCATGGCCTGGGTGTCGTGCTACCCCTCCCTGACCGGGACGGTCCCCGGTTGGGTAGAGATCAGTTGCTCCGCCGATCGGTCCGCCGAGGTCGCCAGCACCCTTGCAACCGACCCTCATGCGGTGACCGTGGCGCACACGACGGGCGAGTGGGACCTCCTAGCCGTCGTTGTGGCGACGGACGACAAGGCGTGGTCGGACTACAACCTCGATCGCATCCGTCACATCCCTGGAGTCCTGCGTACCAGACCCACGCCGTTCAGCGGCACATACGTGGCGGACGGCTCCCATTGGCGGCTCGACGCGCTGACCTCCGCGCAGGTCGCCACTCTCCGGCGCCTCCAGGAGCAGACCGACGTCGAGGAAAGCAGACCCGTCTCGCATCAGGCTCGACCCATCGTAGCGGCCCTCGCCGCAGGCGGGCGCCTCCCGGCAAGCGAGTTGGGCCTCGCCATGGACATACACGAACGCGCGGCCCAGCGAAGGCTGGCTGTGCTCCTCAAGCACGGAGAGGTCACGTTGCGGGCCGAGATTGCGCATGCCTACTCCGGCTGGCCGGTTACGGTGCTCTTCTGGGCGCACGCGCCCGTCGCGGCACTTGACTACCTGGCCTCCGAGATCGTCAAGATGCGCGAGACCCGCACGTGTGCTGTCACCGCCAGTGGAAACGCCAACCTCACGTTCTCCGCCGCGTTTCGGCACTTCCGTGCCATCCGTAAGTTCGAGTCCGATCTCGAAGGAACGCTGTATCGCTTCGGCCTGCGAATCCTGCGGAAGGCTCCGGTCATGCGTCCCGTGAAGTTGGCGGGCACCCTCCTCGACGAGGCCGGGCACCGCCATGGTGTGGTGCCTATGGCCTACTGGGATCCCATCCCCATTGCCCCAAACCCAAGCCCCGTATCGTCGCACCCGTAGTCCTCGTAGAGGGCCTCGATCACAACGAGTGTCCCGACCGTCGCCTCGTCATCTAGCGGCACCTCAAACGGATACTCGAAGGTAGCAGATCTGTGGATGCCGAGAACCCGTCCGACCAGTTCAGATGACCACTCCGTGGCCGTAGATGAGGCCACCCAGGCGAGCTATTTGTCGTTGCCTTGCGAGGTGGACGTCCCCGAGCCGTTGGCCCAAGTCAGGGTGCATACTTGGCGTGGAGCGACAGTGCGGCGCTCATAAACGCCACGCGACCGGCGGTTGGAGCTATCGCGACAATCCCCCGCCACTAGTTGTCTGGCTTTTCCCGCGCTTTTGCGTATGCACAACGCTGTGACCATAGGGTTCGCGCTGGGCCTCGTGTCGAAGATCCGAGTTTCTCGGGGCTTTTTCTAAAGGCCCTATCAATCCTGCATACGCATGCTTATGCAGGGTGTACGCGGCGAGATGTGGTTGTTGAGCTGCGGTGCCGCGGCGATCGGTACGTCGATGTCGTCGTCTGAGGCGGTCTTGTGCATGCATGCATAGGACATGCATGCGCACTGCACTGATCAACGAGATCTCGACGGTGGCGGCGCCCGAAGTGCTGCCGCAGTGTCGCGTCGGGCGCTCTGGGCGCCCGTTCTGTACTCCTCGTACCGCTCGCGGCTCTGGACGTTGTACTGGTATGACCAGGATGAAGTCCACATACTTGTGTAAGAAGCAGAAGGTAAGGAGGGAGGCGGAAGGTATCGCATGAAGAAGGATGACAAAAGCTCTCTCCCTTACGCACTCACAAGGAGGCATACACTTGCGTGACGTCAGCATAGACGAGGAACACGTTCCTGGATTATTCGGGAAAGATAGCAAGCTTGCCGAGCTTGCGAGTTTGATATGCAATCAGATTCTCAAGGCACAGCAGGAAGAGCATGTGGGTGCTCAGCGGTACGAACGGACGGAAGAGCGGAGGACATATCGCAATGGATACCAGGGACGAACCATATTCAGCACGGTTGGTGAGCTGACACTGCTGGTTCCACGAACAGGTGATGGAGATTTCTCACCGGAGCTGCTTGCTAGGATGCAGCGCCTATAAGTGGCTCTTGTCTAGGCGATGACGGGAACGGTCGTCAACGGCGTATCCACCAGGAAGGTGACCACCATCACAGAAGAGCTATGCGGCGTGTCGTTTTCCAATTCTATGGTGTCATCTTTGTGTGGGGAATGGGATCAGACAGTCACGGCCTGGAATGAGCGGGATCTGGAGGCGTATGTATATCCCTTCATACAACTCGATGGGATCAACATCAAAGCGAGAGAAGGCGGACGAGTACTCTCGAAATGCTGTCGGAACCGATGACCGTGGGATACAAAGTGTTCTCGGCGTACGCATGCAGGACAAGGAGTCCAGTGCTACCTAGAAACGCTTTTGTGCCTGGTTGGAAAGCCGCCATCTTCATGGTGTCGAGATGATGACCTCAGATGCTCATCCTAGACTTGTGGATGCAGCCATGCATCACTTCCCAGGGGCCGTATGGCAACGATGTCAGGTGCATTTGCAAAGAGATATTGTCGCTGCATCTCCCAGATCTCTGCAAAGAGGGATCT
>JAKBAX010000185.1 GCA_021808785.1 Actinomycetes bacterium | reverse complement strand
CCCCGGTGGTCGCCGGAAGGGCCCCGGTGGTCGCCGGAACGGCCCCGGTGGTCGCCGGAACGGCCCCGGTGGTCGCCGGGGCGGCCACGGTCGGGGTGGGGGTCCTCGCCGGGTTTCTCGGCGTGTGGGCGCTGGCCGGGCGGGCGGGAACCGTGCGCGTCGGTTGGCTGCTGCCGCTGTCGGGCGTCGAGCTCGCACCGTCGGTGACGGCCGGCCTGTTCATGATGCTGCTGGGGCTGGTCGCGGTGGCGGCCGGCGTCTACAGCATCGGCTACTTCAGGACCACCGGTGCGCCGATGGTCACCATGGCGGTGGCGCCGCTGTTCGCCGCCGCCATGCTGGGTGTGTTGGCGGCCGGGTCGGTGGCCACGTTCCTGGTGTGTTGGGAGCTGATGGCCCTGGTGTCGCTGGTCGGGGTGATGAGCGACCACCGCCGTCCGGCCACCGTCGACGCCGGCAGATGGTACGCCGGTATGACACATCTGGGCTTCATCGCCATCCTGGTCGGACTGGTCGTGCTGTCGGCCTCGGGTGGTTCCGGCGACCTGGCGGTCCTCGGCCACCAGTCCGGCCACCTCACTCCGGTCGCCCGGGACATGGTCTTCGTCCTCACCCTGTTGGGGTTCGGTTCCAAGGCGGGGCTGGTTCCACTTCACGTGTGGCTGCCCCGGGCCCATCCGGAGGCGCCCAGCCCGGTGTCGGCGATGATGAGCGCGGCGATGGTGGCCGTCGGGGTGTACGGCCTGGTCCGGGTGGACGTGCAGATCCTCGGGCCGGGGCCCCGGTGGTGGGCCCTCGTCGTCCTCGGGGCAGGCGCCCTGTCTGCGGTCTACGGGGTGCTGCAGGCGTCGGTGGCAACCGACCTCAAACGGCTGCTCGCCTATTCGACCACCGAGAACATGGGTGTAGTGGCCGTCGGGCTGGGGTCGGGCATGCTCCTGGTCGACTACCACCGGCCGGCGGCCGCGGCGGTGGCGGTCACCGGGGCGTTGGTGCACACCATGGCCCACGCCGCGTTCAAGGCGTTGCTGTTCCTCTCCGCGGGATCGGTCGTCGCCGCCTCCGGCGTCGGTGATCTCGACCGCCTCGGAGGCCTGGCCGCGCGTATGCCGGCGACCACGGTCCTGTTCGCCGTCGGGGCGCTCGGGGCATCGGGGCTGCCGCTCGGCGCCGGCTTCGTGAGCGAATGGCTGCTGCTGCAGGCCCTCATCCACACCGGACCCGGCTCCGGAACCCTCCTGGCCGTGATCATGCCGGTCGCTGTCGGCGTGGTCGCCCTCACCACGGGCCTCGGGGTGGCGGCCATGGTGAAGGCGTTCGGTGTCGGGTTCCTGGCCCGGCCCCGCAGCCCCGAGGCGGCGGCAGCCACCGAAGCCCCGAACACCATGGTGGCGGGAATGGCATTGGCGGCATCGGCCTGCGCGGTGGCGGCCGTCGCTCCGGTGGTGCTGTCGTCGGCGCTACGAAAGGTCCTGGACGAGTCACCCGGCCTGGCGTCGCGCGACCTTCCGAACCTGGGGGTCGTGCTGCGCCTGCCCGGCCTGGCCGGGTCGGTGTCGCCGGTCGTCCTGGCCCTCGCCATGGTGGCGGGAACTGTCACTGTCACTTGGATCGCCGGGAGGGCCGGCGGCCGGCGGCGGCCGGCCGGGGCGACTGCCCCACTGTGGACCTGCGGGGGTGGTGAGCTCAGCGGGAGGATGGAGTACACGGCGACCTCCTTCGCCCAGCCCCTGCAGGAGGTCTTCGACGTGGTGCTCCGTCCCGACGTCGACGTGGAGGTCTCACACGCCGGGGGCTCGGAGTATCTGATCGAGCGGGTCCGGTTCCGCAGCCAGATCGTCGACGCCGTCGAGCTGCGCCTGTACCGGCCGGTTCTGGCCGCGGTCGGCCGATGGGCCGGATGGGTTCGGCGAGCCCACACCGGGAGCGTCCACCTCTACATCGGCTACGGGGCGGTCGGTGTCATCGTCGTGCTGGCGGTGGCCCGGTGACCCTGGCCGGTCCGGTGGGTGCCATCGCCCAGACAGCGGTCGTGGCTCTCGGTGCCCCTGCCCTGGTCGGGACCATGCGCCAGGTCAGGGCCCGCCTGGAAGGGAGGGCCGGGCCCGGTGTGGCCCAGCCCTACCGGGACCTGCGCAAGCTGCTCGGAAAGCAGTCGCTCACCCCGGAGGGCACGACGGTGGTCTTCGCCGCCGCCCCGGCGGTCATCGCGGCGGCCACCCTGATCATCGCCGCGGCCATTCCCCTGGCGACCACTGCCTCCCCCCTCGACGGTGGCGCAGACCTGCTCGCCGTGGTCGGGCTGCTGCTCACCGGCACAGTGGCGCTGGTCCTGGCCGGTCTCGACACCGGCACGCCGTTCGGGGGGATGGGTGCCAGCCGGGAGACGACCATCGCGGCGCTGGTGGAGCCGACCGTGCTCCTCGCCGTCTTCGCCCTGTCCATCCGGGCCGGCTCGTCCAATCTGGCCGTGATCGTGGCCGACACCGCCCGTCGCCCCGGTCACGTCCTGTCGCCGGCCGGCGCGCTCGCGTTCGCCGCACTCGTGGTGGTGGTGATCGCCGAGACCGGGCGCCTGCCGGTCGACAATCCGGCCACCCATCTCGAGCTGACCATGGTGCACGAGGCCATGGTGCTCGAGTACTCCGGCCCGAAACTGGCGGTCATCGAGTGGGGTGCCGCCATGCGGCTCACGGTCCTGCTCGGCCTGCTCGTCAACCTGTTCCTGCCCTGGGGGGTGGCCGGAAGCCACTCCGGGCCGCTCGCAGTCGTGCTGGGCCTCGGCGCGGTAGTGGCGAAGGTGGCCGTTGCCGGTACGGCCCTGGCCACAGGCGAGGTGTACCTGGCCAAGGTCCGACTGTTCCGGGTGCCCGAGCTGCTGGCCGGGTCGTTCCTGCTCGGCCTCCTGGCCGTCACCGCCTCCTACTTCCTCGCGTCACCAACGGTGTGAGCGGCCACCGGTGACCGCGGCCACCTACCTGAGCGGCGTCGAGCTCCTCGCCGGAGGCCTCCTCGTCGCCACCGTCGCCATCGTCTGGCGCCGCGACCTGGCGGCCATGACGCGCCTGCTCGCCCTGCAGGGCCTCCTGCTCGGTGCCATCCCCTTCCTGGCGGGCATCTATCACGGCGACGGTCAACTGGCGGCGGTCGGCGTGGTCGTGGCCTCACTGCGGGCCGGGCTCTTCCCTCGGCTGCTGCGAGCCAGGCTGCGCGGCGAGCCCGCCGAGGACCGCGAGGCGGCGCCACTGGTGAGCACCACGGCATCGCTGCTGACAGCAGCGGTGCTGATCATCGTCGCCTACGTCGTCGCCGCCCCCATCGTCGATCTGGCGCCGAGCGGACCGGCGCGCGCCGCGCCTGTCGGGATCGCCATGGTGTTCATCGGCGTCTTCGTGCTCGTCACCCGGCGCAAGGCCCTTTCCCAGGTGATCGGGCTCCTGGTCCTCGACAACGGCATCGACGCCGTGGCCTTCGTCGCCGCCGCCGGGGTGCCAGTCATCGTCGAGCTCGGCGTGTCGCTCGATGTGCTGCTCGGGGTGCTCGTGCTCGGCGTACTCGCCGGGCGCATGCACGCCAAGTTCGGCGGCACCGACCTCGACGACCTGCGGGAGCTGCGCGAATGACCACGACAGTGCTCGCCGTGGCGCCGATCGTGGTTCCGCTCGCCGCGGCAGCCGTGTCGCTCATCGCCGGATGGCGGCGCGCCGCCGCCATCGGAGATGTGGTGGCGGCGCTCTCCATCCTCGTGTGCGGCGTCGCCCTGGCCACCGAGGTCGGGTCCCAGCCCGTCACCGGAGTCGGGCACCTGCTGCGAGCCGACTCGCTCACCGCGCTCATGCTCATCGTGATCGGAGCCGTCGGCACCCTGGCCACGTGGGCCAGCATCGACTACATAGACACCGAACTGGCGGAAGGCACGACCACCGCGGCCGACGCCCGGCAGTACGCCACCCTCGTGCCGCTGTTCCTCGCGGCCATGTCGCTGGCCGTGCTCGCCGATAACCTCGGGGTCATCTGGACGGCCATCGAGGCCACCACGATCGCCACCGCATTCCTGGTCGGCCACCGTAGGACCCGGCAGTCCCTCGAAGCGACCTGGAAGTACGTGATCGTCTGCTCGTTCGGCATCACCCTCGCCTTCCTCGGCACCGTGATCATCTACCTGACGAGCATCCACTCCGGGGCGGCAACCTCCTCCGCTCTCGACCTCGACGTGCTCGCCGCCCACGCCTCACATCTGGACCCGACCCTCACCCGCCTGGCCGTGGGGCTCCTCTTCGTCGGCTTCGGGGCGAAGGCGGGCCTGGTCCCGTTCCACACCTGGCTCGCCGACGCGCACAGCCAAGCCCCAGCACCCGTCTCCGCACTGATGAGCGGAGTGCTGCTGGCCGTGGCGTTCTCGATCCTCCTCCGACTCCGCGTCATCGCCGACCTGGCTCTCGGCGACGGCTACATGCGCGCCATGTTCCTCGCCATCGGCCTGGCCACGCTCCTCGTCGCCGTGTCACTGCTGATCGGACAACGCGACTTCAAACGCCTCCTCGCCTACTCGAGCCTCGAACAGATGGGCCTCCTGGCCGTCGCGTCCGCCACCGGCAACCGCCTGGCATCAGCCGGCGTGCTGCTCCTCATCGCCGCCCACGGCATGGCCAAAGCGGTCCTGTTCCTCACCGCCGGGCAACTGCAACACGCCCACCGCAGCACCCTCATCGCGGACGTCCGCGGCCTGCTGGGCCGCTCCCGACTGCTGGGAGCCACCCTCGCGGTCGCACTGGTCGGGCTGGTCGGCCTACCACCTTTCGGGCTGTTCGCCGCCGAACTGGCCATCGCCAGGGGGATGGCGGCCGACGAACTCGCCATCCCGCTGGGCGTCGCCGGCCTGCTCCTCGCCGTGGGTCTCATCGCCATCACCCGTCACGGCAGTGGCATGCTTCTCGGCGACGCTGACGCCGACGCCCCCAGCCTGGCCGTCCCCGCCACGAGCGCCGCACCCCTCCTGGTCGGCATCACCGCCTTCACCGCCCTGGGAGTGCTCGGCGGCCCGCTCACCCATCTCTTCGCTCAGGCGGCCGCAGCGGTGGCCGGCCAGTGACGGGCGCGTCCTCCTCCTCCCAGACGATACGCCGGGTATCTCCCACGGACCTCGGCGCGGAAGCGGCGAACCTGCTCGCCGCCGGATACCGCCTCGCCCTGGCCGCCTGCCACGACGACGGCGACGCACTGCGCGCCGTGTACCTATTCGCCGCCGGGCCGCCCTCCCGACTCGTCGAGCTGCACGTCCCCATCGACGCGGACCGACCCCATCTGCCCAGCCTGGCCGAGATCTCGTTCCCGGCCGGACGGTTCGAGCGCGAGATGCACGACCTCTTCGGCGTCGTCCCCGACAACCACCCCCTACCCCGACGACTCGTCCGCCACCCCAACTGGCCGGCCGGCTGGTACCCGATGCGCCACGACGCCGGACCCCCACCAGCCTTCGCCACGACCCAGGAGCCGTACCAGTTCCTCCACATCGACGGACCCGGCGTCTACGAGATCCCCGTCGGCCCGGTCCACGCCGGACTCATCGAACCCGGCCACTTCCGCTTCTCCGTCGTGGGCGAGACCATCCTCGAGCTCGAGATCCGGCTGTGGTTCGTCCACCGCGGCATCGAGAAGCTCTTCGAAAGCCGCCGCCCAGCAGACGGTGTCGCCCTGGCCGAAAGGATCTCCGGAGACACCGCGGTCGGCCACAGCCTCGCCTACACCCAGGCGATCGAGACCGCCCTCGGCATCACCGTCAGCCCCCGCGACGGCCGCCTCAGGGCGATGCTCCTCGAGCTCGAACGCATCTACAACCACGTCACCGACCTCGGAGCCCTGGCCAACGACGTCGGCTACGGCGTCCTCAACGGCCACGCCCAACACATCCGTGAGCAACTCCTCCGCCTCAACCACACTGTCACCGGCCACCGACTACTTCGCGGCGCCATCACCCCCGGCACCACCCACCTACTACAGCTCCCCGACCCCCGCCAACTGAGAGATGTCGGGGCGGACATCGCTGAGCTGGCGGGACTGATCCTGGCCAACAGCACCGTCTGTGACCGCTTCGCCCGCACCGCCCGCCTCACCCGCACCCAGGCCGCCGACCTCGGCTGTCTCGGCTACGTCGCCCGGGCCAGCGGCCAGACCGCCGACGCCCGCCACGACCACCCCACCTGCGACCTCGAACCCGAACCCGTCATCCACGACAGCGGTGATGTGTTGGCCCGCTTCCTGGTCCGCCGAGACGAGATCGCCGCGTCGGTCGCACTCGTCGAGGAGATCATCGAGACCGCCGGGATGGGCGACGGGCCCAAGGACTGTCGCATCGTCGTCGACCGTGGAAGAAGATCTGGGATCGGCATCGTCGAAGGCTGGCGAGGCACCATCGTTCACCGCGTCGAGATCGCCGACGGCACCATCACCCGCCACAAGATCGTCGACCCGTCCTGGTTCAACTGGCCCGCCCTCCCTATCGCCCTGGCCGAGACCATCGTCCCCGACTTCCCCCTCACCAACAAGAGCTTCAACCTCTCCTACGCCGGCAACGACCTCTGACGCTCGACCACGGGCTTAGCGGTCCGGCGATTCGCCGCCGTCGCGGCGCTGGTCCGTTGCTCCCAGTTGGCGTCATGGCGGTCGATACGGACCTGCCGGTAGCACTCGTCGTAAGTGACATCGGGCATGTCTCTCGAGTCCGGTGATCTCTCGCTGGGCGAAGCGTCGTGCGCTCCAGACCTGGAGTCCGCTTCCATGGACGTCGATCACGGAGTCGGTGGCTTCCATCCACGCCACCACGGCGTCGCCCCAGCGCTCCTCTAGCAGTTCCTCAGCGACGGGGTCCGAGGTCCGAATCAGCCCAGAACCCTGGCAGTGGTCGGGCCCGGCGGCCGCCGGCGGCGTACTCGGCGAGGCGAACCCGATCGTCATCGATGAGCATGCCCATGACGTCGTGCACTCCGCCGGGGCCGACTTTGCGGAGAGCCTGGTCTCCGGTGCTTCGTCGCGGTGGGAGGTGCGAGGACAACAGCACCACCGGCTTGATCGCACAGGTCCGCAGCACGCTCGCTCGTCCGAGGCACTTCCATAGAGTGTCGGTCCGGATCAGTCCCCCGCGGGTCGAGGTGAACGCACCGGTGACGTCGAAGTACCAGCGTTCCTTGGCCGCGTCCTCGGCCACGATGTTGACCTGGATCCCAACTCCAGGGATGCGGTGATCCCGCTCGACAATGTTGAATCCGGCGGCGGTCAAGATGTCGACGGCGAGGGCCTGCGCCGCTTTGCCTTCCTCGGTTGACCGTGACTGGAATTGGTCCGTTCCAGACGTCTCGGGGAGGACAATCGGGCTCGCTGAGCGCCCCGCTGTTCGCTGGGCTCGAGCTGTCGGCTCCTCTGCGACCCTCTCCTTGGCGATCGAGATGTAGGTCGGGTCGGTGTCGTAACCGACGTAGCGTCTTCCGGTCCGCACCGCCGCAACGGCGGTGGTCCCCGATCCGAGGAAAGGGTCGAGGACCAGGTCGTCGCCGAAGGTGTACAGCTCGATCAGTCTCTGAGGAAGCTCCACCGGGAACGGTGCAGGGTGGCGCACCCGCCGGGCGGACTCGGGGCGGATCTCCCACACGTCGAGGGTGGCGTCGAGGAACTCGTCGGTCGAGATCGAGGGCCGGTACGGACGTCCTTGCACCCGTCGTTGCCCGACATCGACGGCCCGGTCGAAGCGTCCCTTTGACGCCACAATGACCCGCTCGGAGATATCCCTGAGGACCGGGTTCGTAGGTGACCGGTACGACCCCCACGCGCATGAGCCCGAAGCCCCGTCAGCCTTCTTCCAGACGATCTCGCCTCGAAGTAGCATTCCGAGGTCGTCGTCGAGGATCCTGATCACATCCGCTGAAAGCGACCGGTACGGCTTGCGCCCAAGGTTGGCGACGTTGACCGCAATGCGACCGCCCGGCTCGAGCACCCGCTGACACTCAGCGAACACATCAGCCAGCAGCTGCAGGTACTCGGCGTAGGAGGCGGGGATGACACCCTCGCCCAGCGCCTCCTCGTACTCCTTGCCGGCGAAATACGGAGGTGAGGTGACGACCAGCGCCACGGAGTTGTCGGGAAGTTCTGCCATCTTGCGGGAATCGCCGCACACGAGCGGCTCGGAAAGCTCGAACGGGTCAGCGAGCTCCTCGTCGCCGGAGATGGCCTTCGGCGTGAAGCGAGCGTAGAAGGCACTGGCATCGTGGCTCTCTCGTGCGCCGACGCCGAACTTGCTGGTCGAAGTCGACCGTCCCTGTCTGCGGGTCATGAGCCTGCCTCCGTTCCCAGCTCGACCGGCGGGAGCCCGTCGAGGAACTGGCTGATAGCCCGCTCGATCAAGAGATTCGCTGACACCAAGCGAACGTCGGCCTCGTTACGAAGGCGCTCATGAAGCGAGACCGGCAGCCGGACAGCGGTCGCCCGGCGAGGCTCGCGGTAAGTGCGGGGTCGTCCCATTGGAAACGAGACGGTAGACATAACAGCGCCGTTTGTGGTGGATAGCGCGCGCACAAATAAGGTGGTGTTCTCCCCCCTCCTTATGCGGC
>JAKBAX010000184.1:4527-8616 GCA_021808785.1 Actinomycetes bacterium | reverse complement strand
AACCCACTCGGCCGAGAACGTACAGAAACCACAGTCGCCGTCGAAGACCAACAACTCGGAGCTGGCGACACCCACGAAACCAGGTTACGAGCAGACGAACAGGTTCCCGTGCTAGCAACTCGACATGTTCCGCCTTCGCCGACCATCGGACGAAGAATGTGAACGGCTCTTGACCGACACGGCCCGTGCCGACCTCTCATACCCCGAAGTGGGCGCGACGCGTTCGGGGCAATTGCCCAGCGGGTACCACCACGATCGTCGCTCGCTCACCATCGGCCCAGCGTCTCTCTTCGACGCCAAAGCCGAATCGCTCCTCCGATGGCGAGCCCACCTCGGAGCGGGAGTCACCGTCATACCAGGCGATTCGATCACTTCGAGCGGCTCCAACCACCTCGCACTCATCAAGCTCGCGGTCATATGGATCGTCGCCCCGGTTCGGATCGTCTACCTGATCGAAGAACCCGACCGACGCGGGTTCGCGTACGGCACGCTCTCGGGCCATCCCGAGTCAGGAGAGGAGGCCTTCGTCATCGAGCGGCACGGCGACCGGACCGAGTTCCATATAACTGCCTTCTCCAAGCCCGCCAACCTGCTGGTGCGAGTCGGTTCGCCGGTCAGCCGAGCGATCCAATCGGCCACGACCCGCCGCTATCTCCAAGCGCTCAAGTAGGCGGCATAAGGAGGACCACGGATCCTCCGCTAGTTGTCGTCACAGCCCTAGTGCACAATACGGACAATGCTGAAGTGGTTGTCGTTCGAGGACGGGACGGCCCTGGATGCCCCGTGAGCGCTTCTACGTCGAGATCGCGCCCGGATACGTCAGGCTGCGCCACCAGCTCGGCCTCCGCACCAAGTTCGGCCGGGGCCGGCTCGGGCCGCTACTGGACCAGGTCGTGCGCCAGCTCGAGGACCTAGAGGAGGCCGGCGAGTCGATCGAGTTCGAACCGCTCGACCCCGACGAGGAAGCACAACTCCTGGCCGAAGAGGAGGAAGAACGCCGATGGAACGAGGAGGCCTTCGTCGACAGCCTCGAGCCGTGGGAGATCCAGGACTACTTCGAGTCCAAGGAGCTGGAGTCGGCTCGGAAGGCGGCTGAGGCACGGCTGGGTCGCGGCGCCAAGGGGATGTCGGATCGAAGCCGGCGGGAGATGTGGCGCTGGGTCCTGTCCCTGCCCTTCGACATGCTCGGCGAGCGGCCCCTTTGGATCACTCTCACCTATCCCGGCGACTGGCGGCCATGGGTGCCGGACGGACCGACCCTCGAACGTCACCGCCGGGCGTTCGGTGAGGCCTGGTATCGGGCCTTCGGCGAGCGGCCGGTCGGGTTCTGGTCCAAGGAGTTCCAGCTGGCCGAAGGCCGGCCCCACATCCACCTGCTGATGAAGGGCCCGGATTCGCTGTCGGAGTTCGACTACCTGGGCTTCCAGATCCTCACCCGACTCGGCAACCAGAACGTCCGCAAGCTTGGAAAGCACCAGGGCCGCCACTGGACTCCTCCGATCGGGGGCGGGTACGGCGGGCACGCCGCCGCCGAGCTCCTGCGGATGTGGTCCAACATCGTCACCGACGGCACGGACGAGAAGCACGGCCGGCGTGGTGTCAACGTTCGCACCGTCTTCTACGCCAAGGACAGCAGCGTCGCCCAGACCATGAGACGATCGGCCATCGCTGCCTACATGGCTGGCGAAGCGGCCAAAGCGAAACAGAAGGTTCCGCCCGACGACTTTGGCACCGTCGGCCGCTACTTCGGCACTTTCGGCTACCGGGCCGGCTTCAAGCCCACTGTGGAGCTGCTCGAAGTCGAGGAGGACGTCTGGCAGCAGATGAACCGCCGGCTCACCCTCTTTGACGCGCTGAAGAAGCGGGCCAGAGGCAGACCGGTCAGCGATGACGCCAAGAAGCGCAAGCACTGGCAGGGACTGACCGTCGGCGGCATCGGCCCCGACGAGTACGGGAAGCTCTACGCCCGCTCGTACGAAGCGGCGGTCCGCAGACGGGAACGAATGCCAGCACGGAGAGCCATCGCATCTGGAGTGACCAACGGCCACCCCGACCCGACGCTGGCGGCCGGCCGCCCGCAGGGCGGTGAGGCCGCCCCGATCAGCTAGTCCAGGACCTGGGCGGCTCGGCGGATCACCCCGGTATCGAGAGGGTCTATATAGCTGCGCATGGTCGTAGCCGGGTTGGCGTGGCCCAGCACCTTCTGGACATCGAGCAGATCGAAATAGTGGGCTCCGTCGTCGGAGACGGCCCGGTGCAGGATGCCCGCAGCTGTCCGGCGCAGATCGTGAGGGCTCATGTGACCGAGCCCCGCCTCGTTCGCCCGGAGCTGGACCAGCTTGGCGATCCCCGCCGTCGTCTTGAACGGCCGTCCCCAGGAGATCAGCCCGACTCCCCCGCCGGTCTTCTGCCGGCAGACCAGGAAGTCATCCGCGAGAACCTGGCGGCCGACTCCGTTCTGGTAACGGGCCAGGTAATCGGTGAGGAGTGCCGACATGCCGGGGCCGATCGACACCTTGCGGGCGCGGTTCTTCTTACCGATCCACTCGATGGTCGGCTCGTGACCAAAGTGGAGATCGCCGACCCGGAGCCGGATGATCTCGGCGACCCGCATCCCGGCCAGGCCAAGCCGGAGAACGAGTTCGTCCCTCCGACCGACATCGCTGGAATCACAGACCCCGAGCAGGACGCCGTACGCCGTACGCCTCCTCGTGGGTGAGCCACCGAGCGGGATATTTCCCCTGGAGCTTCCCGTAGAGCGGCGGCGTGTCCCGAAGTGGGTTCTCCCGGCTCTGCAACTCCTCGACCAACCGAGAATCCGCCAACTCGTACCGGACACACCAGCGGAGGAACACGCAGATCCGGGTGAGCCGGTTGCGGCGGGTGTTGTTAGCCTTCGCCAGGGCGACCCACTGGTTGACCGCTACGTCAGTGAGCGACCGCGGATGCGTCACACCCACGTACCTGAATAGAGCGGTCAACTCCGCCCGGTACTGGTGAGACGTCTTCGGGTTGGTGTACCGGCTGACGAACCGGTCGATCAACGAGCAGAGGGCAACCCACTCATCGTGGTCGCCCGCTACTCGGAGCGTTAGTTCTGCTGTATCTTGATCTCGATGTCGACGCCCGCCGGCAGCTCGATGCGCTGGAGGGAATCCACCGTCTTGGGGGTGTGCTCCACGATGTCGAGAAGCCGCTTGTGGACCCGCATCTCGAAGTGCTCGCGGCTGTCCTTGTACTTGTGGGGCGAGCGGATCACGGTGTAGCGGTTGCGCTCGGTCGGGAGCGGGACCGGTCCCCGCACCTTGGCTTGCGTGCGCAGCACGGTCTCGACGATCTTTTTGGTGGACTGGTCCAGGATCTCGTGGTCGTACGCCTTCAGGCGGATTCGAATGCGCTGCTTGGTTCCGTCAGCCACAGGCTGATACTCCGTTTCAGGTGCGGGGTTGTCAAATAACTCAGGGGTGCTTCAAGCGGAAAAAGGGAGCGGGCCGCTCGGGCGGGAGCCGTCGGGGGCCCGCCCCTTTTTCCCGCTGGACTACTTGATGATCTTGGTGACCCGGCCCGAGGCAACGGTCCGACCACCCTCACGGATGGCGAAACGCAGTCCCTCTTCCATGGCGATGGGCTTCTGCAGCTCCACCTTGATCTCGGTGTTGTCACCGGGCATGACCATCTCGGTGCCCTCGGCCAGGGAGATGCTGCCGGTGACGTCGGTGGTCCGGAAGTAGAACTGCGGCCGGTAGTTGTTGAAGAACGGCTTGTGACGGCCACCCTCTTCCTTCGACAGCACGTAGATGGCGCCCTCGAAGTCGGTGTGGGGGGTGATGGAGCCCGGCTTGCAGAGCACCTGGCCCCGCTCGACGTCCTCCTTCTTGGTGCCACGCAGGAGGGCGCCGATGTTGTCTCCCGCCTCGCCCTCGTCGAGCAGCTTGCGGAACATCTCGACACCGGTACAGGTCGTCTTCTGGGTCGGGCGCAGGCCGACGATCTCGACCTCCTCACCCACCTTGATCCGGCCCTGCTCCACCTTGCCGGTGACCACGGTGCCGCGGCCCTGGATGGTGAACACGTCCTCGATGGGCATCT
>JAKBAX010000184.1:0-4517 GCA_021808785.1 Actinomycetes bacterium | reverse complement strand
TCGCCCTCGAGCGCCTTGAGAGCGGAGACCCGGACCACCGGGGTGTCGTCGCCGGGGAACTCGTACTCGTTGAGCAGTTCGCGCACCTCGAGCTCGACCAGGTCGAGCAGCTCCTCGTCGTCGACCGCGTCGGACTTGTTCAGGGCCACCACGATGGAGGGCACGCCGACCTGGCGGGCCAGCAGGACGTGCTCCCGGGTCTGGGCCATCGGGCCGTCGGTGGCCGCCACGACGAGGATGGCGCCATCGACCTGGGCCGCACCGGTGATCATGTTCTTGATGTAGTCGGCGTGACCGGGCATGTCCACGTGGGCGTAGTGCCGGTTGGGCGTCTGGTACTCGACGTGGGCGATGTTGATGGTGATGCCGCGCTGGCGCTCTTCGGGCGCCTTGTCGATCTGATCGAACGCGACCGGGGCGTTCCCCTGGGGATGACGCTCCGACAGCACCTTGGTGATGGCTGCCGTCAGCGTCGTCTTGCCGTGGTCGATGTGCCCCATCGTCCCAATGTTGAGATGGGGCTTAGTGCGCTCGAACTTCTGCTTCGCCATGGAAAGGCACACTCCTCATAGGGGTTCCGGCCACCCGGCCGGTTGATAGACGCGGTGTTGAAGGATACTGGGTTTGCCGACCGGCTTCAGCCGATACGGCGGGATCGGCTCGAAGCCGGTTATTCGCCCCGGATCCGCTTCACGATCTCCTGGGCGATGGAGTCGGGAACTTCCTGGTACGAGTTGAACTGCATGCTGTAGGTCGCCCGGCCCTGGGTGCGCGACCGCAGGTCCGTAGAGTACCCGAACATCTCGGCCAGGGGCACCTGGGCCCGGACGACCTGCGAGTTGCCCCGCTGCTCCATGCCCTCCACCTTGCCCCGGCGAGATGACAGGTTGCCGATCACATCGCCCATGAAGTCCTCGGGGGTGACGACCTCGACGGCCATGATGGGCTCCAGCAGGACCGGGTGCGCCTGCCGGCAGGCCTTCTTGAAGCAGATGGAGCCGGCGATCTTGAATGCCATCTCGGACGAGTCGACGTCGTGGTACGAGCCGTATACCAGGGTGGCCCGGATGTCGACGACCGGGTAGCCGGCCAGCACACCGGACTGCATGGCGTCCTGGATGCCGGCGTCGACCGAGGGGATGTACTCCTTCGGGATGATGCCGCCGGTGATCTTGTCCAGGAACTCGTATCCGCCCCCGGGGCCGGTGGGCTCCAGGTCGAGCACCACGTGGCCGTACTGGCCGCGGCCGCCGGTCTGGCGAATGTAGCGCTCCTCGACCTTGCGGACGGTCGACTTGATGGTCTCACGGTAGGCGACCTGGGGCTTGCCCACGTTGGCGTCGACCTTGAACTCGCGCAGCATCCGGTCGACCAGCACCTCGAGGTGCAGCTCGCCCATACCGCCGATGATCGTCTGGCCCGTCTCCTCGTCGGAGTGCACCTGGAAGGTGGGGTCCTCCTCGGAGAGGGCCTGGAGGGCCCGGGACAGCTTGTCCTGGTCGTTCTTGGTCTTCGGCTCGACGGCCACATGGATGACCGGCTCGGGGAAGTCCAGCGACTCGAGCACGATGGGGGAGCTCGGGTCGCACAGGGTGTCGCCGGTGGTGGTCTGCTTCATGCCGACCAGGGCCACGATGTCGCCCGCGAACGCCGCGTCGCGGTCCTCGCGGTGGTTGGCGTGCATCTGCAGGATGCGACCGACCCGCTCCTTGCGGTCCTTGGTGGAGTTGATGATCCCGCTGCCGGTCCTCAGCTTGCCGGAGTAGATGCGGGCGTAGGTGAGCTTCCCGAGATGTGGGTCGGTCATGATCTTGAAGGCCAGGGCGGCGAACGGCTCGTCGTCGCTGGCACTGCGCTCGAGCTCCTCGATCCCTTTGACGTCGGTGCCGCGCGTGGGAGGGATGTCGACGGGGCTGGGGAGGTAGGCGATCACGGCGTCGAGCATGGGCTGGACGCCTTTGTTCTTGAACGCACTGCCGCACAGGACGGGCACGATCTGGCCGGCGATGGTGCAGGCCCGCAGGGCCCGCTCCAGGTCGGCCTCGGTGATCTCCTCGTCGCCCAGGAACTTCTCGGTGATGACGTCGTCGAAGTTGGACAGCGTGTCGATCAGCTCGTGGCGGTAGGTCTCCGCCTCGTCGCGCAGGTGGTCGGGAATGTCGGTGAGGTCGAACTTCTCGCCCTTGGCCGCCTCGTCGTTCCAGACCATGGCCTTCATCCCCAGCAGGTCTATACAGCCCCGGAACTCGCTCTCGGAGCCGATGGGCAGCTGGACGACGGCAACGGTGGCGTCGAGGCGGTCCTTGATCATGTCGACGCAGCGGTAGAAGTCGGCGCCGATGCGGTCCATCTTGTTGACGAAGCACATGCGGGGAACGCCGTACTTGTCGGCCTGGCGCCACACCGTCTCGGTCTGCGGCTCCACGCCGGCCACCGCGTCGAAGACGGCCACCGCGCCGTCGAGGACGCGCAGGCTGCGCTCCACCTCTACGGTGAAGTCCACGTGGCCGGGGGTGTCGATGATGTTGATGCGGTAGCCGTTCCACTCGCACGTGGTGGCCGCGCTGGTGATGGTGATGCCCCGCTCCTGCTCCTGGGGCATCCAGTCCATCGTGGCCGCGCCCTCGTGGACCTCGCCGATCTTGTAGTTGATACCGGTGTAGAAGAGGATGCGCTCGGTCGTGGTGGTCTTGCCCGCGTCGATGTGGGCCATGATCCCGATGTTGCGGACCTGGGCCAGGGGCTTGGCACGGGTTGCGGTGGCTTCAGCCATGGTTCCTCTTTACTTCGTCACTGCTGTTCGGGGGGATGGGTGGGGCTACCAGCGGTAGTGGGCGAAGGCCTTGTTCGACTCGGCCATCTTGTGCATGTCCTCGCGGCGCTTGACTGCGGCGCCGACGCCGTTGGACGCGTCCATCAGCTCGGCGGCCAGCTTCTGGGCCATGGTCTTCTCCCGGCGCTGGCGGGAGTAGCCGACCAGCCACCGGATGGACAGGGTGGAGGCCCGCTTGGAGCGGACCTCGACCGGGACCTGGTAGGTGGCGCCGCCGACCCGGCGGCTCTTGACCTCGAGTTGGGGCTTGGTGTTCTCTACCGCCCGCTTCACCACGGCCACCGGGTCGCCGTCGCTGCGCTCCTTGATGAGATCCAGGGCCTCGTACACGATGCGCTCGGCCAGGCTGCGCTTGCCCCGCTCGAGCACCTTGTTGACTATCTGGGTGATGAGCACCGACCGGTAGATGGGGTCGGGCAGCAGGTCACGGCGGGGGGCGGGTCCTTTACGGGGCATCTGTCTCTACCTCTTCCTCTTGCTCAGCCGCGCTTGGCGCCGTAACGGCTGCGGGCCTGCTTGCGGTCGCGGACGCCGCTCGTATCGAGGGTGCCGCGGATGATCTTGTAGCGAACGCCGGGGAGATCCTTGACCCGACCGCCGCGCACCAGCACGATCGAGTGCTCCTGGAGGTTGTGACCCTCACCGGGGATGTAGGCGGTCACCTCCACACCGCTCGTGAGGCGCACCCGAGCCACCTTGCGCAGGGCCGAGTTGGGCTTCTTCGGGGTGGTGGTGTAGACGCGGGTGCACACGCCCCGCCGCTGCGGCGCGCCGCGCAGAGCCGGAGTCTTGGTCTTGACCGTCTTCTGTTCACGGCCCTTTCGGACCAACTGCGCGATGGTGGGCAACCTCGAACCTCTCGATGAATCGTGCCTGTGGGGCTCTCCGCCGGGTCAGCCCCGGGCGATCGGGCGGCCGCCTGGCCGGTGGTCGGTGGCACTGCCGTACTCAGCCCCTTAGGACCTGTGCGTAGCGCGCGGGACGACCGGCCGGTTGGCCGTGGTCCATGGTAGCGCTTCAGACGCGGTCGTGAAAAATAGCGCGGTGGAGGCCGGTCCGGTCCGGCCTCCACCTGGCTGCTCGACTGCTCGGGAACGAAACGCCATCGGACATCACGTAATCACCACGACTTCCCCCTCCTCGGCCTCCCGCCGGGCCAGCTGGGCGGCCGCCAGAGCCATCACCAAGAAGCCCACGACCTGCACCGCGATGGCGAACGGGTTGGCCGCCAGCTTCTCCTGGAACGCCAGCACCCCGAGGGCCACCGAGGCGGCCGGGTCGCTGACGGTCAGGGCCGGCATGGACTTGGCCAACGGCCCGGCCCGGTAGGCCATCTGGTTGAGCCCGATGGAGATGGCGCCGGCGAAGATCAGGGCATACAGCGGCCAGTCGGCCAGGAGGTGGAGGATCCCGCCGCTCTGGAACACCGCGGTGGCCTGCTTGATCAAGGCCGCGACCAGCCCGTACCCGATGCCGGCCGCGGTGCCGAGGAGGGCGGGCCGGTGGCCATGGGGCCAGCGCAGCCCGACGAGGGCGAAAAATGCGGTGATGGCGCCGGCGATCAGGGTGGACCAGGCCAGCACGTCGGCGTCGAGCTTGACCACGCCGGCGGTGGGCCGGGCCGCCAGCAGGAAGGCGGCCAGCCCCGCGACCAGGACCAGCGCGAGGAGCCATTCCCGCCCCG
>JAKBAX010000183.1 GCA_021808785.1 Actinomycetes bacterium | reverse complement strand
TGGCCCTGCTGCCTCGGCCCGGCCGGCTGGCCCCACCGGATCGGGAGGGCCCGCTCGCCCGTCGGCGCCACCGCTGTCGTCGTCGGGCAAGCCCATACCGCCCCCGCCCGGCGTACGCCGCCCGCCCCTGTCCGCTTCGGGTAAGCCCATTCCGCCTCCGCCCGGCCGCGGGCCGGCCGCCGCTCGCAGCGGTGGGCCGGGCGCCGGTCGTCCGGCCGGTCCCGGTGGGCCCCGCACCGGAGGCGGCCCTGGTGGTCCCCGGACCGGCGGTGGCCCCGGCGGTCCTCGTACCGGCACCGGCGGCGGATGGCGCCCCGGAGGTGGCGGTGGCGCGCCCGGTGGCGGAATGCGTCCGGGCGGCGGCCCCGGCGGCCCCGGCGGTCCTGGCGGCCCGCCTCGCGGCGGCGGTGCCGGTGGCGCCTTCGGTCGGGGCGGCCCGCCGCGGAGGCGCCGGTCCGGCGGTCGCCGCCGACGTCCGGTCGAGGAGCTGGAAGCCCAGGAGATCACCCATTACACGCCGTCCAACGCGCCGGTACCCGATGGCGAGATCATCGTCGAGCGGGGCTCGACGGCTCAGGAGTTGGGCCCCAAGCTCAACCGGTCCGGCGCCGATGTGGTCCGGTTCCTCTTCCAGCAGGGCGAGATGGTGACCACCACCCAGTCGCTGTCGGACGACATGATCGAGCTGTTCGCGGCGGAGTTGGGCGCCAGCATCCGCCTGGTCGATCCGGGCGAGGAGAAAGAAGCCGAGCTTCAGGCGAAGTACTTCGACGACGAGGAGGAGGACGAGGACGACCTGCGGCCCCGCCCGCCGGTCGTCACGGTGATGGGCCACGTCGACCACGGCAAGACCCTGCTGCTGGACCGCATCCGTGAGACCAACGTGGTGGCCGGAGAAGCCGGTGGTATCACGCAGCACATCGGCGCCTACCAGGTGGAGTACCAGGGCCAGCGGGTCACCTTCATCGATACCCCCGGCCACGAGGCGTTCACCGCCATGCGGGCGCGCGGTGCCGAGGTCACCGACATCGTCATCCTGGTGGTCGCCGCCGACGACGGCGTCATGCCCCAGACGGTCGAGGCCATCAACCATGCCAAGGGGGCCGACGTGCCCATCATCGTCGCCATCAACAAGATCGACCGGGAGAACGCCGACCCGAACCGCGTCATGCAGGAGCTCTCCACCCACGAGCTGGTCCCGGAGGCCTGGGGTGGCGACACCATCATGGTGGAGATATCCGCCCTCCAGAACTTCGGCATCGATGACCTGCTCGAGCAGGTGCTGGTGGTGGCCGAGCTCGAGGAGCTCGTGGCCAACCCCGAGGGCCGGGCCCGTGGCATCGTCCTCGAGGCCAACCTGGACCCCGGTAAGGGTCCCGTCGCGACGGTGATCGTCCAGTCCGGGACGCTGCGTACCGGCGACCCGACCGTGGCCGGTGCCGCCTGGGGTCGGATCAAGGCCCTGCTCGACGAGAACGGCGAGCAGGTCAAAGAGGCGGCCCCGTCCAGCCCGGTCCAGGTGCTCGGCTTCGACACCGTCCCGAGCGCCGGCGACGAGTTCCGGGTCACCGACAAGCCCAAGACGGCTCGCGACATCGCCGAGCAGCGAGGCGAGCGCTACCGCGCCGCCGACCTGCGCCGGACCTCGTCGGCCACCGGTACCGGCGCCAAGCTGGAGGACATCTTCGAGCAGATCCAGCGGGGCGAGACGGCCAGCCTCAACCTGGTTCTCAAAGCCGATACCCAGGGTTCGCTCGAAGCGGTCACCGAGAGCCTGCGCAAGCTGGAGCGCGACGAGGTCAAGCTCAGCTTCATCCACCGGGCCGTGGGCGGGATCACCGAGAACGACGTCACCTTTGCCGCCGCGTCCAACGCCACCATCATCGGGTTCAACGTACGACCCGATCGCGGGGCCCGGGAGCTGGCCGAACAGCACGACGTCGAGATCCGCACCTACGAGATCATCTACAAGCTGATCGAGGACATCGAAGCTGCCATGGTCGGCATGCTGGCCCCCGAGTACGAGGAGGTCATCACCGGTGAGGCCGAGGTGCGCGAGATATTCCGGGTCCCGCGCATCGGCGCCATCGCCGGCTGCCACGTCCGCCACGGGGTCATCACCCGCGGCTCGAAGGTCCGCTTCCTCCGCGACGGCGTCATCATCTGGAAGGGTCAGATCACGTCGCTGCGGCGGTTCAAGGAGGACGTGCGCGAGGTGCACGAGAACTTCGAATGCGGCATCGGCCTGTCCAACAACCAGGACCTGCAGGAGGGCGACATCATCGAGACCTTCGACGAGCGGGAGATCCCGCGCACGTAGCCTCGCTGGAAATGAACCTCCGGCTGCGCTGCGTCCACTCCTTGAAGGAGAAGCGTTCGGTGGTGCGTCCCATCCTGGATGGGGCCCACCGCCGCTTCGGGGTGGCGGTGGCCGAGGTCGGCCACCAGGACTCGCTCCGGGAGGCGACCCTGGGCATGGCCACCGTGTCGGGTAGTCCCCGCCACGCCGGCGAGGTGCTCGACGAGGTCGAGCGGTTCGTCTGGTCCTTCCCGGAGATCGAGGTGGTCTCCTGCGAGCGCAACTGGATGGAGAGGTGATGTCCGGACAAAGGGGCGGCCGCCGTGGCTACGCCCGGACGGCCCGGGTGAACGAGGTGCTGCGCCAGATCCTGGCCGAGCAGCTGGAACGGATGGAGGAGCTCGACGAGCGTCTCGGGATGCTCACCATCACGGCCGTCAAGTGCGATCCGGATCTGCGCCATGCCACGGTCCTGCTGGCTTCGATGACCGACGAGCAAGCGGCCGCGCTGGAACCGGCCCGGGTCCGCCTGCAGGCGGCCGTTTCGCAGGAGGTGCGCATGAAGCGCACCCCACAGCTGCGGTTCGTCGCCGACCCGGCGGTCGCCACCGGGCAGCGCATCGAGGACATCCTGCGCTCCCTCGATGACTGACGGGCTGGCGGTAGTCGACAAACCGCCCGGTATGACCAGCCACGACGTGGTGGGCCGCTGTCGGCGTATCTTCGCCCAGAAGCGCGTCGGCCACGCCGGCACCCTCGACCCCGACGCCACCGGCGTCCTTCTCGTCGGTCTGGGGCGGGTCACCCGGCTCATGCAGTACATGTCCGGGCTGGGAAAGGCCTACACGACCGACATCGTGCTGGGCGCTGCCACCACCACCCTCGACGACGCGGGCGAGGTCACCGGGACATGGGACATGTCGTCGGTCACCCTCGACCAGGCGCGTGCCGTGGCAACCGGCCTGACCGGGGCCATCCAGCAGGTCCCGCCCATGGTCTCGGCCGTCAAAGTGGGAGGCAGGCGCCTGCACCAACTGGCTCGCGAGGGCATCGAGGTGGAACGGGCGCCCCGGACCGTCACCGTCGAGCGCTTCGTGGTCGACTGGTCGGCACCGGGGGTGCTGCGCGCCGAGATCGAGTGCTCGTCGGGGACCTACATCCGGGTGCTGGCCGACGACCTGGGCCGGCTGCTCGGTGGCGGGGCCCACGTCCGCAACCTGCGCCGGACCCGGGTGGGGCCGTGGCGGGACCACGAGGCGGTGCCCCTCGATGCGACCGGGCCCGACGCCGTTCTGGCGCCCGCCGCCGCTCTGCCCTGGCTGGAAGCCGTCACCGTTTCCGGTGAGGTGGAGGCGCTGGTGCGCGTCGGTCGTCGTTTGTCCGGAGCGGACCTGGGCGCGCACGGACCGGGACCGTGGCGGGTGATCACCGAGGCAGGCCAGTTGCTGGCTGTCTACGAGCAGGACCGGCGGGTAGTGCTGGTGCCGTGACACTCCCGGCGGGTCGGGCGTCTACCCTTTCCTGCGACATGGAGGTCCTGCACCACCCCGGTAAGTGCTCGTCGCGGCATCCGTGCGCGGTGACCATCGGGGCCTACGATGGCGTGCACACCGGGCACCGCCTGGTGATCGATCGGGTTCGGCGGGTGGCCTCCGAGCAGGGCCTCGACTCGGCGGTGGTTACCTTCGACCGCCATCCGGCCTCTGTGGTGCGCCCCGGGTCGGCGCCGAAGCTGCTCACCGACTTGGACCAAAAGCTCGAGTTGCTGGCCGAAACGGGCGTCGATTACGTCCTGCTGGTCCACTTCGACGAGACCCGGTCCAAGGAGTCGGCCGAGGAGTTCGTGCGCGAGGTGCTGGTCGGCTGTCTCGACGCCAAGGCGGTGGTCGTCGGCCACGACTTCCACTTCGGCCGGGACCGGCAGGGGAGTGTGCCCATGCTCCAGGACATGGGCGCGGTGCTCGGCTTCGACGTCACCGGGCTCCGTCTGTTCAGCGGCGGCCTGGACCGGGACCCGATCTCATCGACGCGGATCCGCAAGCTGCTCGCCGACGGGGCGGTCGGTGAGGCGGCATCCCTGCTCGGCCGCCCCCACCAGGTGCGTGGCGTGGTGGCCCACGGGGACAAGCGGGGCCGGCTCCTCGGATTCCCCACCGCCAACGTGTCGCTTCCCGACGAGATCGCCGTGCCGGCGGACGGCGTCTACGCCGGTTGGTACCGCCGCCCCGACGGCCTCCGCCACCCGGCCGCCATCTCGCTCGGGCGGCGACCCACCTTCTACCGCGAGTCGGGGATGCAGTTGCTCGAGTGCTATCTGCTGGACTTCGAGGGAGACCTCTACGACGAGGCGGCCCGGGTCGATTTCGTGGCCCACCTGCGCGCCCAGGCCCGCTTCGAGTCGGCCCAGGCCCTGATCGACCAGATGGGCCGCGACGTGGTCACCACCCGGCGGGTGCTCGGAACCCAGAAGGACTGAGCCGGTGTCACTCGTCGGGGCCGTTCCGCCGCTGCTTTTTCAGCCGGGCCCGTTGCCGCTTCTGGTCCAGGCGGCGGCGCTGCGAGGCGGCGGTGGGCCGGGTGGCGCGGCGAGGCGGGGGCGGCGGGGCCAGGGCGGCGCGCACCTTCTCGGCCAGGCGGTCGAGGGCCAGCTCCCGGTTGCGCGTCTGCGAGCGGGTGTCGGAGGCGGCCACCGTCACGACCGGTCCCAGGTCGTGCTGGATGCGTCGGCGGGCCCATTCGGGCAGCCCCGTGGCGGCGGCCGGGGTCCACACCGCTTCGGCCCTGGTGTTGGAGGTGTTCACGTGCTGTCCCCCCGGGCCCCCCGAGGTGGAGAAGCGCCAGATGACCTCCGAGCGGTGCAGGACCACTCCCCGGCCCAGGTCCACGTCGTCGCCGGCCGCGGTCATCGGGGGTCAGCGGTGCTATGATGTCCGGTTGACCGGCTGAACCGGTCGCGCCCGGACGTATGGTCCCGGTTGTTGCCGCAGAAGCAGCAATCGGCCGAGCTGGGAACATTTGAAGACGAAGTCAAGGGAAACCCTCATTCATGCCAGATAAAGCCGCAACGATTGCGACCTACCGGACCCACGAGACCGACACGGGCTCACCGGAGGTTCAGGTCGCCATCCTCAGCGAGCGTATCGCCCACCTCACTGAGCACCTGAAGGTCCACAAGGGCGATCACCACACCCGTCGGGGCCTGATGAAACTCATCGGCCGCCGCCGCCGCCTGCTCGACTACGTCCGTGCGAACGACGTCGAGCGCTACCGGGAGTTGATCTCCCGCCTCGGTCTGCGCCGCTAGCAGTACTGGGACGCCCTCGCCGGGCGTCCCTTGTTTTTCAACTGTGAACCGAGCGGCGGTTAGGCGGTCAGCTGCCAGTCGGGGGTTCCCCACCATCGAAACGGGTGGGGGAGCGCCGACTGGGAACTGGCCGGGCGCCGCTCTTCTATGAAAGGAGCGAGCCCCATGGCCGCCAATATCACCTCGGCACCGACATCGGTGTCGGGCCCCATCACCAAGACCACCAAGTCGCTGACCTTCGAGACCGGCCTCCTCGCCCCGCAGTCGCAGGGCGCGGTGGTCGCCTCGATCGGTGACACCACCGTCCTGGCCACCGCCAACGCGGCGTCGTCGGTACGCGAGGGCATCGACTTCTTCCCCCTCACCGTCGACGTCGAGGAGCGGATGTACGCGGCCGGCAAGATCCCCGGCTCGTTCTTCCGCCGGGAGGGACGGCCGGCCGACACGGCCATCCTGACCGCCCGTCTGATCGACCGGCCGCTGCGCCCCAGCTTCGCCGACGGCTACCGCAACGAGACCCAGGTCGTCATCACCGTGCTGGGCGCCGACCTCGAGAACCCCCACGACGTGCTGGCCATCAATGCCGCCTCGGCCGCTTTGATGCTCTCGGGCATTCCCTTCGAGGGCCCCATCGGCGCCGTGCGCATCGCGTGGACCGCCGAGGGCGAGTGGATGCCCCACCCGACCTACCAGGAGGGCGATGCCTCGGCCTTCGAGCTGGTCGTGGCCGGCCGCCAGCTCGACGATGGCGACGTGGCCATCATGATGGTCGAGGCGGGCGGCACCCCGGCGGCGTGGGAGCTGTACCAGTCGGGGGCCCCCAAGGTGACCGAGGAGGCCATCGCCGACGGCCTGGAGACGGCCAAGACCTGGATCCGCGAGAGCATCGAGCTGCAGCGGGAGCTGGTCGCCAAGGCCGGCGCCCGGGCGCCTATCGGCTACGTGCCCCAGGTCGACTACGGCGACGACGTGGCCGCCCGGGTCGCCGAGGTGGGCACCTCCCGGGTGGACGCGGTCACCACCATCACCGCCAAGTCGGAGCGCGAGGCGGCCGAGGACGAGGCGGCTGCGGCGATCGTGGCCGAGCTCTCCGGTGAGTTCGCCGGGCGCGAAGGCGAGATCAAGTCGGCCGTGCGCTCACTGACCAAGAAGCTGGTACGCCAGCGCATCGTGACGAGCGGCGTTCGCATCGACGGCCGGCGTCCCGAGGACATCCGGCCGCTGTCGGCTGCTGTGGGGATCGTCCCGACGGCCCATGGATCGGGCCTGTTCCAGCGGGGCGAGACCCAGGTGCTCAACATCACCACCTTGGGTATGCCCCGCATGGACCAGCTCCTCGACACCATCGGGGTGGACGACAAGAAGCGCTACATGCACCACTACAACATGCCGCCCTACGCCAACGGCGAGACCGGCCGGGTGGGGAGCCCCAAGCGGCGCGAGATCGGGCACGGCCTGCTGGCCGAGCGGGCCCTGCTACCGGTCGTCCCGGCCGTCGAGGAGTTCCCCTACGCCCTCCGCCTGGTATCGGAGGTGCTGTCGTCCAACGGGTCCACCTCGATGGCATCGGTGTGCTCCTCCACCCTTTCGCTCATGGACGCCGGGGTGCCCATCAAGGCGCCGGTGGCCGGTATCGCCATGGGCCTGGTCAAGGTGGACGACCGCTACATCACCCTGACCGATATCCTGGGCGCCGAGGATGCGTTCGGGGACATGGACTTCAAGGTGGCCGGAACCTCCGATTTCGTGACCGCCCTGCAGCTCGACACCAAGATCGACGGGCTCCCCGCCGACGTGCTCGGTGCCGCCCTGCGCCAGGCCTACCAGGCCCGGACGCTGATCCTCGAGGTCATGGCCGGGGCCATCTCGAGCCCCCGCTCCGACGTGCGCGACACCGCCCCGAAGATCGTCAGCCTGGAAATCCCGATCGACAAGATCGGTGAGGTCATCGGGCCCAAGGGCAAGGTCATCAACGCCTTGCAGCAGGAGACCGGGACCGACATCGCAGTCGACGACGACGGCATGGTGGGCACGGTCACCATCGGTGCCCGCGACGGCGGGGCGGTGGCCGAGGCCCGCCGGCGGATCGAGATGATCCTGGACCCGCCCAAGGCCGAGGTGGGCATGATCTACACCGGCAAGGTGGTCAACATCACCAAGTTCGGCGCCTTCGTCAACATCCTGCCCGGCCGCGACGGCCTGGTGCACATCTCCAAGCTGGGCCGGGGCAAGCGGGTCGATCGGGTGGAGGACGTGGTCGACCTGGGCGACGAGATCGAGGTCCGGGTGGACGACATCGACCCTCAGGGCAAGGTCTCGCTGTCGCTCGCCGGTGACGGGCCCGAGCCGAGCGGTGACACCGCCGCGGCCGGGTCGGCGCCGAGCCCGAGCGACGGCGACGAGTTGTCGTTCGAGGCCACATGGGAGGCCGAGGCGGCCGCCGAGTTCGGCGATCTGGGGCCGGCCAGCGGTGTTCCCTCCGAGGACCGGGGCGGCGACCGGGGTGACCGGGCCCCCCGGCGCAATCCTCGCCGGCGCCGGTCCTGAACCGCCTCTCTTGACCCACCGCGTCACCACCCTCGACGGTGGTCTCACGGTCGTCACCGAGCGCATGTCCGATGTGCGCTCGGCCAGCATCGGCTTCTGGGTGGGCACCGGCTCGGTGGACGAGCCGGTGCTCCACGCCGGCGCCTCGCACTTCCTGGAGCACCTCCTGTTCAAGGGCACCGCCGAGCGCAGCGCCCGCAGCATCGCCATGGCGGTGGATTCGGTGGGTGGCGACATGAACGCCTACACCACCAAGGAGTACACGACCTTCTACGTGAGGCTCCTCGGCGACGATGCCGACATGGGGGTGCAACTGCTCTCCGACATCGTGTGGTCGCCCGCGTTCCGCGCCGACGAGTTCGAGTCGGAGCGCCAGGTGATCCTCGAGGAGATCCTCATGCACGCCGACGAACCGGCCGACCTGGTGCACGACGTCCTGGCGTCGGCGTTGTTCCCTGACCACCCGCTC
>JAKBAX010000182.1 GCA_021808785.1 Actinomycetes bacterium | reverse complement strand
GGCAGACCGACCTTGGATATCTAGGTCTACGTCGCAGTAAGCGCAGCGTGATTCGAAGTAGTCCCACACGGGACCGACGTCGGTGGGGGAGGGATCCAAAATCTCCTGCATCGCCCTGAGCATTATGTTCTTCGCGTGCGGTACAGATGTTCGACGCCGTGCCTTCACCGTCCCCATGGAGAAAAGTGTCGCGCATTCTTCTGCCACTCAGGGTTGGCATGAGTGTGGCTGTCGAGGACAGTTGGATCAGGCTCTGGTCTGACGCATCTTGTCCGGTTTGGGCGATGATTTGCAGCCACGATTGCCTGCCCCAATAGGACAGGGCGGCAGGAGGCCGTGAGTGTCCCGAACCGACGGCTGAGGGGCGACCGCCGATTTCCCGGTCACTTGTGGTACATCGAAACTCCGAGAGGCTACTGCAAGCCCCTGCGGCGCCCCTCATAGATCCGGTTGTTCTCCTCGGCCTCCTGGCGGCGAAGCTCCATCTCCTCGGGCTCCGCTTCCCATTCGGCCTGCTCGGCCCGCCTCATCTCGGAGATATTCCAGTCCGGGTCGTCGGCGTCATCGTCCCCGTCGATGTCGAGAAGCTCTACATCGTCGTTGTCTGGTTGCGGTTCGGGTCGGTCTGGCACCTGCGGTTGCTCCTAGAGGTCGCTCGTCGGCTCCATGCTATGACTGCTGGCCGGACGATTCAGGCGGTCTTTCCGACAGTACCGAGAGCGGAGACTGCCTCCGGTGTCGATCCAATATCACTGACGGTCGAGCTCGAAGCCAGCCGGCGTGACCCCTACCGCCAGCTCTGCTGTCTTTCCACCTCGTCTGCCGTTCCCGAGGTGGCCAACCGCCCCAATAGCCCGCCCAGGCGCGTCGCATAATGACAACAACGGCACGTCTCTGATCGCCGGGTACGCGAGACACCCAGGACGTACCGTTCGGCTGTTTGTCGAGCCCGTGCGGGAGCCGGAAGCGTGAGCGGGCGTTCGGCGCTGCGAATGCTTAGCCGTCGTGAACCGCGTCGGTGACGTGAACGGCTACGTGGATCCACGGCCCTTCGTAGTAGCGGCTATCGATCGGGCGCCCTTCGGCTAGAGCCGCTGCGCCTTCGGGCATGGCCAACGGCAGCTTCATGAAGCTCGCCAGTCCCCCTCGGCGCACTGTCTGGACTACGCACTGCTGTCCCGTCTTGAGCTCAATATCGATCAAGGCGCTCGAGGAGCGGCCGGTGGTCGGCATCGCCAAACGGATGGTGTGTTTCCCGGACGCGATCGGAAAAGTCTTCGTGCGAAGGGGGCCGATAGAACCGATCACGACCTCGCCAATGAGGACCTTGTAGATCCGAACTGCGTCCTGGAGCCAGGTGCGGCGCTTTATCGTGAGCATCGCACCCTCACCGCCGTTTGGGTCAACCACCACACCGACAGTACCCGGCAACGAGACCTGAGACCTGTGCCCGTCCGAGTTCCCAACCCCCGGTCTGCGATCGCCCCAGAACGCCCGACGCCGATAGGGGGAGGTGCGTGCCCTCAAACGCCGGGCTGGAGTCACTCATCGACCGACTTCCGACACCGGGCTGCTCGACGAGTATCAGGACGTGAGGGGCGTCACCTCGGCACCGGAATGTTGTTCCAGGAGCCGCCGGAAGTTGGCCCGTACGTCAGCCACGTCCACCGGTTGTCCTGCGAGTTCAGCGAGCAGATCCTGAAGTCCCCAGGTGGCCAGCCTCGCGTAGCGGGCGTTGAAGACGCCGAGGGTGTCGATGCGGTATCGGTCTTCGAAGTCGAGAAGCGCGTAGCCAACGACTTCCAGCACGTCGACCAGGGCGAGAGACAGGTTCTTCGAGGTCTTCAGTTCCAAGAGCAGCCCGGCGGCGGCCAGGTCGCCATCGGCCCCGGCCAGCAGTTGCGATCCTGAGAACGTCGGGCCGATCACCCACCTCCCCCGTCGGGATGTCAGCTGGGGGAGCAGCACCGTCTCGAACACGGCTCGGAACCCTGCCAGCTGTGCGATCCCTGCTGGCGGGGCAAGCTCCAGCAGGTCTTCAACGGTCGCCGGGTAGCCCAGGCGTCCAAGTGGCCCGTTCAGGGCCATGGGCCCAGCGCGAAACAGCTCAGTAGCCAACGCCAGCGCCCAACAGCCGCGGGCGAGGAGATCCGCCTCAAGCGAGCTGCCCTCGATGGGCCCGGCGAACCCTGTCTCGGCCGGCACGGGATCGGGGTGTCTACGCTGCAGCTCCCGGAGTTTGTCCAGCCAGCTTGCCTCCCACATCAAGTCCTGCGGGTCGCTTCGCCACATTTTGAGGCGTGGAATCCAGCGGCTTGGGTCTACATCAAGGCGCTCCGCCAGGCCGACTAAGGGAACAAGCAGCTTGGGGCCGACGTACCGAGCGGCGCCCATCATCGGGAGCACGAGGTCGGGAGACGGGCAGACAAGAAACCGGAGCAGCCAGTCAGCAGCGGTCCCCAGCGTGCCCGGGTTCGCATCCTGGTTGCCCACAGGCTCCACGGCAATCGACGGAGAGTCTTGGCGATAAGACCGTTGCACGTCCTTCAGTCCGACGGTGAACTGGTTGAGGAACTGTCGGACAGGCGATTGCGTCTTGTCGATCTCCCTCGTGAGCGAGTCAAGGGGCATGGCCCGGAGGGTACCAACGGGGGGTGACGATCCTGACAACCGACGATCTGTATGCGCTCTCCGAGAACACGTCGACGTGTCCCTTCTGTACGCAGCTCACCGGCCGTGGCTAGTGCAAGCCCCTCCCCTAACGACCGAGAAAAGCGTCTCCTATCCACGGTGGGCGCGCATCCCAGTGCGCCGGAGCAGTGTCAGTCAGTTCGCCTGACCCGGTACCTGAGGTCGCCACGACCCAGGGCCGCTGAGACCCGATCGACAACCGAATCGACAGAATCCCCTGGGTCGTCGAGGACGTGTCGCCTGTCGATCCGAGCGTCTGCGAACTCCTTGTGCATCTTCCGGGTCGCGGCTTCGTCGGTGAAGCCGTGCCCGATCCGCTCGGCCACCTGCTTCACACAGCGCTCGACGGACGGCAACAGGATCACGTACTCCAGAGACTCGAGCCCCGTCGCCTTGGCGAAGGTTTCCAAGAACCAGGGACCGACGACCCCGTCGTAGACCGTGGCGTAGCCGCCGAGGGCGAACCGTCCCGCGGCCGCAGCGGCCGCCTCGATCACGATCGTGTTCTGCTCGTCGGAGCCGGCCAGCCACGGCTCGATCCTCCCGTTGGCCAGAAAGGCGAAGAAGGCATCACCTTCAATGACGACGCTGTGCTCGGCTGCCGCGGCCACCGCCTGGGCCACCGTCGACTTTCCTGCCCCGGGCGGTCCCGTGATAAACCAGGAGTGATCCCACACCCCGAGTCTGACGGTCAGAGGCAGTCGCTGCCACGCAATACTCCGATCCGGCGACTGGCCAGTGAACTCGTCATTGACTGCCCCCAAACCCCACCTGGAACCGCCCCAATGTCCCATCAGTCACGCGTCCCGGAAGGCCGGGTACAGGAGACGTGCCGGCTTTGGCTGCACGTCCAAGGCACGTCCAGGACGTCGGGGAGGTATCAGCCCTCAGAAAAGCGCCGGCTGGTGATTAGCCGGCATGGACTGACGTTGGTCACAGTCGTGGTCGCTCTTGGAGGGTGGCGACGACGTACGGCCGCTGCTGGCCGGGGGAGCGAGCTTCTCCGTGGCGATCTCGCGGACACCCTTGTTCGGCCAGCCGGCCGCCAAGTCGAGCAGTACCCGTCGAACCTTCGGCTCCATGACATCGACCGAGTCAAGCAGGCCCCGCATGACGGCCGCCCCGCCCCGAGAGTCCAACTCGCGGGCCCGTTGCACCAGCGCGGGCCAACGAGCCGGGTTGGAGCCGGCCAACCGGGCCGCCGCCCAGCGCCGCAGAGGAGGCCACACCTCCCGCGACGCCACGTAGGGTCCATCGTCCTCGTCGGGTGGTGAGGGGTCGACCATGTCACGACCTTCCGGCTCGAGAGCGATCGCAGTCCCGCCTCTGAACCACTCCTCGGGGGCCTCCCAGAACACCCGCTTTCCGGCGGACAGGAACGTCTCGGCCAGCAGGTCCAGGTCCTCGGCCGGTACCAGCCCGGAGTTTGCGATCTGCGCCATCAAGCGGCCCGCCGCGCTCGCCCAACGGCCGTCGGTAACAAGGAGTACCGCCGTGGTGGCCGCGCCACCCTGGTCGTGCTCGTGGAACATGTGGAAGATGCACCACGGCTCGAACGCGTCCCACGTGTTGCGCCGCTCCCGCGGCCACAGCACCAGTCGTCGGTACAGGTCGTCGAGGCTTTGCGCCTCCATGAGGCCCATCAACTCCCCGAGAGGAGTCCATGGCTCCATCGGCTCTCCGCCCACCTGCACTATTCTGGCGGCGCGACTGAGGTCGGCGGTGGATGCCCGCCTTGCTCGGCAGCGAGGGCCGGTTCGCCTCACCATCACCTGTCCGCGCCTGGCCTCGGCGCCCACGCCTGCCCCCACACGCCGACGATCGCCGGTTATGCGGACGCTACTTGGACGATTCAGGAGTGACCACGGAGAGCGAGCTTGTTAGGTCTGTCTGTTGACCGCGCCCACTTCTCGCAAGCGGAGGCGGATGGTGGACATCGGCGTAACTTGACATTCCCCAGCTACCCATATAGCCAGATTTATGGCAATCTGTATGTGTGAAGACCACTCTCGAGCTGCCAGACGAACTGATGAGGGCGGTGAAAATCCGTGCGGTCAATGAGGGTCGCCGGATCAAGGACGTGATGGCGGAACTGATCAGGCGCGGCTTATCCGAGGTGCCGGAGCCGGCTGGTTCTGCGATGACGCAGGTCCGTGTCCCGCTCATCGAGTGTGCCCACACGGCCGGTCCTGACGATGAGATGACGCCCGAACGGGTGGCGGACATCCTCTCCCACGAGGATGCCGCCGCGGCGTCATGAACCTCTGCGACAGCAACGTGTGGCTCGCGCTGGCGCTGTCGGCCCACGTACACCAGCCCGCCGCCCGGGAGTGGCTCGAAAGCGTCTCAGAACGAGACTCCGTCCTGTTCTGCCGAGCGACCCAGCAGACCTTCCTGCGATTGCTCACCAATGCAGCAGTGCTGGCCCCTTACGGCAACTCCCCACTGACCAACCGCGAGGCCTGGGCGGCCTACGAAGCGTTCGTTGCTGACTATCGAATCACCCTGCGGGCCGACGAGCCGGCCGGACTCGAGTCAATCTGGCACGACTTCGCCGCCCGGGATACGGCCTCGCCCAAACTTTGGATGGACGCCTACCTCGCCGCATTTTCGACCGCCGCCGGCGCCACCATGGTGACCACCGACACCGCGTTCGGACAATTCCCCGGGCTCGATCTCAAGGTTCTGTGACCCCGAGACGCTGATCGCCAGCTACTTCGTCAACAAATCTGCTGGTCCAGGACCATGCCGATCAGCAGGGCCAGAGGATCGCTCGACAGCAGGCGGTCGGCGTCGGGATCACCGGAGAGATGGAGGTCGGCCACCGGGCCAGCGTAGGCGCGGCCGGTGCCCGCCTCGATGCTCAGCTGATCCTCGGGTCGGGGGTGTCGGCGTCTATGCCGTAGGTGGCGATGGCCCCTTCGACCTCCTTGGCCTTGGCCTGGCCGGCGGCCAGCAGACCGTCGAGGACGGAGATCACCAGGTGGGCGGCGTCGGTCTCGAAATGCCGGCGCAGCGCTTCACGGGTGTCGGATCGGCCGTAGCCGTCGGTGCCGAGAGGGATGAAGTGGCCGGGCACCCAGCGGGCCACCTGGTCGGGGACCGCCTTCATGAAGTCGCTGACCGCCACTATCGGCCCGGACGTGGCGGCCAGTGCTTCGGTGACGAAGGGGGTGCGGGACTGGAGGCTCGGGTGCAGCCGGTTCCACCGCTCGACCGACAGGGCATCCTCGCGCAGGGCCTTGTAGCTCGTGGCCGACCACAGCTCCGCGGCCACGTCGTGCTCGGAGGCCAGCAGCCGCTGGGCTTCGAGGGCGGCCTGGGAGGCACTGCCGGAGAAGAGGATGGTCGCCCGGCGCGACGGCCCGTCGGGGGCGGGGGAGAAGCGGTAGAGGCCCTTGAGGATGCCCTCGTCGGCGCCCTCGGGCTTGGCCGGCATCGGGTAGTTCTCGTTGTAGAGAGTCAAGTAGTAGAAGATGTCTTCCGGCTCCGGGCCGTACATACGCCGGATGCCGTCCTTTACGATGGTCGCCACCTCGTAGGCGAAAGCCGGATCGTAGGCGCACAGGTTGGGAAAGGTCGAGGCCAGGACCAGGGAGTGGCCGTCTCCGTGCTGGAGCCCCTCACCGAGCAGGGTGGTGCGCCCGGCGGTGCCGCCGAGCATGAACCCGCGCCCCCGCATGTCCCCGAAGGCCCAGGCCAGGTCACCGATGCGTTGGAAACCGAACATCGAGTAGAAGATGAAGAACGGGATCATGGGCTGGCCCCACGTGGCGTAGGAGGTCCCGGCCGCGGTGAAGTCCGCCATGCCGCCCGCCTCGGAGATCCCCTCCTCCAGGATCTGGCCGTCCTTGGCCTCGGAGTAGGTGAGCATCAGCTTGGAGTCGACCGGCTCGTAGAGCTGGCCGAGGGGGGCGTAGATCTTGACCTCCTTGAAGAGGCCGTCCATGCCGAAGGTGCGGGCTTCGTCGGGGATGATGGGCACCACCCGGGAGCCGACCGCCGGGTCGCGCAGCAGGCCGCGCAGCATCACCGCGAAGGCCATGGTGGTAGATACCTGCCGCTTGCCCGAGCCGCTGTCGAACTCGGCGAATATGTCCGCCGCCGGGTCGGGCAGGGGTTTGGCCCGCACCACCCGTTGGGGCAGCGAACCGCTGAGGGCCTGGCGCCGCTCGACCATGTACCGGTACTCGACCGAGTCGGGAGCGGGGCGGAAGAACGGCGGCTCGCCCTGTTCGAGCGCGGCGTCGGGAATCTCCTCCTCCAGGTACAGGCGGTCGCGCAGCAGCTTCAGCTGGGCCGCGTTCATCTTCTTGATCTGGTGGGTGGAGTTGCGGGCCTCGATCTCGGGGCCGAGGGTCCAGCCCTTGATGGTCTTGGCCAGGATGACGGTGGGCTGGCCGGTGGCCTCGGTGGCCGCCTTGTAGGCGGCGTAGAGCTTGCGGTAGTCGTGGCCGCCGCGGGGCAGGTTGCGCAGCTCGTCGTCGGAGAGGTGGTCCACCAGGGACCGCAGGCGGGGGTCGGGGCCGAAGAAGTGCTCCCGGATGTAGCTGCCATCCTCGGTGGCGTACTTCTGGAACTCGCCGTCGACGGTGGTGTTCATCTTGTGGAGCAGCACGCCGTCCACGTCGCGGGCCAGCAGCTCGTCCCACTTGGAGCCCCACACCACCTTGATGACGTTCCAGCCGGCGCCCCGGAAGGTGGCTTCGAGCTCCTGGATCATCTTGCCGTTACCGCGCACCGGGCCGTCGAGGCGCTGCAGGTTGCAGTTGACCACGAAGATCAAATTGTCGAGCTGCTCCCGGCCGGCGAGAGACAGGGCGCCCAGCGTTTCCGGCTCGTCGCACTCGCCGTCGCCCAGGAAGCACCAGACTCGGCTGTGGGAGGTGTCGACGATGCGCCGGTGGTGGAGATAACGGTTGAAGTGGGCCTGGTAGATCGCCGAGAGGGGGCCGAGGCCCATCGACACCGTGGGGAACTCCCAGAACTCGGGCATCAGCCGGGGATGGGGGTAGGAGGACAGGCCGCCCACGCCGGCCCTGGCCCCCTGCAGCTCCATCCGGAAGAAACCGAGCTGCTCGTCCGACAGGCGTCCCTCCATGTAGGCCCGGGCGTATATACCCGGTGCCGCGTGGCCCTGGAAGTACACCTGGTCGCCCGGCTGCCCGTTGGCCTTGCCGCGGAAGAAGTGGTTGAACCCGACCTCGTACAGCGAGGCCGAGGACGCGAAAGTGGCGAGGTGGCCTCCGATACCCTCGGCCGCGTGGTTGGCCCGCACCACCATGATGGCGGCGTTCCACCGTATGTAGGCCCGGATGCGCCGCTCGATGTGCTCGTCGCCGGGGAACCACGGCTCCTGGTCGGGTGGGATGGTGTTGACGTAGGGAGTGGACACCGTGGCCGGAAAGCCGACCATATTTTCCCGGGCCCGCTCGAGCAGCTTCATCAGCAAGAAGCGGGCCCGGGTCTTGCCCCGGGCGTCGACGATGGCGTCGAAAGAGTCGACCCACTCCGACGTCTCCTCGGGGTCGATGTCGGGAAGCTGGTGCGAGAATCCGTCGAAGATCACCCCCCCATGGTCGCGCCGGAAACGACCCTTCGCGCGCCTATCGGGCCATGAGAAGCCGCACCCTGGTGATCGCGGCCGTCGTCGGCCTGGCCAAGGCGGACGCCGCCGCCATGGGGGTGGTGGCCCCCGCCCTCCAGTCGCACCTGCACATCAACGAGGCGGAGCTGGGCGTCCTGGGATCGCTGGCCGCCGCCACGGGGGCGATGGCCGCCCTCCCGGCCGGCACGCTGGTCGACCGGCGCCACCGCATAATGGTGGTGACGGCCGCGCTGGTCGGCTGGAGCCTGGCCCTCGGCCTGGCCGGGTTCGCCCGCGGGTTCCTGCTCCTGGCCGTGGCCCGGATCCTGAGCGGCGGCATCGCGACCGTCGCCCGGCCCGTGGCGGTGTCGCTCACCGGGGACTTCTTCCAGCTGGCCGAGCGTGG
>JAKBAX010000181.1 GCA_021808785.1 Actinomycetes bacterium | reverse complement strand
CCCCGGCACCACGGCCCCACGGCACCACGGCCCCGGCACCACGGCCCCGGCACCGGGCCCCCCGGCACCACGGTCCCGGCACCCCCGGCCGCGTCCCCCGGCCGCGGCCGGGTCAGTCGCCGGCGGTGGGGGCGGCCGACGGCTGCTGGTCGGCGGTGCGGTAGTCGCCGAAGGGCGAGTCCCGCTTGGTGAGCGCCGCCGTCAGCCCGCCCGACATCTCTTTGACGAACTCCCGCATGGAGTCCTGGCGGGTGCCGAGGGCGCACAGCTCGGTGCCGATCCGGATACCGGTGCGCAGGCCCATGACCTCCATCTGGCGGTGAACGACCCGCTTGTTGATCTGGACGATGTCAGGCGGCAGCTTGGCGATGCGCGACGCCACCGTCACCACTGCCTCGTCGAGCTGATCGATGGGGAACGCCTCGTTGGCCCATCCCAGGCGGACCGCCTCGACCCCCGACATCGAGTCGCCGGTGAGCATGGCCTCCATGGCCTTGCGCATCCCCATGGTCCAGGCGTGGAAGTGCATGTCGGGCACACCGAAGCGCACCGCCGGGTAGCCGATCTGGGCGTCCTCGGCCACGTAGACGAGGTCGCATCCCGAGGCCAGCTCGCTGCCGCCGGCCAGGCAGTAGCCGTGGACCTGGGCGATCACCGGCTTGGCCAGGTCCCAGATGCTCATCCAGCCCTCGGTCACGTGGCGGGGCCAGTGGCCGTCGCCGCCGGGGGTGTAGAAGGGCTCCTCCAGTCCCTCGTTGCCGCCTCCGAGGTCGTAGCCGGCCGAGAAGCACTTGCCCGCGCCGCGCACGATGCTGACCCGGATGGACTCGTCCTGGTCCGCCTCGCGCAGGGCGGCCAGGATCTCGCCTCGGAGCGGGTGGAACAGGGCGTTCCTCTTCTCCGGCCGGTTCAAGGTGATACGGCGGACGCCTTGCGCTGGCTCGTCTACCAGGATCACGGTGTATGCCACAGGACTCCTCCCCTTTTTCCTGAACTATAGAGTGAAACGCGTTCTAGTTCCGCGGTCACTGGGAGGGTGAGCATGAAGACCGAGCTGTGCGAGACACTGGGGATCGAGTTCCCCATATTTGCCTTCACCCACTGCCGCGACGTGGCCGCCGCGGTCAGCCGGGCGGGTGGCCTGGGCGTCCTCGGTGCGCTGGCCTTCACCCCCGAGCAGCTCGAGATCGAGCTCAGCTGGATCGACGAGCACTGCGGCGGCAAGCCCTACGGCGTCGATGTGGTGATGCCGGTCAAGACGGCCGACCGCGACGCCGGTATCCATGAGACCCGTGACCTGGCCAAGCAGCTGTACGGCATGATCGACCAGGCCCACTGGGACTACGCGGACAAGATTCTGGCCGACCACGGCGTGCCCCCTCTGCCCGACGACGACACCGGTGGAGCCGACATGGGCGGCGGCCTGGTTGGGGAGGGTGTGCTCGGCTGGACCGAGGCGTCGGGATCGCCGCTCATCGACGTGGCCCTCGGCCACGACATCGCACTGTTGGCCAGCGCCCTCGGCCCGCCGCCCAAGGAGGCCATCGACCGGGCCCACGCCCAGGGCGTCCAGGTGGCGGCCCTGATCGGCCGGGTCGAGCAGGCCATCCGTGACGTGCAGCAGGGGGTCGACATCGTGATCGCCCAGGGCTACGAAGCGGGCGGCCACACCGGCGAGGTGGCCACCATGGTCCTCGTGCCCGACGTGGTCGACGCCATCGCACCCGTGCCGGTGCTGGCCGCCGGCGGCATCGGCTCGGGCCGGCAGATGGCCGCGGCCATGGCTCTCGGCGCCCAGGGGGTGTGGACCGGCTCCATCTGGCTGACGACCACCGAGTCCAACACCGGCGACATCGCCATGGAGAAGCTCCTCCAGGCCCGCTCGTCCGACACCGTCCGGTCGCGGGCGCTGACGGGCAAGCCGGCCCGGCAGCTGCGCACCGCCTGGACCGAGGCGTGGGAGGCGCCCGGGTCCCCGGGCACCCTGCCGATGCCGCTCCAGTTCATCCTCAACTCCAAGGCCATGCGCCGCATCCAGCGGTCCGCCAACCGGGAGCTCACCGGCATGCCGGTCGGTCAGATCGTGAGCCGGATGAACGAGGTCCGTCCCGTGAAGGACGTCGTCTACGACATGGTCGAGGAGTACATCGAGACCATGACCAGGCTGTCCGCGGGCCTACAGACGAGCTGAGACGCGGTCGCGAGTTTCGCGACCGCGTCTGCTGAGACCGGTCTGGGCCGGGCGCCGGGGCGCCCCAGCAGTGGACGCGCCGGCTCCCGGGTGGCCCGCACGCGCCGCGGTACCGGTCAGCCGCCGGCGTCCACCTCGTCGAGGCGCCCGGTGGCCACGTCGAAGACGAACCCGCGGATCGAATCCTTCTCCTTGACGAAGGGGTCCCGGCGCAGCGCCTCTATGGACCTGCGCACATCGGCGACCGGGTCGGTGAACCCCCGGGCCCGCCACGCCGGTCGGATCCCGGTCTCGGCCTGCAGGTCGTCGGCCAGCCGGTCGTCGTCGAGGCCCTCGAGGCCGCAGTTGGTGTGGTGGATCAAGACGATCTCCCGGGTGCCGAGGAAGCGCTGGGAGATGGCGAGGGAGCGGATGGTGTCGTCGGTCACCACCCCGCCGGCGTTGCGGATCACGTGGGCGTCACCGACGCGCAGGCCGAGCAAGGCGAAGAGGTCGATGCGGGAGTCCATGCACGCCACCACGGCCACGCCGATGGCGGGGCGCACCGCACGCGACCCGTCATGGCCCCCGTTGTCGAAGTACTTGGTGGCATTGGCTACCAGCTGGTCGGTCTCGGTCACTCCGGTCTTGGCTCCTCGCTCAGGGCCATGGCCGCGTACATGGCTATGCCGACGGCCATGGCGTTCTCGTCGATCATGAAATGGTTGGAGTGGTTGGGGGCGGGCCGGGCCACGCCGGCGGGGGCGGCGCCGAGAAAGGCCATGCTGCCCCGGACCTGGCGCAGCACGTAGGACCAGTCCTCGGCGCCCATGACCGGCGTGGGCATGGTGATCGACTGATCGCCGACCAGCGCCTGAGCCACCGACAGGGTGTGGGCCGCGAAGGTGTCGTCGCAGACGGTGACCGGATAGCTGTGGGCCATGATCTCCATCTCCGCGTGGCATCTGTGGGCCCGGGCCAAGCCCTGGCTCAGCTCGCCGAGGGCGACGAGGACCGTGTCCCGGGACTGGTCCGAAACGGCCCGGACCGTGCCGCCTAGGTGGACCTCCTCCGGGATGACGTTGGTCGCGGTGCCGCCGTGAATGGTGCTGACGGTGACCACGGCCGGGTCGAAGGCGGGCACGGTGCGGGTCACCATCGACTGGATGGCGGTGACGATGGAGCAGGCGACGGGGACCGGGTCGGCCGCGTCGTGGGGCATCGAGGCGTGGCCCCCCCGGCCGGTGACGGTGATGTGGAACTCGTCGGCCGAAGCCATGAGCGTCCCGGGCCGGGTGCTGATCCAGCCCGAGGGCAGCACGGAGGAGATGTGCAGGGCGAAGGCCCGTTCCGGCCGGTGCTGCTCGAGCAGGCCCTCGTCCAGCATCACCTTGGCCCCGTCGTGGCCCTCCTCGCCGGGCTGGAACATGAGCACGACCCGCCCCCGCAGGTCGCCTCGCCGGTCGTGCAGGACGCGGGTGGCGGCGAGGAGCATGGCGGTGTGGGCGTCGTGGCCGCAGGCGTGCATGCGCCCGGCGGTCCGGGAGGCGAAGTCGACGCCGGTGTCCTCCGGCATCTCGAGCGCGTCCATGTCGGCCCGCAACAAGGTGGTGGGGCCGTCGCGCTCTCCCTCGATCACGGCCACGACCGACGAACAGTCCCGACCCCTGACGGTGGAGAGCCCCATCCGCTCGAGGGTGCTGCCCACCAGATCCTGGGTGTGGGGCAGCTGCAACCCGATCTCCGGATCGGCGTGGACCAGGCGTCGCCACCCGATCGCCTCGTGCATGAGGGCGCCGGCGGCCTGCTCGAGCTCCCCGGCCAGCTCCGGGGCGATCACTCCACTCATGCCGACGATCCTAGGCGTCGCCGGGCCGGACCTTCGTGGGGGCGCGCCCAGCGGCTCGGAAGGGGCCACCTGGAGGAGTCTCCCGAGGGTCTAGCTGACCCGGGCGTAGAGGGTGGTCCGCTGCTCCAACCGGCGGCCGATGGGCTCCACGATGGCCCGGAAGTCCGCCTCCTCCAGGCCCTGACCGTGAGAGGCGCCGGCCGCCCGGGAGATGTTCTCGTTGACCAGGGTGCCTCCGAGGTCGTCCACTCCGGCCTGCAGGAGCTGGCGCACCCCGTCCACGCCCAGCTTCACCCATGATGCCTGCACGTGGTCGATCAGGCCCCGGTAGGCGATCCGGGCCACCGCGTGCATGAGGACGACCTCCCGCCAGGTGGGGCCGCGGCGAGCCTTGCGCTGCAGGTAGATGGGTGCGGCCATGTGTACGAAGGGAAGCCCGACGAACTCGGTGAAGCCTCCCGTCTCCTTCTGCAGGGCCCGGGTGATCACCATGTGCCGGGCCCAGTGCCGGGGCGATTCAATGGAGCCGAACATGATCGTGATGTTCGATCGCAGGCCCACCGCGTGGGCGCTGCGGTGGGCGTCGAGCCATTGCTGGGTGTCGATCTTGTCCGGACAGAGGGTGGCCCGGATGCCGTCGTCGAGGATCTCGGCCGCGGTCCCCGGCAGGCTGCGCAGGCCGGCGTCCATCAGCCGCTGCAGGTACTTCTCCAGCGGCTCGCCCAGCCGGCGGGCCCCCTCGGTCACCTCCAGGGCGGTGAAGCCGTGGACGTGGATGTCGGGGGCCGCGTCCTTGACCGCCCTGGTGACGTCGATGTAGTAGTCGCCGTCGAAGTCGGGGTGGATCCCACCTTGGAGGCAGACCTCTGTGGCCCCCCTGGCCCACGCCTCGCGGGTGCGTTGGGCGATGTCGTCCAGCGTCAGGAGGTAGGGCGTGCCGCGCAGGTTGAGCGAGAGCGGGCCCTTCGAGAACCCGCAGAACCGGCATTTGAACGTGCACACGTTGGTGTAGTTGATGTTGCGGTTGGACACCCAGGTCACCGCGTCACCAACCGCCTCGGCCCGTAGCTCGTCGGCCAGCGCGGCGACCGCCGGCACCTCCTGGCCGCGCGCCGAGAAGAGGACGGTGATCTCGTCCTCGCCGGGCTCCTGGCCCAGGCGGACACCGGCCAACACCTCGCCGATCGGGCTGCCGGCGGCCGCCCGCCCGCCCGAGGTCGGGCCCACCAGCATCATCGGTGTCTCGTCGGCGCCCGAGTACCACTGGGTGGAGCGGCGGCCCACCAGGATCACCTCCGCTCCGTCGCCCACGTTGCGGTACTCGCCGACCCGCTGCGGGAACACGGCGCCCGGGTCGTCGCGGCCCAGGTTCTCGGCGTCGGCCCGGTCGAGGACGGCGAAACGCATGGCCGGGTCCAACCACCGCTGCGGGTCGGCGGCGAACTCCGGGTAGATCGTGAGGCGGGGGGCCAGCGCCATGCCGGCCGCCTCGGTGGCCGCCCGCAGCCGGTCGAGGGAGGGCCACGGGCGTTCCGGGTTGACGAAGTCGGCGGTCACCGGCGACACCCCGCCCCAGTCGTCGATGCCGGCGTCGAGCAGGCGGCCGAAGTCGTCGGAGAGGTTGGGCGGGGCCTGGACGTGGACGTCGGGGGGCAGGATGGTCCGGGCCAGGGCGATGGCGTCGAGGAAGTCCTCGGGCGGGCAGGGGTCGGCGCGGTGCATGGCGGTCCCGGCCTTCGGCAGGAAGTTCTGGACGATCACCTCCTGCACGTGGCCGTGGCGGGCGTGGGCGGCGGCGATGGCTTCCAGCGCGTCCACGCGGTCCTGGCGGTGCTCACCGATACCCACCAGGATCCCGGTGGTGAACGGGATGGCCAGGCGGCCGGCCTGCTCGAGGGTGGCCAGCCGCCGGGCCGGCACTTTGTCCGGGGCGCCCCGGTGGGCATCGAGGTCGTCGCGCAGCGACTCGATCATCATGCCCTGGCTGGCGGTCACCGGCCGCAGGGCGGCCAGCTCCTCGGGGAGCAGGGCGCCGGCGTTGGCGTGGGGCAGCAGGCCGGTCTCTTCCCCCACCAACCGGCACATGGCCACCAGGTAGTCCACCGTGGAGGCGTACCCGTGCTCGGCCAGCCACTCGCGGGCGACCGGGTAGCGGTCCTCCGGCCGTTCGCCCAGGGTGAAGAGGGCCTCGTGGCAGCCCATCTCGGCGCCCCGGCGGGCCACGTCGAGGACCTGCTCGGGGGTCATGTAGGGCGAATCGATGCGGGCCGGCGCCTTGGCGAAGGTGCAGTAACCGCAGCGATCGCGACACAGCATGCTCAGCGGGATGAACACCTTGGGCGAGTACGTCACCCGGGTACCGAACGCGGCGTCCCTCACACCTCTCGCCCGGCGCAGCAAATCCTGGTGGTGCTCGAGCTGCTCCATACCGCTGCACGCTACCCGGACCGGCTCGGTCGTTCCGGCCCGCTGTGCGGGACGGCCCGCCCGGTCGGCGCCCGGCCATGGGCCTAACCTCCGGCCATGGGACGATTCGAGGGTCAGGTCGCGCTCATCACCGGGGGGGCGAGGGGGATGGGGCGTAGCCACGCGCTGGCGCTGGCCCGTGAAGGGGCCGACGTGGCCCTCTTCGACCAGTGCCAGGACGTAGCCACCGTCGGCTACCCGCTGGCCGACGTCCATGACCTCGAGCGGACCGCCGAGCTGGTCCGCCAGGAGGGCCGGCGGGCCTGGACGGTAGAGGTGGACGTCAGAGACTTCGCCCGCCTCGACGCCGCCGTGGCCGGGGTGGTCGATGACGCCGGGCGTCTCGACATCGCGGTGGCCAACGCCGGCATCAGCGCAGGGGACCCGGTTCAGATCGCCGATCCGGCCCAGTGGGCCGACGTCATCGACACCAACCTGACCGGTGTCTTCCACACCTTCCGGGCCGTGGCTCCCCACATGGTCAAGGCCCGGCGGGGCCGCCTCATCGGGGTGTCGTCGATGATGGGACGGGGGCCGAGCGGCGCCATGGGTGCCTATGTCGCCTCCAAGTGGGGGGTCATCGGGCTGGTCAAGAGCTCGGCTCAGGATCTGGCTCCGTTCGGCATCACGGTCAACGCCATCGCCCCGGGCAACGTCGACACCCCGATGGTCCGCAACGACGACCTGGCCCGCAGGGTCCGCCCTGATCTGGAGTCGCCGACCTTCGCCGATGCCGAGGGCCTGCTCGCCATGCTCCACGTCCAGCCGGTCCCCCTCCTGCAGCCCGAGGAGCTGTCGGCGGCGGTCCTCTGGCTCTGCAGCGAGGAGGCCCGCCACATGACCGGCGCGGTGATGGACCTGAGCGCGGGGGCCTCGGCCCGGGTCACCGCCTGACCTGTTCGATCCGGCCATTTAGTTGACAAAAGTCAACTATATTCCTAGGGTGGTGAAGCTATGAGGGCAAAGTGGGACCAGGGGGACCGTTATGTGGTCATCTCGGCCGACACCCACGCCGGGGCCGATCTCTACGATTACCGGCCCTACCTCCCGTCGAAGCTCCACGCGGACTTCGATGCCTGGGCCGAGACCTACACGAGCCCGTTCGACGACCTGATCATCGCCACCGCCAAGCGCAACTGGGACCACGAATTCCGGATCGGGGAGATGGACGCCGACGGGGTGGCCGGGGAGCTGCTGTTCCCCAATACGGTGCCGCCGTTCTTCCCGACCTCGCCGAACATCACCATCAGCCTGCCCCGCACCAGGGACGAGCTGGAGAAGCGCTGGGCCGGTGTCAGGGCCCACAACCGCTGGCAGGTCGACTTCGTGGCTCAGGCCCCGACCCGCCGTCGGGGCCTGATCCAGATCTTCCCGAATGACATCGACACGGCCGTCGAGGAAATCCGGTGGGGGGTCGAGCAGGGATGTTTCGGCGGCGTGCTGGTCCCGGCCGTCTCGCCCGGCGACGAGGCCGTGGCTCCCCTGTTCCACACCCGCTACGAGCCATTGTGGGCCCTGTGCCAGGACCTGGACCTGACCATCGTCCAGCACAGCGGGGCGGGCAGCCCGATCATGCCGATGGACCAGCCGGCGTCCAACCCGGTGCTCATCACCGAGATGGCGTCGTGGGCCCAGCGCACGCTGCCCCACCTGATCCTGGCCGGGGTGTTCGAACGCTACCCGGACCTGAGGTTCGTACCCACCGAGCAGGGCACCTACTGGGTCCGCATGCAGGTGGCCACCCTCGACGCCATGGTCCCGAGCATGAAGACCAGCGCCGACAACCGGACCTACGGCATCTTCGGCGGGTCCTCGGTGGACGAGCTCACCATGGCGCCGAGCGAGTACGTCAAGCGAAACGTGTACTTCGGGGCCTCCGCGTTCAGCCCCTACGAGGGCGACATCATCAAGTACATGGGTGCCGACCACATCCTTTGGGGCAGCGACTACCCGCACGAGGAGGGCACCACCCCGGATTCCAAGACGGCGATCCAGTGGTCCCTCCACACCCAGACCGAGGAGAATGTCCGGCAGATCCTGGCCGGTAACGCGGGGCGGCTCTACGGTTTCGACCTGGACGCCCTGGCCCCCGTGGCCGACCGGATCGGCCCGCGCCTGCAGGATGTGCACCAGCCGCTGGGCGACACCGGCTATGTGGCCCCACCGGCGTTCCAGTACCGGCCGTTCGAGGGTGGCCTGGCTCTGAAGCGCCTGGCCCCGGCCCGCAGCTGAGCCCGGCCCCCACCCGCA
>JAKBAX010000180.1 GCA_021808785.1 Actinomycetes bacterium | reverse complement strand
CACCGATCCCGGTCCGTGCTCCGCTTCCCACACGGCACGCAGGGCAGCCATGGTGGTCGACTTGCCGGTGCCGGCCGGCCCGACAAGTAGGTCCAAGGTGCGGCCCGAGGTGGCGATCTTCTCGACGGCCAGGGCCTGGTCCAACGAGAGGGTCAGGGATCTGCCTGGAAGCGGGAGAGCTGTCAGAGTGGCGACCGTTCCGATTGACACTACGGGGCCGTTGACGTCGTGTCCCGCTTCGATGAGGCGCGACTCGGCTTCGAACAGGCCGGGCGAGGTGTAGGTCTCGTAGTCCTTGGGACGTAGCCGTGATGTCCCGTCTGGACGGCGGAGAAGCTGTGGTGTGTGGCAAGGCTCGGGCGGTGACAGGTCCATCGACTTGCTGACGGCCAGGTCGACGACCCGTCCAGCAACGATGACTCGGTCGTCGGGTGAAACGAAGCGGATGCCCTGGATCAGGCGGTGGGCCTCGGCCAGAAGGTTGGCCCGTGAGTAGGTCGAGCGGCGCTCGGCCACAGCGTGAACCACTGCGGTCGCAGCATCGTCGAGCATGCCGCTGGAGAGAACGTCAGCCTGTAGGAGGGGGAGATCGTTGCGGCCCTTCAGGGACTCCACCCAGGCACCCAGATCGCCGCTGATATGGCCCGAAGCCCGTTGGTGCCAGTCCGAAGTCATACCGATCAGCGCCCGGTGCCGCTTCTCCGGACGAGTCAGGATCGTCGCACGCCGCCGCATCTCGAGCACCTCGACCGTGGTGGGTCGTCGACCCACCGACAAAACGAACTGCGTGACGAGCTCGTCCTTTCGGGCCTCGACCTGGTCGTTGCGCTGCGAGAATTCGGCGAGCAACTTCTCAGGCACGCCAGCGATTTCCCATCGAGGTCGCACGGAGTGGCGGCGTCGTCTCGACTCCCATCCGACTCCAAATGACTCCGTCAGGTAGTCGGCCAGGACGCCTGTGTGCATCTCCGATAGCGCGACCGTGGACCGATAAACGCCCCGACTGTCGAGGGTCCGCCACCGACCATCGCTCGTCGTCCGGGCTCGGTTCCAGACGACCACGTGGTCATGAAGTTGAGGGTCGCCACTGCGGCTGTCCCAATGGGTGAAACCCACCGCGATGATGCCGTCGATGTCTTCCTGGACGATGCCGTTGGTGCCGGACCGAGAGTGGAACACCTCGCGTTCCGCGTACTCGAGGACGTATTCGATCGCCCGTCGATGGCAGTCGTAGATCACCTGCTTAGTGGGCTCGTCAGCCAACGCCCAGATCGTCGAGACGGACTTGACGGGCGAAAAGGTCAGGTCAAATCCTGCGACCGGGGCAGTCTTCAGGCCCACCCGAGGGGTCGTCCCGAGTGGCTCACCGGTGATCGGATCGGCCATCACACCGAGCATCCGCCACAGGTGTTCCTCGGTCACGACGGAGCCGGAAGGGACGCCCTCACCGTCGTTGAGCGCCTTCAATCCGCCGCCAAGGAACACTCCTGGCGGGGTACCGGTAGCGGCGTAGTACTGGGCCAGGGGCATACCCGGCGCCGCGGCCTGATCGCCGGCAGCGACGGATTCCATGAGGTAACGGAACCCAGATCCGAGACCCAGGCGGCGGACGGTGATCATCACCTTCGGCCCGGCCTGGAACCACTTACCTCCCCGAATGCCACACGTTTGTGACCTGGAACGGGGATGACCAGGAACGTCCAAGCGGGTGGTATCCGAATCGATGTGGTTCCCGATTCGGCCCGTGGTGTGAACAGAAACGAAGTGACAGATGTCAGCAACGATTGTGACGACCTGAGACTGTGGCAGCTCGCTCTCGTCGAAATCGGTAGATCGACCAGAATGGGGCGCCGGGGGCAGCAGCCACCCATCTCGCCGATACGCGGGGCATTCAGGCAGTTTCGATCGGCGTCCGAGAGTCAAGCCGCCTACCGAGCCATTGGGTTCGGAGTCCGGAGGGGTCGCGCCGATGCAGATCTGCGTGAGGCGGCTCGTCGCATAGTCGATGTCGGCGATCCGGCGGGGCATGTCGATGAGGTTCCGCTTGAAGTTCTTCGCCGCCTCGCAGTGAGCAAGGGCTGACGGCGTGGCGAGCAACGAAACGATTCGGGGCTACCAGAGGGCCTTGGCCCTCCACGTCGTGCGCCACGCAAAGGCAAACCTGCGACTTGAGAAGACGATCGCTCGACGGGCAGAAGTAGTCGCGGCACAGGATCTGGAGGTCAACGCGGCGCGTATCGGTTTAGAGCAAGCCACTATCGAGATGGCACAGGCGCTTGGTGCAGAGCTGACGTCCACCGTCGTCGGAGTGGAGCTGACCGAGGTCCGACGCCTTGTTCGAAATGCGGGCCGCCTCGCCTCTTCCTCAGATGCACGATCCGGTTGATTGCGCTGATAGACGTGACGATCGTCTGGCCCGCTGCCTTGACCCCAGCGACCGAACATCACCGCTGGTCGTCTCACCCAGGTGAGATCATTGTCGGATGGGCGGCACGAAGGCGGGCGAGGGGCAGTCCAGCAGCCGTGTTGTGAGCCGCAGAGTCGGAGGCCGACCTCAGGGGAGACGAAGGTCGCCGTCGGGTCCTCCCTTCGGATCGGCACTCAGGCTTTCATCGGGCTGCTCCGCGTTGCCCCATCGGTTGGACGGGCTCGTCACGAGGGAGTGAAGCAAGGATGCATTCAGAGATCGGAGGTGGATCATGCAGATCACCCACATGACCTATACCCGCGTGGCACATGGGGTCACCCCGCCGCAGCTGATTCCTCGTGCGCACACAGCTGGAGTCGACAAGTTCCTCTTCGACCATTACGGAGCTCTGCGTACCAAGGCTCAGAAGAGTGACTCGCCGATGGCGTTCTTCTTTGATTCCAGTGCGAAGGATCTGTTCGCGGCACTCCAGACGGGATCTGACCCGGACTTCTTCGCGGCGGCGCACACGGTTGCCGCACGTCTTATCGGTGAGATGGATGGACGGATGGAACCGGGATTGCTCATTTGTTTGAGGATCGTTGACGGCGATACGACCTCAGCAGCCGTCCTGAAACTCGAGGTTGTCACTCCGAACTCGGCGGTTTTGGACAAGCTCGATTCGGGTGAGGAGGTGTTGGAAGCCGTTACCAACGTCTTAGACGCGCCGGGCGAACTCCAGAAGGGAGCCGTGATCGATGACGTCAGGGATGGGAGCGATGTAATCGTTGGAGACAAACTCACCAAGGACGCTCTGTATTTTCCGCGAGCTCTCGGAATACGCACAGAAGCCCGAGCTCGTGACGGAGCCGCGGAACTCGTGTCGGCGGTCAGCAACCGGCTCCCATCGATCACCGCCCGTGTGGTCGAAGCACTTCCGACCGTCGAGAAGAGCACGCCCGCGGAGGTTCTCCAGGCTATTTCGACTGATGTGCCGGAGCTGACCGAGCAGGTGCGCACCGAGATCACGTCCGTACTTGAACAGCAACCGCGCCCTGTGAGGCGGGTCGACCCGAAGGCGCCTCTTAAGCGAGTGGTGCGGGCAGGTGGTATCACCATTCAAGGATCGGTGTCGGCGATGCGGAGCATTGGCTGGGACATCATGCCGGATGGACGGTGGCGGATCACGATTGATGTTCCGGAAGAGCCCACGAGTGAATACCGGTGACGTGATGGCCGGGTATACCAGCGCTACGCCAGACTTATCGCGAGTTGAGCGAGCACTTCTCATAGTTAATGAACTCCGCTCCAGTCTCGTCGACTTGGTGCAGCGATCTTCGATTGATCAGCTCCATCTCTCAGGAAAATGTCGGGTAGCCGACCTTTCTCCCGAGGATCTTCATACCCTACGCGACGATGGACATGCGACGAGAATTGAACTGCGAGAGGGTACGTGGAATGCCACCGTCGTGTTCGACGGACCGAGCGATCCAACTCTGGATACGAGCGGCAGGACCGAGGATGCATTTTCCGCAACTGAGGTAGCCGAAATCGAACGGGCAGTGTCGCGTCGCGACGGGTTCCTGCTGCTCACGATCTCGGCGCAACTCGAGGCGCAAGTCCACATAGATGTCCGAAATCAGCCGGCTCAGAGTGGAACGCATTGGATCTCTTCGTTGTCCGAACTGGAAGCCCAGCTCTGCGGGCCTATGTGGACCGCGGCCGTCCTTGCTCTCGGAGACGGCCCAAGACTCTTAACAGTCTCGGAGCCGAAATCCCTCGGTACTTTTCCGGTAGGTCGGCTCCTGTTGCGAGGCTCTGACGACTCTTATGACTCGGCGGATGTTCCGGAACAGTTCGAACCGGACCGTGGCTTTCGGTCAGTTCGAAGTATGGACACCCGACCGAACCTGCCATCACCTCTGCTGTTTGCCTCGTCAGCGATTGGCAAAGATCAACCTGAGGCGGTGGCATCAGTCGTTGGAATCGCCACAGGTATTGCTCGCTGTCTCGTATGGCACTGGCTCGCAACCTCGTCTGGTATCACTGCTGGAACAATGTCGGTAACGATTTCGGGCGCTCGAATCGTCTCATTCGACCTAGCCCCTGAAGCGTGTGCGGATGCAACGCCAGAGATATCCCTGTACTTATGGGCCGCTACAAGTGAAGATCCCGCTCGGCTCGATGCTGTAGAACAGGCGGCGTCGCTGGCGATAACGAATGGAAGCGACATTGCAAGCGCTTCTGCGCCGGCTCTCCGAACGGCTCGATCGCTTTACGAAATCGCACGTCGGGGCGCCATATCTGAGGCGTTGGCGAGCCGAAGGTCAGCTCGCGAGGCCGCCCTCGACGCTGCACGAGGAGCCGCCGACTCGGCGAGAGAGGCGGCGGGAAAGAGCATCGAAAGGACCTTGGTCCAAGTAGCTGCCGTAGTAGGTGTAGCTATTACAGAGTTTGGAAACGTGATCTCGCGGGCTCAGGCGATAGTCCTGTTAGGCGTTGTCGCTCTGCTGTCGGTTGTCTTCCTTCTCGTGACCTGTTGCTTCTCATTGCGATCTGCCTCGGATGGCCTGTCGGCTGAGTTGGCGGATCTTGACCAATATCGAGAAGCCTTGGCGGCGGAAGACATCGGATTGATTCGCCGAGCGGAGACAATTGCGTCTGCCCAACACGACTTGAGACGAGCCTACGGTGTGGTTGCCTCGATTTATCTCGCGTCGATTGCAGCTGCTGGGGTCGCGATGGGGCTCATCGCCGGGCATAGCCAGCACACGAAGTAGCAGTCACGAAGGTGTCCTGCTGGCGTCATAGCCATGTCCGGTCGATCAGCCTCACGGTTGAGGCATGCCCGATTCGCCGAAGGTCCGCCGACGTACCCGTGCCGAACTTGACCTCGAGGCAGTAGTTCTCGAGTTCGACGACTTCCTCGAGCTTTCCGCTCGTGACGTGCGCAACTGGCTGGAGCATGGACCGGGAACCCGGTGGCAGGAGGAGTTGGCCCGGCAGCGCCGACGGATCGCAGCGCATCAGCTGTTCTCTCATCCGGCCACCCCGTCGTTGGCGAGATGGCTGAGCCGGTATGCAGAGCCGGCCCGCGTCGAGATCGCCTTGGTTGAGGCACACAAGGTGGCGTCGAGGATCTCTGCAGGCGAGCTCACCCCCGGACAGGGCGTCGCCGGACTGCGGCGCCTGGCCCGCCGCTCGTGGGAAAAGGAACAAGGAACGACCACGGAGCTCGAGCGTGATGTGCCGGCACCACCGCTCAATCGGACCCACCGGGAGGCTTCGCTTGCACTCGAGGTGCTGGAGCTCATTGATGCGCTCGACCTCATCGTGAGCCCGGCCATCGTCGAGATCGTCGTCGCGGCGGTGGACCAGGGCGTTGACTACCTGGCTGATGAAGCTGAGCGGTGGGGAGAGTCAGGCCGGCGGGCGCTGGAACCGAGACTCTCCGCTTCCGTCCCGGCGTTCCGTCGGGTGTCGCAGCGGGTCGCACACGGGCATCCGGCCGGGCGGGCGGTCCGGGCGCTGGTGATGGGGCAGCGTGGCCTGATCGGCTACGCCTTGGAGCGCCGGCGTCTTCTTGCCATGGGCAAGGACCCGATGCCGCTCCCCGAACCGGTGGCCGAGAGGTGGGTCTGGCTGCTCGACCTGGCCGAAGGGGCCCTGGAGCGTTCCGGGCGTGAGCGCCCACGGCGAGGCTAGGACGGCGCAGGTTCACTCAGGGTGTTCAGTGCGGCCCGGAGCTGCACGACGACTTTGCGGTATCGAGCCTCCTCCCGGCGGGCCCGGATCGCCTCCTGAACGACAGCGGTGGCGGCGTCCTTGGTGAGTGGTCCGGCGCTGCTGTGCCCTGGCGGGAGCATGGCTATCGACCGGCGCAACTGTTCTAACTCGTGGTCACCCATGAGGGCAGGCTAGCGAACATATGTTCGTAATAAATCCTTGACATCTTCATATCGTCATGATAATATGACAGTATGGAGTTCGCGGCCGCCCTCGTGTTGGAGAAGTCGGAAGCCTTCGACATGTGCGAGGCCATGTTCCTGGCCGCGGCGGAGCTTCAGCGGTTCGGCAACCGGGAGATGGCCCACCGCCTGCGGGGCCAGATCGACTTGCTCGAGGACCGGTTAACGCCGGGCGATGCGGTCTAGCAGGGCTCGGTACGCCTCGATGGCCCGCCGCTCGATCACGATCCGACCATCCACCTTCTTGGCCGGCAGGTCGCGTTGATCGATGGCCTCGTACACCTGGCGGGGTCCGATCCCCAGCTCCTCGGCTGCCTCTCCAACGTCGAGAAGGTCCCCGTGTGCTTCCGGCTCGCCTGGCTCCGTCACAGTACGACAATGTATCTCATTCCAAAGGGGAACTGATGCCCTACGTCCGCCGTCCGTCCGCTGACACCTCTCGGCTTGCCGACCTGGCCCGCCACCGGGACGATCTGGACCGCCGGATCACCGACGAGGTCGCCCGTCTCCGTCATGAGGGTGCCAGCTGGCTCGATGTCGCCGAAGCGCTGGGGACGCATCGACAGAACGCCCATCAGAAGTACCGAAACGTCGGCTGGGACCCCGAAGCCGAGCGGCCCGTGTTCCACGCGATGGTTAGTCAGGTCGACGGGGGATGGGCGATCCGGGTCGAGGGCATCTCCACTTCAAGAGACAACTCGAAGACGAAACCCTCGATCGAAGAGGTGGAGCGTTCGGTGGAAGAGGCGCTCGGCCGCCCGCCCGGTTCGGTCGGGGTGATCATCGCCACCTGAGGTTTGTGGTTCCTGGTTCAGCCCAGGGGTGATGCCAGTAGATCTGACCGTCCGGGATGTCCCCTATCCACCAATGCGGGGTGTTTGCCGGTTCATAATCCTTTTGTGCGGAGATGGCGACTGCGGCCAGCAGCCGTCTTGCGCGCGCTCGCGGTGCGGGGAGCGGGGCCAAAGGCTTCCCAGGGGCAGGTCTAGCGGGGCGTTTGGGGCTACAGGACGGGTGCCACCCCCTTACCTGCAGCAGGGCAGCCGTGATGGTTGCCACGAACCCGGAGGAGTGACGGACGGTGCCGGTTGAAATCGGCAGCCCCGCGCGTCGCCGTCGCTCTCACCGCTCTGGCCATCGGTGTGTTGGCGTTGGGGCTGGCCGTCCTCGGGGGAGCGGTCTCAAACTCGGCCAGCTCGGGTGCGCTGATCGGGTTGGAGCTGTCGTCGCAGTCGTGCGACCTCACCGGACCCGTCGTCGGCCTGACCCCCGAGCAGGCGAACAACGCCGACGTGATCGTGTCCACAGCATTCGCGGATGCCGACGAGAACCCTGCGGCCGCCCGACTGGCCTTGATGGTTGCCATCACGGAATCCGGTTTGCAGGATCTGGGCCCCCTGCCGGGCAACGACGGCAGCCTCGGCCTGTTCCAGCAGCGGGTGTCGGAGGGGTGGGGCACGGCCAGCGAGGAGATGGACCCGGCCCAGTCGACATCGATGTTTGTAAGTCGCCTCCTGGCCGTATCGGACTGGTCCACGAAGCCGCCTTGGCAGGTGGCTCAGAAGGTGCAGCGATCACGGTTCTCGGACGGCAGCAACTACCAGGCCAACTGGCCGCGGTCAGGCGTGGTCCTGGCCGAGGTCGAGTCCAACGCCGATCAGCCCGGCGGATGCGGCCAAGGCATCGAAGGAGGAGTGGCTGGACCGGCCTCCGCGTTCGGCCTGCCGGTCGGGTACAGCATTCCTGCGGGCACCTCAGCGGCCCACGTGCTGGCAGTGGAGTTCGCCCTTGCCCAGCTCGGCAAGCCCTATGTCTGGGGCGCCTCCGGACCGACTGCCTTCGACTGCTCGGGTCTCACCATGGAGGCCTGGGCGGCAGCCGGCGTCCGCCTCGAGCACTACACCGTCGATCAACTGTCCGAAGGCACGCCGATCCCGGCCGGCGAGACGGCTGCCGGCGACCTGGTGTTCGTCCCCGGGTCCGACCCGCCGGGGCCGGGATTGCCCGGCCACGTTGGCATCTACCTCGGCTACGGCCTCGTCCTGTCGGCCGTCGACCCGGAGGAAGGGGTGGTCGTGCAGACCTGGTCGACCTTCGTGTCCGGCGGCCTCGACGGCACGGTCGACCCCGACCCGGGCCCGTGATCTCACACATAACCAGCAATCAGAACGGAGAAGACCAATGTCAATGAGCATCGTGGCCGCCGGGGGCGGAGTGCAGGTGTCCCCCAACAACACCGGCCTACCCGGCATCAGCGAACTGCAGAACATCGTCGGCGCCCTGCTGACCATCGGCCTCATCGCCGCCTTGGCCGGGTTGGCCATCGCCGCGTCGGCCTGGGCGGTCGGTAGCCACTCCGCCAACCCGGTCCTCGCCGGGAGAGGAAAGACCGGCGTCCTGGTCTCCTTC
>JAKBAX010000179.1 GCA_021808785.1 Actinomycetes bacterium | reverse complement strand
CGCCGCTGCCCCGAACGGACCGCCGCTGCCCCGAACGGACCGCCGCTGCCCCGAACGGACCGCCTTGCCGGTCACCGCCACCTATCCGGTCCCGGTCGTTAAGGCCACGGCCTCCTCCCGCCGATACCACTAGGCGGACCGGCGGCTCTGACAGAAGGTGGCGGACGATGGATACCTGCAAGACCTGCGGAGAGGTGGGCTCCGGGTGCACCTGCCCGGATCTCATGGGGTTCTTGATGGCGTTCCGGGAGGCCCCTCATGCCGCCCCCGGGGCGGGGGACGCCCGGGTCCTCGAATCCCGTGCCGGTGCTGAAGGGGCGCCGCCCGCCCCACCTTCACCGTCGGGCCCGCCCGCCGAGGTGGCCGAGGCGGCCCCCGAGACGGCCCCCGGCCCTGGCGGTGCCGCACCGGGTCCGGACCACGCCCTTCCCTCGTGGCCCCCGCCGGACTTCTTCCCGGCCGAGCCTTCCGGCCCCGGTTGGACCTCCCCCGAGCGCGTCGGGCCCGGCGTCGGGCCGCCCGGGGTGGCGGAGCCCGGGGTGGCCCCGCTGGCCGCGTGGCCCCCGCCCATGGCGCCCATCCCGTCCTGGTCGCCGCCGGCGGGAGCGGCCTGGTCGCCGCCGGCGGGACCGGCCGCCCCGCCCGGTGTCCGGCCCGGCTGGCGTAGCGGGCGCTGGCCCGTGGTCGCCGGGGTGGCCGCCGTCGCCGTCATCGCCGCAGTGGTGGCCGTCCTGGCCGTCCCGTCCCGCTCGGGTCTGGCCGGGCTGAGCGGTGCGTCGGTGATGCAGAAGGCCCTGGCCGCCGCCACCCGGGCCGGCAGCGCCCGCATGGAGGGCTTCCAGGTGCAGGGCGGCCAGACCACGACCGGCACCGTCGACTTCACCGCCTCGGGGGGTACCGCGACCTTCCGCTACGGCGGCCAGACCATGGCCGTCCTGTACGTGGACGGGTCCCTGTACATCCGGGCCGGCGCCGCCCTGCTGGGCCAGGACTTCCAGGTGCCCGGCCCCGTGGCCGCCCGGTACGCCGACCGGTGGATCATGGTGCCGACCGACGATCCGGCCGCGCAGCAGATGGCCGGCGAGCTGCGCACTTCGGTGGTGGTATCGGACCTGCTGACGCTGGCCGGGCCCATCACCCGGGCCGGCCCCCACGGCCCCGGACAGGTGGCCGTTCAGGGCCGGCTGGCGCACAACCAGTACAACGACGGCTCCGGTGCCGGCGACCTGACCACACTGACCGTCTCGACCCGGGCGCCGTTCTATCCGGCCGCCATCTCCTATTCGGACCCGACCAATGGCAGCACCAACCTGTCCTTCAGCCATTGGGGTGAAAAGGTCGCCCTGCATGCGCCGGCCGATCCGGTGCCTCTGGTCGCCCTGGGCGTGGGTGCTACCTCGCCGCCGCCCGCCGCCCCCGACGAGTCCACCGCCCCTGCCCCCTCCATCACCGCCACCTCCCCGCAGGCCGGGCTGGCCGTCACCCCGGCCGAGGCCCGCACGGTCGGCACCGGGCTGTGGACCGCCTGGGTCCAGGCCCGGGCCACCCGGGACGTCACCGCCCTTCAGACCCTCGACATGCAGCCCATGCTGGCCGCCGATTGGGGTTACGTGTGCCAGTTCGGCTGTCGTGGGCCGCAGCTGGATCTGTCCACTCTGACGGTGACCGTGCCCCGCCAGTCCGGGTGGCCGGCCCACTTCCTGGCCAACGCCACCTACACCCCCTGCCAGACCCCGGTCACGCCCTGCGACGACACCTTCGTCGCCGTGCAGGCGGCGCCCGGCGCGCCCTGGAAGATCGCCTCGATGGCCGACTGGACCGGGACCTCCTACGCCACCATCCCCCCGGCCGGTTCGGACCAGCTGAGCCCCGATCCCACGCCGCCGCCCGGGTCCGATGTTTCCGCCCTCCCCGAGGCGTACGCCCAGTACCTCCAGGCCATCAAGACGAATGGTGCCCCCCCGGCCGGGACCCGGCTCGGGCCCGGCCCTTTCACCTCCGGACTCATCTCCAGCAACTACTTGCCGGCGTCCGAGCAGCAGGCCGAAGGCCAGACCGTGAGCGTGGCTTACCGGACCAGCCCGTCCGATCCGATCTGGCAGTTCGCCGGCCGCGACGGCACCACAGAGGTGTGCGGCACCGTCCGCTTCACCGACGTCAGGCGTGAGACCACGGTTCCGTTGGTGCAGTCGGCCGCCGACCACCCATACGGTGACCTGGCCGCCGGCGTCTATTCGTCGGTCACCCTGACCGGGCTGCACCTGGTCTGCTTCGAGGTCTACGCCGATGCCGCCCGGCCGGTGGCGGTGATCGGCACTTGGGGTGACATCGTCACCGCCACCGGCACCCCCATCCAGGCCGCGATCGAACCGGCCTGACCTCCCCTCCATCTCCCCCTTGACTTCCCCCGATCCCCCCACTACCATCGAACACACGTTCCCCTCCCTCTCCGGGGCCTGGGACCTGATCGTCGGCTTCGCGTCGGCCTTGGACTGTTCTCCGTTCCTGTGGGATGCGCCATGTGCCGTGAGCTCGAAGCTCTCCGACAATCGATCGCCGGCTACGCGAGGAGCTTCGACTCCGCTTCGCTGATCCCGTCCGAAGCGGCCGGGGTGGTAGCTGCCTGCGCCGCGATCGAGGCGTCCGTTTCCACGGTCAAATCGCTGGCCGCCGCGGTGATGGCCGACGGTGGCTCGTGGAGGCACGAGGGCTACCGGTCGGCGGAGGAGCAGCTGGCCGACCGGACCGGCACCGGAGCCGCCGCCGCTCGCCGCGCCCTGCAGACCGGCCGCCGGTTGGCCGAACAGCCCGAGGTGGCCCGGGCCGCCCTGGCCGGAGAGCTGTCCGGCGATCAGGTGGCCCTTGTGGCCGCCGGGGTGGAGGCCGATTCGACCAAGGCGGCCGAGTTGATGGCCAAGGCCAAGGGCCATTCGGTGGGGGAGCTGCGAGAGGAGGTGGCCCAGGTCCGGGCCGCCCGCGTCGATCTCGAGGAGCAGCGCCGCCGCATCCATGCAGCCCGCCGGCTGCGCAAGTTCGTGGACCTGGAGGGGGTGTGGCACCTCCTCGTGGATGGCAACGTCGAGGACGGTGTGACGGTCATGAGCGTGTTGACCCCGGTCCGCCAACGCCTGGACCAGCTCCGCCGCGACTCGGGTCAGCAACGCCAGACCATGGACCAGCTGCACTACGACGCCCTGATGGCCCTGGCCGCCATTGCCTGCGGCCGTGACGGCGAGCTGACCCTGGCTGATCTGCTCGACCTGGGCCTGTTCTCCCAGCTCGAGTCGACTCTCGACCGCCTCCCCGCTCCCGACCCGACCCTGGCCCGAGCGTTGCCTGCCCCCTGCCCTGCTAGGCCAGATGCCATCCCGCCGGCCTCCCTCTTCGACGAGGCACCTCACTCGGGCGCCCCGGCCACGGCGCCTACCGCTCCACCGCCGTCGACCCCTATCCCCGCCGACGCCGATCGGCCATCACCGATGCCGACTCCGCCCGGTGCTGATCCGGCTGCCGGTCTCCAGCCTTCGGCCGGCCCCTCCCTTCTGCACGGGCTCTCGCCGTCGGATCGCCCTGTGTCCCATCGATCTCCGTCGGGCCCGCACCTTCCTCAGCCTCCGTCCGGCGCTCTCCGCCCGGTGGTCCCGATACCCTCCGACTCGCCCCAGACGGCGCCCGGAGAACATCGCGCCGGTCCCGACCGCTCCGATCTCGGGCCATCGGGCCCGGTCGAGACCCGCAAGCGGCCCCGCAAACTGGCCGGCCGCCCGGTCCAGCTGATCGTGCGCGTCGACCTCGACACCCTGCTGCGCGGCGTACCGATCGACGGCGAGCTGTGCGAGATCGCCGGCTACGGGCCGGTCCCGGTATCGGTCATCAAAGAGCTCACGGCCAACCAGTCCACCTTCGTGTCAGCGGTGCTGACCAAGGGCAAGGCCCTGAGCGGTGTCTACCGCTACGGGCGCCGACCCGACGTCACCCAGCAGACCGCCCTCGACTTCCTCTACCCGAGCTGCGCCGCCCGGGGTTGTAACCGTAAAGCCGGCCTCGAGTACGAGCACCGCGTCGAATGGCAGCGGACCCACTACACCGTCTACGACCTGATGGACCGGCTGTGCTGGTTCCACCACCAGAAGAAGACCAACGAGGGCTGGAACCTGGTCGAAGGCATCGGCAAGCGGGCCTTTGTCGCACCCTCCGACCCCCGCCACCCGAAGCACACCGATCACCCGAAGCACCCGTATCGTAGCAACGCGAAGGTCGGTAAAGGTTGAAAGGTGTGGCCCCCGAGCGCCTGGATCGTCGCCTCCTACGTCGGGGCCGTCGGGCCCTCGGGGACGTCGGGCGGTCGGGCCTCGGGGACGTCGGGCGGTCGGGCCTCGGGGACGTCGGGTGGTCGGGCCGCCGGGCCGTACCCCCTCCCTCGGGGGCGGTGTCGCGCCGTTCTGAGGGGCTCCGGGGGTGCGGTAGCTTCGCCGATGTGGATCGCGCTGTGCTCACTATCAACAGCAGGGTCTACGGGGCGTGGTCGTTGCGGGGCTGGCTGCTGTGCCGCTTCGCCCAGATCGACTTCGACGTGGAGGTCGTCCCGGGCTCCGATCCCGATTCCCGGGCCGAGCTGCTGCTGCTGGCCCCGTCGTTCCTGGTCCCGGCCCTGCACCACCGGTCCCTGCTGATCTGGGACACGCTGGCCATCGCCGAGTACCTGCACGAGCTCGAGCCGGGCCGCCCCCTCTACCCGACGGACCCGGCGAGGCGCGCCATGTGCCGCTCGGTCTCGGGCGAGGTGCACTCCGGCTTTCACAACCTGGTCTCGGCCCTGCCCATGAACCTCAGGGCCCGCAACGAGGGCTTCCAGCTGTGGTCGGGGGTGGAGGCCGACGTGCGGCGCATCGAGGCCGTTTGGGAGCTGTGCCTGGGTAGCTCCGGCGGCCCGTACCTCTTCGGCGCGGCCCCGACTGTCGCCGACGCCATGTACGCCCCGGAGTGCACCCGCTTCGCCTCCTACGACGTCAAGCTGGGCGCGGCCGCGGGCCGCTACGTCGAGCGCATCCTGGCCACCGACGAGATGCGCGAGTGGGCGGCCGAGGCGGAGCAGGAACCGGAGGAGTCGGGCGAGCTCGGGTTGGAGTTCGAGTTCTGACCGCAGCTTCTCGGTCTCAGGCGTCGTTGGCCTGGATGAAGTTCCGCACCACCGGATAGATCTGCTGCTCCCAGCGGCTGCCCGAGAAGACCCCGTAATGGCCCACGCCGGGCTGGAGATGGTGGCGCTTGCGGACCCGTTTCAGGCCGCGGCACAGGTCGTGGGCGGCCATGGTCTGGCCCTGGCCGCATATGTCGTCCTTTTCTCCCTCGACGCTCAAGAGCGACGTGTCGACGATGGCCTCGGGGCGGACCGGCTGATCTCTCCAGGTCAGCTCCCCTTTGGGCAGCAGGTGACGCTGGAAGACCCTGTCCACCGTCTGCAGGTAGAACTCGGCCGGCATGTCGAGCACGGCCAGGTACTCGTCGTAGAAGTCGGTGATGGCGCGCGCTTCGTTCGATCGGCCGTGGACCAGGTGGTCGTACAAGCGGACGTGCTGGCCGATGTGACGGGACAGGTTCATGCTCATGAACGCCGACACCTGCAGAAAGCCCGGGTACACCCGCCGGCCGGCGCCGGGGTAGCGGCCGGGTACGGTCGTCACGACGTTGCGCTCGAACCATTCGAGGGGCTGGGAGTGGGCCAGGTCGTTGACCGGGGTGGGGTTGATCCGTGTGTCGACCGGGCCGGCCATCAAGGTGAGGGACCGGGGCCGGGCCGGGTTACCCGCTTCGGCCATGAGGGCGGTGGCGGCCAGGGTCGCCGGGCACGGTTGGCACACCGCCACTGCGTGGGCGCCGGGGCCGATGCGCTCGAGGAAGGCGATGATGTGGTCGATGTACTCGTCGAGCCCGAAGTCCCCCGCCGCCAGTGGAACGTCCCTCGCGTTGTGCCAGTCGGTGGCGTACACGTCGTGGTCGGCGACCAGCGCTGCGATGGTGCCTCGCAGCAGGGTGGAGAAATGCCCGGCCAGCGCCGTCACGAGCAGCACCTGGGGCCGGCGGACGTTGCGGGCGGGCACGGAGAAACGTATGAGGGATGCGAACGGAGTCGCCGCCACCATCTCCTGGCTGACCGGCAGGACCGCCCCGCCGGTCGTCACCGACTCGACGCCGAACGACGGCCGTTCGTGGGTGAGGCGGGCCCGCCCGGCCACGCGCCAGGCGGCGGACATCTGGCGCAGCAGGGGCTGGTCGGACCACTGCCGGGGAAGGCCGTCGAGCCAGCCGCTCCAGAGCCGGGCCAGGGCGACTGGCGTGGCGGTCAGGTCGCGCTGGATCTGATAGGCGTCGTAGAGCATCCGGGCGCTCAGGGGCTGACATTCGGTGCGGGAAGTGACGGCCGAGACGCTACTCGCCGCTCACCGCTAGTGCGCCAGACAGGACAGGCTCAGCTCTCGGGTGCGGGAGGAGTACGGGTTCAGCTCTCGTGGACGTACTGGCCGGGAGCAGGCCCGATCGCCGGGTGGCGGCGGCTGCCCATCGACTTCGGGCTGGGCCGGGTCGGGCCGGACCGCTCGACGGCCCAGTCGGCCCAGTCGGTCCACCAGCTGCCGGCCAGGCTCCCGGCGCCTCGTAGCCACTCCTCGGAGCCGGGCGGGTTGGCCGGATTCAGGTAGTAGCTCGCCTTCGGGTTCCCGGGCGGGTTGACCAGCGACTGGATGTGGCCGCTTCGCGACAAGACGAATCGCACGTCGCCGCCGAAGACCTGGGTCGCCGCGTAGGCCGACGGCCACGGCACCAGATGGTCGGACTGGGCCCCCACCACGTACATGTCGTTCTTGACCTGGGACAGGTCGACGGGCGTACCGAGCAGGTCCATCCGGCCCCGCCCGACCAGGGCATTGTCCTGCCAGATCTGCAGGAAGTCGGCGTGCAGGGCGGCCGACATGTTCGTGGCGTCGGCGTTCCAGGCCAACACGTCGAAAGCCGGGGGGTTCTCTCCCATCAGGTAGTTCGCCACCCAGTAGTTCCAGACCAGGTCGTTCGGGCGCATCCACGAGAAGACCCGGCTGAGCGAACGGCCGTCGAGCACGCCTCGGCGCTGTGAACGCGCCAGCGAGGTACGCATGGTCTCCTCGCTCATGAACACGTTCAGATCGCTGGTGGCCTCGGTGTCGACCAGGCTCACCGCCATGCCGCCGGCATTGATGGTGGAGTCGCCGGTCTGGGCGAGGTGGCTCAGCAGGGCCGCCTCGGTCATCCCCCCCGAGCAGAAGCCCATCAGGTTTGCCTGATCGGCCTTGGAGATCTCGGTGGCCACCCTCACCGCTTCGAGGCAGGCTTCGGCGTAGGTGTCGAGGTTCCAGTGCCGGTGCTCGGGCCGAGGGTTGCGCCACGAGATCATGTACATCGGCAGTCCCCGCGACACGCCGTACTCGACGAAGCTGCGCCCGGGGGCCAGGTCGATGAAGTAGTAACGGTTGATCTGCGGCGGGACCACCACCGTCGGGATGGTCGCCACCAGCCGGGTCTGCGGCTGGTACTGCAGCAGCTCGAACACCTCGCTGCGGTACACCACCGAGCCTGGGGTGACGGCGATGGTCTCCCCCACACGGAACGGCCGGGAATCCACCTGGGACGGCATCCCGCCGTTGCGGCGCAGGTCGTGGACCATGTGGCGCGCCCCATCGGCCAGGGACCGGCCCCGGGTACGCCAGGCCTTCTTCATCGCCGCCGGGTTGCCGGCCAGGGCGTTGGTGGGGGCCAGGGCGTCGGCCAGCTGGGTCAGTGCGAAGCGGGCCCGGGCCGCGCTCTTGGGGTCGAGGCCCAGCTCGTCGACCGAACGCAGGAGGCTGGCCCGGCTGGCCAGGTAGGACTGGGCCACCCGTCCCCAGATCGGGCCGTCCCAGGCCGGGTCGGCGAAACGCTTGTCCTTGGGGTCGGGCGTGATGGGGGAGGCGCCGGCTATGACCCGCAGCTCGTCGCTGGCCCACAGCAACAGCTCCGACGTCAGCACCGTGGGATGTCTGAGCAGGGACCCGGCCCACCGACCGAAGGCGCGCCCGGCCTGGTCGGGACTCAGATTGACAAAGGTGTTGGCACCGAGCACCGACTCGGCCGCCGGCGGCAGAGGATCGGACCCTGGTCGGGGCGGGGCGGCGGCTTCCCTGCTGGACTCCGCCGGGTCAGCCATTGTGCCCCTCCCATCCGTCTGGACGATCTGCAGGTCAACTACCGATTGATTGTCCCCATCCTCGCGCCGCTCAGTCGCGAGCGCAACGGATGCCGGTGCCGTTTTTCTTGACAAAATGAGCGTCTGCTAGATATAGTTAGCAAAGTTCTCGTCCGGCCCCCTACCTTGAAATGGAGTTACCGCTATGCCGCTCGCCGACACCCTCAAAGCACTTCCCGATCAGATGCTCGACGCGATGGAGCTGACCCAGCAGGTGGTCTTGACCAACCTGTCGGCTGGCACCGCCACCGCCCAGGCCCTCAGCCGCAACCTGCCCGCGCTGCCCTTCGCCGACCGCCTCCCCGATCCGGTCCTCCTGACCGACCAGGCCTTCGACTTCGCGGCCAAGGTCATGGCCAGCCAGAAGGACTTCTCGGTGAAGCTGGTCGCCGCCCTCCGCCCCATCGCCCCGACGGCACCGGCGTCTTCGAAGCCGGCCGCCACCAAGGCGACGAGTACCAAGTAGGCCCACCGGGCGATCCAGGCCGCATAGACCCGGCGGCGGACGGGTCCGGCCGCATAGACCCGGCGGCGGACGGGTCCGGCCGCATAGACCCGGCGGCGGACGGGTCCGGCCGGATGGCGGGGCCGT
>JAKBAX010000178.1 GCA_021808785.1 Actinomycetes bacterium | reverse complement strand
CGCCGAGACGAGGCAGTCCAGCAGGACCCCCGGAGCGGCGTCCCGCCTCATCTCGGCGACCTCCAAGTCGCCGTCGCCAGAGCGTGCCAGCAGCCCGGCATACCAGTTGCAGGCATCAACCGCGTGCGCGAGCGTCAGGCGGCAGTCCCAAGCGAGACCACCGGCAGGACCGTCCCAGTCGCCCGAGGTGATCTGCGGCGCGAGGACCCCAGCGACGTAGGCCGCGGCGGAGCGGACGTCGGCGGCATCGTCGGTCGGCACGACTCCATTATCGCCGCTCCGCCGCCGACCGGCCGACGGCTTCACCCCCCCGGCGGACAACGCCGGGACGCGCCGATGGACAACCCGTCCATGAGAAACTCTTTCCAAGCACCGCTCGGAGGCCGGCCCGTAGCGGAACCCTCTGCCGGCACTTTTCCAGCGGGGAGTCATTGAACGTCTGTGCGTGCCGCTGGGGGATCCTGCTGCGGACAGGTTATGCCCCGCCTCTGTGGCAGGGCGGCCCCTGCCTGCGTCCAGCGATGTGAGCCGGGTCCCGTCTTGCGCCCGACACCCTTGAAGAACGTGTAGCAGAACACCCCGTCGGCATCGGCGGTCCGGTGCAGCGCGTCGATGCCGGCGTCGAAGCTCGCCGCGTCGTTGAATCCGGCGTTTATGGCCGGCTCGCGCACGCCCTCGACCATCGCGGTGAAGGTCTTTTTGGTGAAGCCCTCGACCAACTCGGGCCGGCTGGCATCGGCGTAGACCACCCGAGGCGACACGCTGACCGCCTCCAAGCCCGCATCGACCAGGAGGGGATAGACCTGGCGGCCGGTCAGCGCGTCACCGCCGCCCCTCGCCTGGAGCTCGATCTGACAGGCGATCGCCGCTCGTGCGGCAGGACTGTCGGGGTGGAAGAACGCCGAGCCGTGGTCGCCCTCGATCACGGTGATGGTCCCCTCGTCGCGAAGCAGCCGGCAGAGCGCGACTAGCGCATCGAGCGGTCGGGAGAGATGCTCGAGGACGAAGCAGACGAAGACGTGGTCGAAAGAACTCTCCTCGAAGGGCAGGTCGAAGATGTCGCCGTGTCGGAACTCGACGTTGGCGATCCCCGCCTCGTTGACTCGGCGCTTGGCCTCCGCCAACGAGGACGCCGAGATGTCCACCGAGGTGAAGCGTGCCTCGGGGTTTCGCCGGGCGAGGGCGGTCGTCTGCGCTCCGACCCCACAGCCAGCCTCGAGCACCGCGGCTCCCTGCGGATAGGCGGTGTCGGAATGCAAAAGGTCCTCGAGAGTCTCGGCCTGGTCGCCCAGGCGCTCGTTCTCCCGGGGCTGGTAGCCGTGCACGTAGACGCCGCTCATCGTCTCCTCAGACCTACCAGTCCACCGCCAGGCTGACAACCCCGGCCCACGCTTGCCAGCGCGTCCGCCAGTCCGAGATCGCGAGGTCGAAAGTGAAGTAGGGGGTTCCGTCGTCGACCCCCAGGAACGCCAGCCCCACCAGGTCGACATCATGCAGCGCGCGCCTGGGAGGCAGGAGAGGGACAGGTGGGTCCCCGGCCACCAAACACTGGTCACGCCACAGCAGCCAGACCCGAGCCTTCGGGTGAGCTGCCATGGCACTGACCCAGACGGGATCATTCCGACGGTCGGTAGCACGATCCAAGCCGAGCCCGGCGTAGGGTGCGGCCGCCACTCGCGTCGTAGCGGCGAACGTGGAGTCCTCGAGCACGGCAACGCCAGTTTCGCGCCAGACGTCGGCTTCGTCGCGCTTGCCGTGGGCGGTCTGCTGTACGGACCGTTCCTACCGCTCGGGCGTGCCGTGATCCAACGCCACAGTCCAGGAGGCAAACTCACCGCCCTCGGAGCAGCCAGAGCCATGCTCACGGTTCCCGCATCCCCTGGGACCGCCCTCGGCGGACCGAACGCGGCGGCCATAGACCCGTCCGCCGTGCTTCTTTCCGGTCTCGCCACCATCGCCGCCGGCGACGAGGTGGCCGGTCGCTCCATATGACCAACGGCTTCCGGCGACACCCCGCGTGACGCGTCCACTTGGCGGGGCCAATCCTGCAGGACCCGCCCGGTGAAGACACCCGCTCGGCCCCCTTATACGGTGACGCTGGCCGAGCAACCGTCCCCGAGCGAGGCGGTCAATGGCGACCACTCGTAGAACTTGTTCACCGGCGACCACAGCATCTGCGGCGATCGAGTTCAAACAGAGAACCTTCAGGGACGATGTGGGTGCCGATCCGCCCTGCGGGCCGGGGTCGCTTTGAGCGGTGGCACGCTCAGCCATAGAGCATACTTTGAGTCTGGGTAGGCCAACAGGCGTTCATCGCCGTCGCGTATGTCGGTCTCGACGACGATTGTGCTACGACCACGGTGCAGCAGGCGAGCGGTCGCCGTGGCTTGGCCATCTCGTAACCCTCGGGTGAACTGGGTGCTCGACGAGATGGTGGACGTACCAGTCGCACGGTCAGGAAGGTTGGCGTAGGCCAAGATGCCGCCAGCGGTGTCGGCCACGCTCATGAGCGCGCCGCCGTGCATCACTTCCGCCGGGGTGCAGCGTTCGGGTGTCCAGGCCAAGGCGGCAACCACGGCATCTCTATCCGCCGAGACGATGGCAATTCCGAGGAAGTCGGCGAAGAGAAGCATCGCCGTGGTGTCCTCGGACGGCGTGTGTTCGTCGTTCACGCCGGACTCCGCATGGATTTCTCCTCTGGCGTCCGCACTGTTGTCCGCTGAGCGCGGGGCTGGGACGAGACACCGAGCGCCGGGATGTGTCGGTGCCTCATGCGACCGTCTCGCGGTCGGGGTGGTAGCCGGGTGTTGTCGGTGCCTGCCTGCGGGAGGCCTCTTGGAGCACCTCGCGGGTTTCGCCGGCCTCTCGGGAATCGAGATCGAAGGGGATGGCTGCCAGGTCAGTCACGCCGGCTTGGGCCAGCCGGTCGAGCTGTTCTTGCACCGCGTGGCGGTCTCCGACGATGGCGATGTCGCCGGGGCGGGCGTCCCCGCCCGGCTCTTTGGTACGAGGGCAGTCCTTCGTAGACACCGAATGCCCGCTCGATACAACTTCGCACGGCGGCTTCGTCGCGGGTGACACACACCGGCAGAGTGGCGATCACTCGTGGGGCTGGTCGGCCCGCATTGCTGGCTGCTGCGGTGATCGTGGGCACGACGTAGGACTCAAGAGTCGCCGGGCCGCACAGCCAGGTGATGGTCCCCTCCGCCATCTCGCCGGCCACCCGCAGCATCTTGGGGCCCAACGCGCCCAGGATGATGGGCACGGCGGCCACCGCGCCGAGCGGTAGCCGGTTCGATACTGACTTGCAGCGATAAAAGCTCCCCTGGTAGTCGGCGGCGCTCGTTCCGAGCATCGAGCGCACGATCGTCAGGTACTCGACGAGCCGTTCGACGGGATTGGCGAAGCTGTCACCGAAGAAGTCTTCGACGATGACCTTGTGTTCAAGCCCGAGGCCGAGAACGAACCGCCCTGCGGTGATGAGCTGGGCGGTGAGAGCTTCTTGGGCGGCGAGGAGTGGGTGGCGGGTGAAGATGGGAAGAAGGCCGGCGCCCAGCTCGATGTGGGTGACCTCGCGGGCCAAGTAGCCGATCAGGCCGGGAGCGCCGAGGTCGAACTGGTTCGGCAGCCAATAGGAATTGAGGCCGTCCGCTTCGACCGAGACCGCTTCTTCGACGATCGAGTCCGAGGTGAGCGGGGGGCAGTCGTCGGCCCCGAAGGAGACAGCGACCGAGAGAAGACACCGACGCGCATCACATGGCCGCCCTGGCGGCCAGCAGGTCCCCGGCGACCCCCGGGTCGAAGAACCCGACGCCTGAGCGAGCGCGCCCACCGGCGAGCTCGAAACGATCGACTGCGGTCCACTGGGCTCGGTGGTCGCCCACCGATGCGTTCACCCGGATATGGAGATAAACCACGTGACCGGCCGACGCCACATCGAGGACCTCGACGGAGAACTCCGAGAAGCCGGCGCAGAGACCCTGCCAGTATTCGAGGAGGCGGTCTTGCCGCGAAGGGGTTCTGTCATCCCGGGGTGGAGCAGCAGCGCCTCATCAGTGTAGAGATCGGCCAGCACCGCGCCGTCGGGGCTGGCCCACGCCGCCGAGAATTCCTCGATGAAGCGGCTCGCTTCGAGGCGTCGCTGCGTCGGCCGCGCGCTACTGAGCAGGGAGTTGAGTTCGCCGTAGTCGATACCGCCGGAGAGGGCGCTCCAGGTGCCGGTGCCTAGGGCCTCGTTGGGGGCGCCTCGGACGACGCCGTAGGCGGCCTGAGCGATGCCCATCCCGACGCTGATGCGCCGCACGCCGACCTCAGCCAGCTCAGAGACGGACGGTGCTCCAGGCCCAACCATGACGTTGAGCGGCAGCTGTGACGCCCCAGCAAGCTGCTCGATGGTGGCAAGGTCGACGACGCCGGGCACAAAGAGGCAGTCGGCGCCAGCGGCCCGATAGTCCTCGGCACGAGCCAGCACCTCGTCGACGCGTTCTTGCTGATCCCGACGCCGAGCAAGAAGACATCGGTCCGGGCGTTGATGACAACGGAGATTCCGGCCTGACGGCCGGCGGTGCGTGCCGCGGCGACCCGCTCGGCCTGCTCGGCGAGAGCGAACGGTCCGGCGGACGATCCCGTGGAGTCCTCCAGGTTGACGCCGACCGCACCGGCCTCGAGGACGAGCGGACCGTATCTGTCACGTCGGCGGGCGAGGGTCCGTACCCTCCCTCGATGTCCGCGGTCACAGGGATGTCGACGACCGAGGCGATGCGGGCGACGGCATCAGCCATCTCGAAACGGGAAAGGTGCTGCCCATCTGGCCGCCCGCTGGCCCATGACACTCCGGCGCTGGTTGTCCCGATGGCTCGGGCGCTGGCCGCTTCCACCAGCGCGGCGCTGGCGCCATCCCACGCGTTGGGGAGCACCAGGGGTTCGCCCCCGTGGTGCAGCGAGAGAAACAGGTCAGCCTTGCCAGCCTGGTCGGTAGTCATGCCAGGTCCTCCTCCTTTAGTTGGGATCACGTGCGGCCCGCGGCCGCGCCGAGCGGCGCTTGGCGGTTGGCCCGGCCGGTTGCCCGAGTCCTTCGAGGATGCGGTGAAGGACGCCTCCGACAGCGGCTCGGGTCTGACTCGGATCGTCGGAGCGCGCCACCAACATCCCGGCATTGGTCATGGCGCCGAGCAAGATGTGGGCGAGGGTCTCTACGTCAAGCGCTGCCAGTTGACCTGACGCCACCGCTGCCTCCAGCGTGAAGAGCACGGCGGCGTATCCATACTGTTCGTCGATGGCGTGGAACGTGTCCCATCCCAGCGCCGCCGGCCCGTCGATGAGCACAATCTGCTGCACGTCAACGTCCAGCGCGGCATCGAGGAAGGCGCCGAAACCGAGTTCAAGCTGCTCGGCTCCTCGGTCTCGACATGTGCACCGTGGCTGCGCTCAACGGCCACGCCTTCGCAGCCGGTGTCATGCTGGCCTCATCGCACGACCGGCTGGTGATGCGCAACGACCGCGGGTACTGGTGCCTGCCCGAGGTCGACCTCGGTTTGCCTCTCACGCCAGCGATGTATGCCGCGCTGTCCGCCCACCTCCCGCCGGCCACGCTGGCCTGGGCCGCCCTGACCGGCCGCCGCTACTCCGGCCCAGAGGCGGTCGCCCCCGGTATCGCCCACGAAGCGGTACCCGAAGACGAGGTCCTGACCCGCGCGGTTGCTATCGCCAGCGAACTGGCGGAGAAGGACCGAAACGTCCTCCGGGTCCACAAGGCTCTTCTGTACGGACACTTGATCTCTGTCTGCATGGCATGAACGCACAACAGATCGCCAGCACGCGACTGGTCGCTCTGCAGAAGTAGATACGAGTCCGAGGAGACGAATCCAGTACCGGCTCAGCCGAGCAGGTGTCAGAGATGCAGAGTCCGCTCGCTTCGCCATCGGACTCTGCCACCCAGCTCGATGGTGCCTGCTCTGCCGGGTTGAACGAAGATCTCTGACCCGTTGCCGTGGTTGATCGTGAGAGGGCGGCCTAATCGCGCGGACAAGAGTTGGGATGCGGAGCCGCAGGCCTCGTCTTCTCGGACGCCGAAGCGGGGTGCGAACACCCGCGCCCGCACCAGCCCGATCTGTTCGTCGATGAAGGCCCACACCTGCACTGCATCGTGACCTGGCGGCGGCCCGGTTGCGGTTGCTACCGCTGCGGGTGAGCGGAGGCGGACATGCTGCCAGGGTGGGCACCATTCGGGTTGGCCCTCGATCCAGCACATTCCTGTGGCGCCCATTGAGGTGGGGACGTCCCCTACTGGTGGGCGGAGGATAACGACGGCTCGCCCGCGGTGCGCAGCCAGCCACCACCCGACTCCGACCAGTGGGTGCCCGGCATAAGGAAGTTCAGCGGCGGGCGTGTAGAGCCGTAGTTCGGCCTTTTCGAGGTCGTCGATGAACACGGTCTCGCTGAACCCGAGCCGCGCCGCTACCGCTTGACGTTCCTTGTCGGGCACGACCTTCCCATCGGTGACGATGCCCAGCTCGTTTCCGTAGTCTCCGTCGGGCCCGGTGAAGACCGAGAGCACAACTAGGTGAGGCACGTGAAGAACCAGCGTCGAGCGGTCGACGGGGACCTTCGGATCGACTCACGATGAGGTCGGCCGCCACGCGAAGTGATCCGCTCAGACCCCACGCCCAGGGCGGCGTCGAAAGCGGCTGTCATCCGGTCACGGCAGATCGATCCGGTCCTGGCGTGGTGCTTGGGACGACGCCACGAGGAATTCGAGAGGGTCGGCCGTCTCGTTGCGGATCTGATGGGTGACCCCTTTGGGTAGTTCGATGCTCTGGCCGGTCGTCACGACCATCTCGTCTCCGCTGACCTCAACGGTCGCCTCTCCGTCGAGTATCACGTAGAGCTGTGCGGTGTGTTCGTGTTGATGCCGTTGCTCCGCGGTGCCGGCCGGCATCCGCTCGCGCACGACGTGCAGTTGCGGGTCGGCGAGCAGGGTCCAGCCCTCACAGCCGTCGCCCCAGCTGAAATCGGCAGCATCGTGTGGGTCGATCGGCGTCGGCGGCCGGACGCTCGCCAGAGGCATCCGGCGCTCGGGCGACCGAGCAGCGTAATCCTGAGCGCCGAGGAAATGCAGCGACACGTACTCTTCGTCTCCGAGCACCCAGCTGTCGTGTCCAGCTGGGATGCTGAAGAGGTCGCCGGCAGCGATGATGACTTCGGTACCGTCGTCCATGCGGACCGCGGCCCGTCCTGCTGTGACCAGTCCTATGTGTTCGACTTGGCACGAGGAAGTGCCGACCAAGGGCGCGACATGCTCGGACCAGCGCCAGCCGGGCGCGTAGACAGCACGCCCGATCTGCTGGCCGGCGAGGGAGAACTGCTCGAAATATCCGAAGGGAAATGAGCGGACATCGTCGGGTGCGGTAGTTGGGACTACCTGGAGGGAGAGAGGCATGATGGGATCATGGCTCGACGGCACCGAGAGATATTGGACAGGATTGCGGTGCCCCCGTCCTCAGAGGCCAGCCTCGATGAGCGGGTCCACTACCTGCGACCAGCAGCTCTTCCTGGGGTCGAGGCGCTGCATGCCAGCTTTGTCACCCACCGCTACCCCGCCCACGTGCATGAATCCTGGACCGTCGCCACGGTAAAGCGGGGGGCCGCGACTTTCGAGCTCGACGGTTCCCGCCACGTGGCGCCGGCTGGAACCACGTTTGTCATCCCCCCAGGCGCCGTGCACACCGGCGAGCCCGCGACCGCCGACGGCTACCGCTATCAGGTGCTCTATCTTTCCCCCGTTGGCGGCTGGGAGACCGCCGAGCACTCCTGGCCGGACCGACCACACCGAACCGCGATGGTGGTGGTCCGCTACCCAGCGCTGTTCCGCAGCCTGACTCGTGCCCACGCTGCCCTCGCCGCGCCCGCCGCCGCGCTCGAGCAGGGCGAAGCACTCGCTTCGGTTATTTCCGTACTGGATGCTGTCGTCTCCGGACACGAGCCAACCAACGAGGCCTACCGTCCCCGCGCGGTGTCCGAAGCCATCGACTACATCCACGCTCACCTGGCGGAGGACTTCTCGCTTCTCGATCTGGCTACCGCCGTCGGGCTCAGCCCTCACTACATGACCCGGACCTTCCGCGATTGGGTCGGGACGCCCCCCTCAAGCTATCGGCGAGCCCTACGGGTGGTTGCGGCCCAGCGCCTCCTCCGCCTCGGACGACCACCGGCCGAGGTGGCGGCGGACTGCGGGTTCTATGACCAGTCCCACCTCCACCGCCACTTCAAGGCGGTCAGCGGTGTCACCCCTCGCCAGTTCGCTCTTGCCAGCTGAGCAAGAACCCCGAAGCCTGGACCGTCCGGAGGCATGAGGCTGCTGCCTCGGTCAACTCGCTGTCGACGCCGGCGATCCGCCTTACGACCGCGGGAGGGCCCAGAGAACCTACCACGACCGGCGCCTGCGGCCCTTCGGATGCCGCCCACGCCCCAAATCGGCGGAACCAAAGCGGTCGCCCGCCGGAGGTCGTTGAGTAGGGCAGCTGCATGGCGCTTCATAGGGCATGCCCTGTGCAGCCCGCCGTTGCCGCCTGCCTCAACGCGCGAAACCGCAGCGTGCCGGCCCGCTCGTGCCCTGGCGCGCCGCCCTTTTTGCCCTATGCAGGAGTTGAGTAGGACCCCACAAACTCGCCCCATAAACGCCAAGCCGCCGACCCACACATGCTGGTCAGCGGCTTGTGCATATGCAAGAGGCGGCCTAAATCGGCAACCAATGGTGGCGGGGGCTGGATTTGAACCAGCGACCTTCGGGTTATGAGCCCGACGAGCTACCAGACTGCTCCACCCCGCGGCGGAGCCTCCACTATATCACGCTT
>JAKBAX010000177.1 GCA_021808785.1 Actinomycetes bacterium | reverse complement strand
GGCCGCCCGGCGGTAGGCCAGCAGCGGGACCGACGGCGTCGGGCGCCAGTCGCGCTCGGGAACCCGGATGAAGCCGGTGCGCTCGTACAGCCGGTGGGCGGCGGTCATCCAGAGCGTGGTGTGCAGCAACACCGCTTCCCGGCCGAGGCATCGGGCCCGCTCGACGCACGCTTCGACCAGGGCCCGCCCGACGCCGCGCTGCTGCGCCGAGGGGTCAACGCCCAGCATGCGGATGGCTGCTTCTTTGTCCTCGATTCCCTCGGCCCACGGCGACGAGGGACCCGCGACGAAGGTGACACAACCCAGCAGCGTCGTTCCCCCGACGGCCGCCACCAGGACCTCGGCGCCTCCCACCCGGGCGGCCACGTCGGCCAGCTCGGCGGCGTAGTCGTCCGATGTCGTCCCCCCCGGGATGGCCCGGTAGGCCGCCACCACGATCTGCCCGGCCCGCCGGTATTCGCCCGGCCTCACCTTTCGGATCTCCACCGTCACCCACGATAGGTGCCGACGCAGGAGTCAGCCGACCCGGCGGATCGAGGTCGTACCGAGAGCCTCGGACAAGCGCCCTTCGACCCGGGCGGCGGCCTGTGGGTTTGCCTTTCAGGTGCCGGCCGGCGGCCACGACGGTATGCGGGGAACGATGACGGGGTCGCCGGGACGGTACAGCTCGTGCTGGCGCTTCCAACGAGCGAAGGATCCCAGGATGTGCGGGGGGTCACCGTGCAGCTCGGTGAACCCTCCGTTGACCGAGCGGGTGTCGATGTAAGCGGCATCGACACCATCGGCCCACAACTCGCACGCCACCTCGAAACCGGCGTCGATGAAGCGCTGGCGTTCTTCAGCAAAGTCGTGTACCAGGATCGACTCCTCGAGGTCGTTGACGAGGTAGGCCTGCTGGAAGAACGCGTGAGTGGACAAGATCATTCGGGTTTCCCTTCTCGACTGAGCAAGCTCAGCCAACTGCCTCGCCCCGAAGACGTCGGAATGGCCTCCCTCGGGAAGCGAGGGTAAGGGACCTTCAGTTCGGGATCCACCGATTAGCGGTCAAATGATGCGACGAGTCCACATTGTGGAGTCGATGTGGTCCTTGAAGTCGCCTGGTTCGTCAGCCGAACTGATCGTAGAAATCGGCTGCGGCGGCGTCGCATTCCTGCCAGTGGGCGTCGTCCCACCGCTTCCACTGCAGGTACCTGCTGGGCGGAAGGTTCCTCGAGTTGACGTTGCTGAACCGGTCGCCGTGGTACCAGATCCCGACGTTGAAGCCACCAACCATGTACGTGAGGTGCCAAGCAGACAGGTCGCTGTTGACGGTGAAGTGTGGAACGTCAGCGTTCGTGTCGCCGTCCTTGTACCACGAAACGCCGCCTAGGTTCCGGTAGGTACCAGGGAAGCCCTGTGTGATCTCGAACTCGTCGGGGATCGGCGGCATTACTCGCTCTCCACTTCGTCGGCAGAAATGCTCTCCAAGGCCTCCGCGTTCTCTTCCAGGAAGGCCACGTCTTCTGCTGAGAGTTCGATCCTCGCCTCCACCTTGGCGTCAATCGCTGCCAAGTGCTCTTTCTGCTCTGCTGTGAGTTCTGCCATGTCGCTCCTGATCATTGACTCCGTTACAGCCGATATTACGCCTATCAAATCGGTGTACGTAATGTTCTGTCTGGATCCGAGCGGAGAATGACGGTCGCCGGGGGCGAGAAGTAGATTCGGGCGGCCATGGCCATCCGAACTAGTGGTATCCGTCAGCCGAGCATCTGGGCGAGCGTCGTCAGTGACGACGCGGTGGCGTTGCGCGACTGGCTGCTGGCCGTCGGGTTCAGCGAGGACCTGATGATCCCGGGCGAGCGCAGCGGGTTGATCCATCACTGCCAGTTGGATTGGCCCGAGGGTGGTCGTGTGCTGCTCTCCAGCACGGGCGAACGCGCCACTCCGTGCCGGCCGGGAACCAGCTCTCTCCATGTCGTTACTTCCGATCCCGAGGCCGTGCTGGAGCGAACCCGTGCCATCGGCGCGACGGTGGTCCATCCGATCGTTGATCAGACGGACTACCCGTCGCGTGATTTCACCGTGGAGGACCCCGACGGCAACCACTGGACCTTCGCCACGTTCGCCGGGTAGTAACGAAACCCGAGAAGCCCGACCTGCCCGAGCTGCCCGAGAAGCCCGAGAAGCCCGAGAGGATCGGACGGAGGTGGAGCAGGCTCGGGGGTGCGGGAGAGCGCGCCCGTTGCTCCGCCGATGGAGCGACACCTGCAACCCGGTCGAGAGCAATCGGATCAGGAGGTCATGCCCTGCAATCCGACCAGGGCCCGACCGTGTTCGATCTCGCCCATGTGGCGCAGCCCGTGCTGGTACATCCAGCATTCGATGCCGTCCAGCCGGGTGATGCCCGCTTCGCCCGCCACCCGGGCGCTGAACGTGGAGGCGATCTGGGCCGGGAACGGCCGGGCCACGATGATCTCGCTCAGCGACGCCGGGTCGAGGTCGGCCAGCCAACTCTCGGTCTTGGCGAACACTGCGTGCATGTAGTCCCGGAACTCCTGGTAGTCCCCGATGCGCTGGCCGACCATCTCGTCGACGGTGCGCTCCTTGCCGTGGTCGGCGATGGCCAAGCCCATCCGGTGCCCCCATTCGGGGTCGTAGACGACCGGGCCGGCGCCCAGGACGCTCGACGTGTCGTCTTCGATGCGCACGTAGTGGAACAGAGAGAAGGCGATGGGCAGCACCGGCTCGCGCTCGACGTGGTTGACCTGGCCCACGTCCATGGTGGCCACCGCGTCCTCCCACAAGGAGTGCATGGCTCTCATCCGGCGGCGCAGAGAGTCGATGATGAGCTCGTTCATGTCCCCCGACGGTAGTGCCGGCCTCCAAGAGGCGGGCCAGTGACGCTCCGCCGAGGTTGCGACCACCCGAACGGGAGGATCGGCGGAGCTGCGCCGCGAGCGGCTGGTGGCAGGCATCGATGTATTTGCCCGGCCCGTCGGGCATAATCGTATTTGTAACGGGAGCTCGGACGTACCGGGCTGAGAGGGTGCCTGCGGGTGCCGACCGACGACCTGATCCGGGTAATGCCGGCGGAGGGAGAAGAGAAAGAGATGACGAGGAAGCGGCTCTTGGTCGACGGCTTCGCGGGCGTGAAGGTGCCCGTGGTCGAGGTGGCCCTGAGCAACGGGGAGACCCTGAGGCTCTACGACACCGTCGGGCCCGAACGGGAACCGGGACGGGACCTGCCCCCGCAGCGCGCCGCCTGGATCGCCGAGCGGGGAGACGTCGAGGTCGTCCAGGCTCGCCGGGTGGAAGCCCGCGATGACGGACGGGCGGCGGCGCGCCGCAGGGACGGCGCAGGAGGGACGACCCAGACCGCCCCGGGCCGGCCTGACGCCGCCCCGGGCCGGCCTGACGCCGGGCCAGACGCCGGGCCCGACGCCACGTCCCCGACGGGACGGCCGGTGTGGCGAGCCCGGGCGGGGACTGCGGTCACCCAGCTGGCCTACGCCCGTCGGGGCGAGATCACCAACGAGATGCGCTTCGTGGCTACCAGGGAGGGCGTCGACCCGGACTTCGTCCGGTCCGAGGTGGCCGCCGGAAGAGCCATCATCCCGGCCAACGTCAACCATCCCGAGTCCGAGCCGATGATCATCGGCCGCCGCTTCTTGGTCAAGGTGAACGCCAACATCGGCAACTCGGCGGTGCGGGCCTCCATCGACGAGGAGGTGGAGAAACTGACGTGGGCCACCCGGTGGGGGGCCGACACGGTCATGGACCTGTCCACCGGGCCCGACATCCACACCACCCGGGAACGGGTGATCCGCAACTCCCCGGTACCGGTCGGCACCGTGCCTCTCTACCAGGCCCTGGAGAAGGTCGACGGGCGGGCCGCCGAGCTCACGTGGGACCTCTACCGTGACACCATCGTCGAGCAGTGCCAGCAGGGAGTGGACTATTTCACCGTCCACGCCGGGGTGCGGGCCGCCCATGTGGGCCTCACCGCCCGACGGGTGACCGGGATCGTGAGCCGGGGTGGCTCGATCATGGCGGCGTGGTGCCTGGCCCACGGCCAGGAGAACTTCCTCTACACCCACTTCGACGAGCTGTGCCAGATCATGGCCGCCTACGACGTGTCGTTCAGCCTGGGCGACGGGCTGCGCCCCGGCTCGGTGGCCGACGCCAACGACGAGGCCCAGTTCGCCGAGCTGGCCACCCTCGGCGAGTTGACCACCCGGGCCCGGACCCACGGCGTCCAGGTGATGGTCGAAGGTCCCGGGCACGTCCCCCTCGACCGCATCGCACACAACGTCGAACTGCAGGCTCAGCTCTGCGACGACGCCCCGTTCTACACCCTCGGCCCGCTGACCACCGACATCGCCCCCGGCTACGACCACATCACCTCGGCCATCGGTGCGGCCATGATCGGCTGGTTGGGCACCGCCATGCTCTGCTACGTCACCCCCAAGGAGCACCTGGGGCTACCCGACCGCGACGACGTCAAGGAAGGGATGATCGCCTACAAGATCGCCGCCCACGCCGCCGACCTGGCCAAGGGGCATCCCGGGGCCCGTGACCGCGACGACGCGCTTTCCCGGGCCCGCTTCGACTTCCGATGGGAGGACCAGTTCGAGCTGTCGCTCGACCCCGACCGGGCCCGGGAGCTCCACGACCGGTCCCTGCCGGCGCCGGCCGCCAAGACCGCCCACTTCTGCTCCATGTGCGGTCCCCGGTTCTGCTCCATGAAGATCAGCCACGACCTTCGCGACCTGGCATCGAGGGACGGCACCGACCCGGACCTTTCCGTGCCCGTCGAGATCGCCACCCCGAGCCGGTGAGGCGGTCGAGAGGACCAAAGGCCTCTGGAGCCGGTGCCGTACCCGAGTCACCATGGGAGGAGCTGGTGAGGAGGTACGGCTGTGCGCTGGCGAACGAAGATGGCCGTGGTCGCGGCGGTGCTGGTCGCGGTGCTGGCCTGGGGACTCGGCTGGGCCGGGCCGGTGGCGGCGACGGTGTCACCGGCGGTCATGCCGGGCGACCGGGCGGTGGGGCTGGCCTCGACGGCGTCCGGGCGCGGCTACTGGGTGGCCACCGCGGCGGGCGACGTCCTGCCCTTTGGTGACGCCACCGGGCACGGTTCGCTGAACGGCGTCGGCCTCACCGCCCCCGTAGTGGGGATGGCGGCCACCGCCGACGGCGGGGGGTACTGGCTGGTGGCCGCCGACGGCGGAGTGTTCAGCTTCGGCGACGCCCGCTTCTTCGGGTCGGCCGCCCACCTGGCCCTCTCCGCCCCCGTCGTGGGCCTCGCCCCGACACCCGACGGCGGCGGCTACTGGCTGGCCGCGTCCGACGGTGGTGTGTTCGCCTTCGGTGACGCCCGCTTCGCCGGCTCCCTCGTCGGCGCCACAGGCCTCGACAGCCCCGTCCGCGGGATCAGCGCGTTGGCCGACGACTCGCACTACTGGCTGGTCACGGCCAAAGGAGCCCTGACCGTGTTCGGTTTCTCCTCGGGAAGCTGGCCGAGCGGATGGGCCGACCTGTCGTTGACTCCACCCGCGGCGCCGTTCGTGGACGTGGTCAACCACGGGACCGCCACCGACGTCGGAGTGTGGTTGCTCGGCAGCGACGGGGGCGTCTTCACCATCGGCTGCGCCCCGTTCCACGGATCGGCTGCCGACCTGGCGCTGGCCGCGCCAGTGGTCTCCATGGCTCCCACCCCGGACCACCAGGGGTACTGGCTGCTCGGTGCCGACGGCGGCGTCTTCGCCTTCGGGGACGCCCCGTTCCTCGGGTCGGCCGCCCCGACTTGACGCCCTCCAGCGCGGCCCGACGTGACGCCCTCCGGCGCGGCCCGACGTGACGCCCTCCGGCGCCGCCCCGGGCGGAGCCGGACCGCCTCGACGATGCACAATGATTGCAGTATGAAACCGGAGGCGGAGGTCGGCGACGGCGGGCCGGTGGTCGGTCCCGTCCCGGGTCAGCCCGCGGTGGTCGACGCCATCCTCGGTGCCAGCCGGGTGCTGGTCGCCATCGCCGCCCGCTCGCTGGCCGACGTGGCCGAGGAGGTCACCCTGCAGCAGTACCGGGCGCTGGTGGTGATGGCCACCCGCGGTCCGCAGCGGGTCCTGTCCCTCGCCGAGGCCCTGGCCGTGACCCCCTCCACCGCGACGCGCATGTGCGACCGGCTGGTCCGCAAGGGCCTGGTCCGGCGGCGCACGGCACGCACCGACCGGCGGGAGGTGCGCATCACCCTGACCCCGGCGGGGCAGGCGCTGGTCGACGAGGTGACGAGGCGACGCAAGGCCGAGATCAGCCAGATCCTGGCCAAGATCCCCGCCTCCGAGCAGGCGGCCATCGTCGACCTTTTCGACAAATTGGCGGCTGCCGCCGGCGAAACCCCCTCGCGGGACTGGGCCGGCGGCTGGGAGCTGTGACCACCCGCCGGCGTCGGTAGAGGACCCTCAGATCATCTGGCTCTCGCCGCCCATCTCCGGGGAGTCGGGCTCGGGGGCTCCACGCACCTTTGCGGTGAGCCGGGTCGTCTCGGCCGAGGGGACGAACATGGACAGGACGTCTCCCACCTCGAGGACGGTGTCGCCGGTCGGCGACAGGCGCTGGCCGTCGCGCTGAACGGTGACGATCACGCACCCCGGTGGCAGTCCGGCGGAGCGGATGGGTCGGCCGGCGAAGGGCGAACCTGCTCCCATGGTCTCCTCGACGGCCACGGCCAGCGGTGACACCAAGGTGAAGCGGTGGATGCTGGCGTCGAGCGCCCCTTCGTAGCCGCGCACGATGTCGGTGGCGGAGAGGATTCCCACCACCCGGCGGTCCCCGCCGGTCACCGCCAGCCACTGACCCCCGGCCTGGGTGAGGGCCTCCAGGCCGACGTCGAGGGTGGCCGACGCGGCGACCGTCGAGGTGGTGATGTCGGCCAGCCCGCCGACCGGGACGTCGTTCTCGGCGACCTGACGCTCGAGTCTGGCCACCTCCACCGTGCCCAGGTAGGTGCCCTCGCTGTCGACCACCGGGGCCCCGGGCAGGCCGAGACGCTGCAGCAGTTCCAGGGCCTCCCGGCCGCCGGTGTCTTCGCCGACCACCACCCGGGGCGGTCCCATGACATCCGCGACCCTCTGGATGGACAGCGACGGCATCCCCGCTTCCAGGCGGCTGGACTGCGTGTCGGCCCGGCTGCGTAACTGCGACCGGTAGATGCTGTCGTCGGCCCGCCCGACGATGAACCACGACACGGCTACCGCGACCATGGCTGGGGCCAGTATGGAGATGCTCCCGGTCATCTGGGCGACCATGAGCATGACCGCCAACGGGGCCCGGGCGATCCCGCCGAAGAGGGCCATCATCCCCACCACCACGAAAGGGGCCGGGTCGTGGCCCACCCCCGGGGCGAACGGCTCGAGCAGTCTCCACACCGCCAACCCGGTGAAGGCGCCTATCACCATGCCCGGCCCGAACACCCCGCCCGATCCCCCCGTCCCGATCGACAGGGCGGTGGCGACGATGCGGGCGAAGGGCAGCAGCAGGATTATGTACAGCGGGGTGTGCAGCAACTGGTCGGCCAGACCCTTCTGCACCCAGCCGTAGCCCGTCCCGAGCACCTCGGGCAGCCACAGGGCCAGCAGGCCGACTCCGAGAGCACCGACCGCGGGACGCAGCTTGCGGGTGAAGGGGAACCGCAGCGCCAGCGACACCATCCCGTAGAAGCTCTTGGAGTACACGATGCCGATGACCCCCGACAGGAGGCCGATCAGCGCGAACCACAGCAGCTGTACGGGCTGGTGGAACTGGTAGTTGCCGACTGCGAACAGCGGCTCGAAGCCGTAGACGGCCCCGAATATGGCGTAGGCGATGATCGACGCGAAGGTCCCGGGGAGCAGCGCCGAGAACTCGAAATCCTCCTTGTAGACGATGTCGGCGGCCAGCACCGCTCCGCCCAGCGGGGCGCTGAAGATGGCCCCGATCCCCGAGCCGATCCCCACCGAGACGGCGATGCGGCCGTCCTCGGGGGACAGATCCAGCAGCCGGGCCAGCAGCGAGCCGAACCCGGCGCTGATCTGGGCCGTCGGGCCCTCCCGGCCTCCCGACCCGCCGGCACCGATGGTCACCGCCGAGGCCACGATCTTGACCACCACGGCCCGCAGACGGATACCTCTGGGGTTGTGATGGACGGCGTCGATGGCGGCGTCGGTGCCGTGCCCTTCGGCTTCGGGGGCCCAGGTGAAGACGATGAAGCCGGCGACGAGCCCTCCGAGGACCACCGTCAGGGGGACGGCCCAGGCCCGGACGTAGTGACCCGACCCGAGACCTCCGCCCTCGCCGTGGGGTGCCGGTGGCTGGTAGCCGGCCAGGTCACCGAGAAACAGGTGGGTGGCCTCTTGGAGAGCGGCGTAGAAGAGGATGGCCCCGAGTCCGGCGATGACCCCGATGACCGAGGCCAGGATCAGCCACTTGGGCAGGTAGGACATGGCGTTGATCCGCACGCCGGCCCAGCTGGCCAGGCGCCGCCAGCCCGCCAGGCGTCGCAACCCGGCCCGCCGCCCCCGCCCCGGCTGGTCGGCGCCGCTCATCGGAGGGCCCGGGCCCCTGACGAGCCCCCCGGCCCGGCGCTATCCGGCTCCGCTCCCGGTGGGAAGCGCAGATAGCCCGACAGCCAGGAAGCGTCTATGAGCAACATGTGCACAGTGATAGTATCGCAGGCAGCACAGATTCCGGCCCCGGCCAAAAGCGCCCCGGAAGTGATCCGGAGGAGGTGATCCGGGCCGACATGTTGGGCCCGGGTGGGTCAGGCGCTGCGGCGTTCCCGCCGGTGCGGGGCGGCGATCCCGGCCCGACCCAGGGCCTGGCGGACCTCGAGACGCTGCAGGTGGGCCGTGGCCGACTCGAAGGCCGCCCGGGTGATGGCCGCGACGCGGTCC
>JAKBAX010000176.1 GCA_021808785.1 Actinomycetes bacterium | reverse complement strand
GCCCGGCTGCCGGCACTGCGGGTCGCGTCGGCGGGGTGGGCACCGCCGAGCCTGGTTCCGGCCAGCGGGGCCGGTGGGCCGCGGGGGGGATGGTCGACTCGACCGCCGGGCCACCAGGGACACCCGGGCCCGACGGCACCGGAACGGCACCACCAGGGACACCCGGGGCCGCCGGAACGGGGGCGGCACCACCAGGGACACCTGGGCCCGCCAGGGCCGCCGGGGCCGGGGCGGCAGTGGGGGGCGGCCAGTGGGGCAACGCCGGATCGTGGGCGGTGTCGGAGCGGGGGGCGGCCAGGACCGGGCCCGGCTCCGGGCGGGTCACGTCAGCTCCGGGCCCGTCGGCCCGGGCCACCCCCGGGTGAGGGGCGGCGGCCGGAGGAGGCAGCCAGCGGCGGGGGGCGGCTGGGCTCGAGGCGGGGGGGGGGGGGGGCCAGGCCGGGTCGGCGGGACCGGTCACGGTCGGACCGGTGACGGTGGCGGGGCGGGGACCCCGGCGTCCGGGATCGGCGCCCACGGGGGGCCAGGCGTTCGGAGCAGGGATCTGGAAGGGCGCCCCGGCAGGGGTCTGCTGGCCGCTGTCGCGGCCCGGGCCGGCCGGCGTCGGGTCCGGACCCGACGATCCGGACCAGGGGGCGGCTCCGGCCACCGGCGGGACCGGGTACGGATACGGTCCCGGAGGCGGCCAGCCCTGGCTCGCCGGGACCGGTCCCGGCGGCGACGACGGCGTAGGGGTGACCGGCCGGGGCCGCGGTGGGGCCTTCGGCAGGGCCCGGGCCTCGATGCCCGCCGCCCGTTGGGCCGCCTCGCCCCGGTTGGTCGGTGCCCTGACAGCGGGCGGCTCGGGTGCCTCGACCCGGGGCCGGGCCAGCGTGGAGCCGCACCGCGTGCAGGAGGCGGCCGCGGACTGAGCCATCGTGCCGCAGCGGGGACAGAACATCGCGTTCAGGGTACTGTCTTCGGACCTCAACGGGCCGGTCGGTCGACCCGGCTGGTTATTATCCGGCGCCATGAGGGCGCCGGATCAGTCCCCGGTCGGGCGCCTCGCGGGCCTGCGTCGACTGTGGATCAGCCTGGCCATGCTGCTTCTGGTCCTGGTGATCGGAGTGGTCGGCTACTCCGCCTTCGGCTACAGCCTGCTCGACGCCATCTTCCAGACGGTCACCACGGTGACGACCGATGGCTTCGGTGAGGTCCACCGGTTCGGCCCCGGCCAGAAGGCGTTCACCATCGGGCTGGTCCTGCTGGGTGTCAGCACCGCGGCCTACTCGGCCAGCGTGCTGATCGAGTTCTTCGTCGAGGGATACGCGGGCGGCGCCTTCCGGAGGCGCCGCATGGAGAAGGAGGTGCGGTCCATGCAGGACCACGTGATCGTCTGCGGCTGGGGTCGGGTCGGCACCTCGATCGCCCGCTTCCTGCGGGCCGACTCGGCCGACGTGGTGGTGGTCGACACCTCCCTCGAACGTCTGGCCGGGGTGGACGGCCCCTACGTCCATGGCGACGCGACCGACGAGGAGGTGCTGCGGGCGGCCGGGATCGACCGGGCCAAGGTGCTCATCACCGCCCTCAACGCCGACGCCGACAACCTCTACGTGACCCTCACCGGCCGCTCCATGCGACCGGACCTCTTCATCGTGTCGCGCGCCGCCAGCCGGCCGGCCGTGGCCAAGCTGCGCCAGGCCGGCGCCGACCGGGTGGTCGACCCCCAGGAGCTGGGCGGGGCCCGCATGGCGGCCCTGGCGGTGCAGCCCCACGTGGCGGAGTTCCTCGACGTGGTGATGCACGAGGAGGGCGTCGACTTCCGCCTGGCTCAGGTGGAGGTCCCGGCCGGCTCGCCGTTGGCCGGTCAGTCGCTTCGCTCCGCCCGCGTCCATGACCGGACCGGAACGCTGGTGCTGGCCATGCGGGAGCCCGGCTCCTACTTCCGGACCAACCCGCCCCCGGAGGCCGAGATCGTGGCCGGCGAGGTGCTCATCGTGATCGGCGACGCCGACCAGGTGGCGCGTCTGCAGTCGCTGGCTTCCGGCACCGAGCCTCCCGGCCTGGCACCGGGCCCCGGTCAGACGACCAGGTAGGCCACCACCAGGTCGAGCAACTCGACCAGCATGCGGGCGGTGGCCCCCCACACGGTGTCGCCGATCAGCTCGAAGAAGGCCATCGAGCGCTCGCTCCCGTCCGGGAAGGTCCAGAGCTCCTCCCGGTAGACCCCGGGGTCGAGCAACTCGACGAGGGGTACGTCGAAGGCCCGCTCCACCTCCGAGGGATTGGGTGCGAGCGGAGGGCGGGTGCCGGTCACGGCGACGAACGGGGTTATGGGCGACGGGTTGACCACGGTGCGCATCGGCGACAGCCGGCCCACGATCTCCACGCTGGCCGGGTCGATGCCCACCTCCTCCTGGGCCTCGCGCAGGGCCGCGTGGGCGGCCTCCTCGCCCGGGTCCAGCCGGCCACCGGGGAACGACACCTGATGGGTATGGGAGCGCAGGCGCGACGAGCGGCGGGTCAACACCACATGGCACTGCGAGTCCCAGTCGAACAACAGGCACAGCACCGCGGCCGGCGGGCGGGCCGCACCGGGCAGGGCGATGAGCGGCACCTCGTCGGCTGCCTCGGCCGGGGGATCGCCCCTCCAGGCCAGGGCCTTCTCCACCTGGGCCACGCTGATCTGTCTGGGCCGGTCTGCCTCCGGGCGGCCCCACGGGGCACCGGGACCGAGGCGCCAGGCGCCGGGGCGGGGGATGACCTGCGGGCCGCCGCGGCCCTCAGGGACCGGGGGCGGCGGCTCAGACAAGCGGCTTCCAGGCCTCCCCGGAAGGGGCCGCCTCCTCCGCACCGGACGCGGCACCGGCCACCGAGCCAGGCGCCGCACCGGCCGCCGAGCCAGGCGCCGCACCGGCCACCGAGCCAGGCGCCGCACCGGCCGCCGCGCCGGGCTGGGTACCCGCGCCGCGGGCCATCTCCTCCAGCAGATCCCGGAGCCCGCCGGTCTTGAGATTGGACATGACCCGGCCCGGTGGCATGTCGCCGCGTTCCCATTCCATCCACGCCTCGAGCAGCTTGGTGGGATCGGGCGCCGGTCTGTCCATATCGCCAATCTACGGGACGGTCACTCTCCACCGTGAGTGCCATGGAGCGCCCAGGAACACAAAAAGGCCGGCCCGGGGTGCCCGGGCCGGCCTTTGTTCGTGTGTCCTTGGGCGATGGGCTGCTAGAAGCCCATCCCTCCCATACCTCCCATGCCCCCACCGGGAGGAGCAGCCGGCATCGGCGGCCTCTTCTCCGGCTTGTCGGCGACGATCGCCTCGGTGGTGAGCAGCAGGGCGGCGATGGATGCCGCATTCTGCAGGGCCGAGCGGGTCACCTTGGCCGGGTCGATGACACCAGCCTTGACCAGGTCGACGAACTCGCCACTCGACGCATCGAGACCGGTGGAGCCGGTCTCCCGCTCCGCCTGCTGGACGATGACCGAGCCCTCCAGACCGGCGTTGATGGCGATCCACTTGAGCGGCTCCTCCAAGGACCGCAGCACGATCGCCGCGCCGGTGGCCTCGTCACCGCTCAGCTGGTCGACCACCTTGGCGACAGCCGGGCGGCTGCGCAGCAAAGCGGTGCCTCCACCGGCGACGATGCCCTCCTCGATGGCCGCCCGGGTCGCCGAGAGGGCGTCTTCGATGCGGTGCTTCTTCTCCTTGAGCTCCACCTCGGTGGCGGCGCCCACTTTGACCACGGCCACGCCGCCGGACAGCTTGGCCAGCCGTTCCTGCAGCTTCTCGCGATCCCAGTCGGAGTCGGTGTCGTCGATCTCGCGCTTGATCTGGGCGATGCGGCCCTTGACGTCGGCCTCGGAGCCACCGCCTTCGATGATGGTGGTGTTGTCCTTGTCGACGACCACCTTGCGGGCCCGGCCGAGGAGGTCGAGCGTGGTGTTCTCCAGCTTGAGGCCGACCTCTTCGGACACCACCTGGCCGCCGGTCAGGGTGGCCATGTCGCCGAGCATCGCCTTGCGCCGGTCACCGAAGCCGGGGGCCTTGACCGCCACCGAGGTGAACGTGCCACGGATCTTGTTGACCACCAGGGTGGCGAGGGCCTCGCCCTCGACGTCCTCGGCGATGATCAGCAGGGGCTTGCCACCCTGCATGACCCGCTCGAGGACCGGGACCAGGTCGTGCACCGCGCTGATCTTGGAGTTGGCGATCAGGATGTAGGGCTCCTCGAGCACTGCTTCCTGGCGCTCCGGATCGGTCACGAAGTACGGCGATAGGTAGCCCTTGTCGAACTGCATGCCCTCGGTGAAGTCGAGCTCGAGGCCGAAGGTGTTGGACTCCTCGACGGTGACCACGCCGTCCTTGCCCACCTTGTCGATGGCGTCGGCGAGCACCTCGCCGATGGACGGGTCGGCGGCCGAGATGGATGCCACCTGGGCGATCTCGCTCTTGTCGTCGATGTCCTTGGCCTGGCCCTTGATGGACTCGACGGCGGCAGCCACCGCCTTCTCGATGCCCCGCTTGAGCGACATCGGGTTGGCCCCGGCGGCCACGTTGCGCAGGCCCTCGCGGATGAGGGCCTGGGCCAGCACCGTCGCCGTGGTGGTGCCGTCACCGGCCACGTCGTTGGTCTTGGTGGCGACTTCTTTGACCAGCTGGGCCCCCATGTTCTCGAAGGGGTCCTCGAGCTCCACCTCTCGGGCGATGGTCACGCCGTCGTTGGTGATGGTCGGGGCGCCGAACTTCTTGTCGATCACCACGTTGCGGCCCTTGGGCCCGAGGGTGACCTTGACCGTGTCGGCCAACTGGTTGACACCGGCCTCCAGCCCCCGACGAGCCTTGTCGTCGAATTTGAGCTGCTTGGGCACTATTACTTCACCTTCGCCAATACGTCACGGCTGGTGAGGATCAGGAGGTCCTCACCGTCGATGGTTATCTCGGTCCCGCCGTACTTGGAGTAGACGACCTTGTCGCCCACCGAGATGTCCAGGGGGATCAACTCACCGGTGCTGTCGGCCCGGCGGCCGGGACCGACAGCCAGGACCTCGCCCTGCTGGGGCTTCTCCTTGGCGGTATCGGGGATGACGAGGCCAGAAGCAGTCCGCTCCTCGGCCTCACTCGGACGGACGACGATACGATCGTCGAGCGGCTGAAGACTCATATCAGTGCGCCTCCGTTGGCAGTTAGCACTCTCACCTTGCGAGTGCTAACGATAGCGGCCCGCCGGAGTTAGTTCAACACGATCCCTCGAAACTGAGCTTCAGATTGGGATCGGCGGCCGCGTCGAGGGGGGTGGGACCGTCTGTCCGCAGCCGGTACCAGGCGGTGGCGCCCACCATGGCCGCGTTGTCGGTGCACATGGCCCGGCTGGGGATGAAGGCGGCCCGCCCGTCCCGCTCGGCCCCGTTGACGACGGCTTGGCGCAACCCCGAATTGGCCGCCACCCCACCACCGATGCACAGGGAGCGGGCGTCGACAGCAGCCGCCGCGGCCCGCAATTTTTCCACCAGAACATCCACCACAGCCTGCTGGAAGCTGGCCGCCACGTCCTCCACCCCCACGTCAGGGTGCTTTCGGACGTAGTTGACCACGCTGGTCTTCAACCCGCTGAAGGAGAAGTCGTAGCCCTGGCCGCGCAGCGCGCGGGGAAAGGCCACATGAGACGGGTCGCCGGTGGCGGCCAGGCGGTCGATGACCGGCCCGCCCGGGTATCCGAGCCCGAGGAACCGGGCCACCTTGTCGAACGCCTCCCCCGCCGCATCGTCGATGGTCTGGCCGAGCAGCCGATAACGGCCCTCGCCGGTCATGTGGATCAGCATGGTGTGGCCCCCCGAGACCAGCAGCACCACCGCCGGCAGAGCCATGTCCGGGTCCTCGAGGAAGGCCGCGTGCAGGTGACCCTCCATGTGGTTGACCCCGACGAACGGGACGCCCCACGCCATCGAGTACGCCTTCGCCGCGCTCACCCCCACGAGCAGGGACCCGATCAGGCCCGGTCCGATGGTGGCGCCCACTGCGTCCAGGCCAGCCGGCTCCACCCCGGCCCGGGACAGAGCTTCTGTCACCACCGGTGTTAGAAGATCGACGTGGGCCCGGCCGGCCACTTCCGGCACCACCCCCCCGAAGGCGGCGTGGATGTCCACCTGGCTGGAGACCACGGAGCTGCGGATATCCCGGCCGTCGATGACCACGGCCGCCGCCGTCTCGTCACACGATGTCTCGATAGCGAGAACGGTCGTCATGGCGCCGTCGCCCGGGTCTCGTCAATAGTGTCACCCTCGATGCCACCATCAATGGTGGCGATCCGTCGGAGGTAGGCCTCGCTGTCGATGTCGTGGACCCACATGATCAGGGCATCCTCCCGGCTCTCGGCGTAGTAGTTCTTGCGCACCCCTTCGGTCTCGAAGCCGAACCGGGCGTACATGTGCTGGGCGGCCACGTTGGACACCCTCACCTCCAGGGTCATGTGGCGGGCGCCCCGGGCCGCCGCGGCGCGGGTCAAGTTGATCAGCAGCCGGCTGCCGACCCGGTGCTGCTGCCAGGACGGATCGACCGCGATGGTCGTCACGTGGGCCTCGTCCGCGCTGACCATGAGGCCGGCGTAGCCCACGACCGCACCATCCACCCGGGCCACGACGTAGTAGCGGCTGGCGCGCAGACCCAGTTCGCCGAGAAAGAGCGACAGGCTCCACGGCGACGGATACACCTGTGCCTCGATCCTCAGCACCGACCGCAGATGGCGACGCCGCATGGGGACGAGATGGACGGGCGGGGATGAGGCCACCGCGTCGGCCGACAGGGTCAACGCTGGTCCCAGCCGATGCGCACATCGGCCCCCCGCAGATAGGTGGGGGTCACCTGCTCCGGGGGGAGGGCCGGCCGGCTGGGGGCCAGGTCGGCGAGCACCGCGGCCGAGGGGTGGTCGAAATCCCGGGGCGCCACCTCGAAATTCCCGAGGGTTCCCCCGGCGAAGTAGCGCCTGGCCCCATCGCCTGTGAGTAGTAGCCCGGGCCATTCGGACAGTCGGGCTGCCACATCCTCGGGCGCCTGCACCGCCGGCTCGGTCACGGCCGTCATGGCCTCTGCTGCTGGTTGGTAGACGGCCCAGAACAGCTCCCCCCGACGGGCGTCCACCACGCTGGCCACGTGCCGCCCCAGCCGGCGGTGGGGATGGGCCAGCAGGTCGAGCGACGAACAGGCCGCGATCGGCACCCCGAGGGCAGAGCCGAGCGCCTTGGCCGTCGCCACCCCGACCCGCAGGCCGGTGAACAGCCCGGGCCCGATGTCCACGGCCACCAGATCCAAAGCGGCCAGATCGATCCCGGCCAGTCGGCACAGGGCCTGGATGGCCGGGGCCAGGGTCTCGCCGTGGCGCCGCCCGGCCCGCAACGCCAGTTGCCCCACCACTCCGTCACCGGTCGACAGAGCCACTCCGACCTGGGCGGTGGCGGTGTCGACGGCCAGGGTGACGGTCACGCCGCCATCCGGCCCAGGCGGGCCTCCCACGACGGGCCGACCGCCTCGAAAGTGACCGATCGCCCGCCACCCCGGCCGTCCCCACCGTCGCGGCCGTCCTCGGCGTCGCGGCCGTCCTCGCCGTCGCGGCCGTCCTCGGCGTCGCGGCCGTCCTCGCCGTCGCGGCCGTCCTCGATCCGGACCAGCAGGTGCTCGCCGGGCAAGGCCGCGGCGGCCCGCTCGCCCCACTCGACGACGGCTACCGAACCGTCGTCGAGCATCTCGGCCAGGCCCAGATCGGCCACTTCCGAAAGCAGGTCCAGCCGGTAGACGTCGACGTGTACGAGGTCGAAGCCAGCGGTGGTCGGATAGATGTTCATCAGGACAAAGGTCGGGCTGGTAACCGCCGTACCCACTCCCAGGGCTCGGGCCAGGCCCTGGGTAAAGGTCGTCTTACCGGCGCCCAGATCGCCCTGCAGCAGCACCAGATCCCCTGGCTGGAGGATCCCGGCCAGGCGGGCGGCCAGGGCCTGGGTGGCGACCGCGTCGGGGCAGTGGACAGTGCTGAGCGGGGTGCTCACCCGGCGCTCCCGGCCCGGGTCGCGTCGAGCATCTGGCGGGCCCGCACGAAGTCAGCCCGCATCTTGGCCACCACCTCACCCCCGCCGCGCAGGGCGGCCGCCGGGTGGAAGGTCGGGGCCACTACCGGTCCCGGACCGCCCGGCCACGGGTGGGTCCGGCCTCGCAGGCGGGTGATCCCCTCGCTGGTGCCGAGCAGGGCCCGGGTCGCGAAGTTCCCGAGGGTCAAGAGCACCACCGGGCGGATCAGCTCGACCTGCTGATCGAGGTAGGGCCGGCAGGCAGCGATCTCCTCGGGGAGGGGATCCCGGTTGTTCGGGGGGCGGCACTTGACCACGTTGGCGATATAGACCTGATGGCGTTCCAGGCCGGTCTCCTCCAGCAACAGCTTGTCGAGCAGCTGCCCGGACCGGCCCACGAAGGGTCTCCCCTGCAGGTCCTCTTCCCGGCCCGGACCCTCCCCTACCACCATGAGACCGGCGTCAGGGTCACCTTCGCCGAACACGACCTGGGTGCGCCCGGCCGCGAGCGGACAACGGGTACAGCCAAACGCCTGTTCCCCGAGCTCCACCAACGGCACCACAGCTGGTCATGGTACCGGCGCCCCGACCGGTGATCAGGCCCCGCACGCCTGGTGCTTGCTACTGTTCGCGGGTGAGTTCGACCCCGCCGGACGAGCCCTGGAACCAACCGCCGCCGCCTCCGCGCGGCCCCGGTGATTACCCTCCGCCACCGCCACCCGACGCGCCGGGGGGTTACCCACCGCCCCCGCCACCGGGTGGTGGTTACCCGGGAGGGCCGGGTGGTTACCCGGGAGGGCCGGGTGGTTACCCGGGAGGGCCGGGTGGTTACCCGGGAGGGCCGGGTGGTTACCCGGGAGGGCCGGGTGGTTACCCGG
>JAKBAX010000175.1 GCA_021808785.1 Actinomycetes bacterium | reverse complement strand
GGCGTGGAACTGCGGGATCTGCGGACGTTGGTGACCGTCGTGCGGACCCGGTCGTTCACCGCGGCGGCCACCGAGCTGGGCTACACCCAGTCCGCCGTCTCGCAGCAGATCCGGTCCCTGGAGCAGAGGTCGGCCGCCCCCTGCTGAACCGGCGTCCGGTCCGGCCCACACCGGCGGGAGCGCGCCTGATCGAGCACGCCAACCGCATACTCACGCGGCTCGACGTGGCCCGCAGCGAGCTGGCCGGCATCGACAACGCCGGGCCCGCCTCGAGGGTCTCATGAGCACCGGGCTGATCGAGGCGCCCCTGCTGGTCGTGCTGCCCGCCAGCCACCCGCTGGCCAGCCGCGAGTGGATCGACCTGGCCATGCTGGCCGACGCCCCGTGGGTGGCCCGCACCCAGGTTCCGATATCCGGGGACGAAGGGGACCGCCCGTTCGTGGTGCACGAGCCCACCGACGTGACCACATTGCTCAGCCTGGTGGCAGCCGATCACGGGAGCGCGCTGATACCGGCGTCGGTACCTGCCCTGCCGCCCGGCGTGACCGCGGTACCCCTGCGCCGTCCGGCGCTGGCGCACCGGACCGAGGTGCTCACCCTGCGCAACCCGCCATCAACGGCGGCAAACCTGGTCGGTCACCTACGGGCCCTGGCCCGCCAAGCGGCTCGGCCCCAGCCCGAGGGGTGACCACCTCATAGGGACGTCCGGAGATAACCGGTTTCGGGGAGGGGGCCGGCCCGCTGGCCGTGGCTCAGCGAATGGCCGTGCCGACCCGCGCTGACGTTGCGGGTGTACGGGCCATGGGCGCTCGGTCACTCCTGTGCACCAGATCTCTCTCGACGTCGTTCGAGAAGCCCGATAGAACTCTACCCAGGGGGCCCCAAAGGCCTACAACAGTGGTTGGGAGTGCCCGTTGGACCAGACGAACCGAGACTCCGGCCCCGATCCGGCGTTCGCCACAGACGCCGCGACCGCCGACTATTACGACCGGCGCGCCCCCGAATACGACGAGTGGTATGCCGGAACGGGGATGTTCTCCGACCGGGATCGTCCCGGGTGGCACGACGAGATCCGGCTCCTCGTCGACACCCTTCACGGTCTGCCCCCCGCCCGCACCTTGGACCTGGCCTGCGGCACCGGTTTCCTGAGCGAGTACCTGAGGGGGCCGGTCTTCGCCCTGGATCGCAGCCCGGCTATGGCCGGGCTGGCCCGGCCGAGGGTCAGCGGGCCGGTGATGGTGGGCGACGCCCTGCACGTGGGACTGGCCACGGCGGCATTCGACCAGGTGTTCACCGCCCACTTCTACGGGCACCTGTCGCCGGGCGAACGAGCCGCCTTCTTGGCCGAGGCAGCCCGTCTGGCTCCCCACCTGCTGGTCGTCGACTCGGCTCGCCGGTCCGGTGTGGACGCCGAGCAGTGGCAGGAGCGGGTCCTGAACGACGGGTCCCGCCACCGGGTGTTCAAGCGCTACCTGGATCCGGACCAGCTGGCCGGCGAGATCGGGGGCCGGGTGCTCTTCACCGGCGACTGGTTCGTGGCGGCCCGCACCTGAACGCGCCGGAGGGGGAGGGACCGTAGCCCTCCCCCTCCGCCAGTGACCAGATGATCAGGTGACCAGATGATCAGGCCTTCTTGGTCTCCCAGAAGATGCGGTCGATCTCGGCGATCTGGCTCAGCAGATCCTCGGCCACCGCGACGTCATTGGTCTTCTTGGCCTCCCCCGCGGCCTTGGTCGCCTTCCAGAACAACTCGTGCAACTCCGGATACTTCTCCAGATGGTTCGGCTTGAAGTAGTCGGTCCAGAGCACCCACAGGTGATGCTTTACCAGCTCCGCCCGCTCTTCCTTGATGAACACGGCCCGGGACTTGAACACATTGTCATCCGACCCGTGGAACTTCTCCATGCAGCCCTTGACGGACTCGGCCTCGATCCGGGCCTGAGCCGGGTCATAGACACCGCAAGGGAGGTCGCAGTGGGCATATACGGTCGCCGGGTCGCTGATGTGGTCGGCGAGGGCCAACAGGCGGGGAAGCACTTTCACAGCCAGACTCCTTGGTAGATGGACACGAACCGCCCTCACCCTACCCACTGGGCCAGACATGCCAGACATGTCCGCGCGACCACCCGCCTGCTCGCCACGGCCACGGGCCGGCCGAGACGGGTCGTCGTGACCGGGCCCAGCATGCTGCCCGGCCTGGCCGACGGCGATCGCCTGGTCGTGGTGCCCACCCGCCGGCTTCGGCCAGGTGACGTGGTCGCCGTGGCTGATCCGCGCCGGAGCGACCGGCTCCTCGTGAAGCGCATCCACCGGCTGGACGGCGATCGGGTGGAGCTTCGAGGGGACAACGAATCGGCCAGCACCGACAGCCGCGCCTTCGGCCCGGTCCCGAGGTCGTCGATAGTCGGCCGGGCCGTGTACCGCTACCAACCAGCCGACCGGGCCGGATGGCTGCCGGGCCGGGAGGGCTAGGATCCGCAAGGATGTCCAACGGCCGGGTCGGGGAGACGCCCAAGCCCCAGGGCGCTCTGCTGCCGCTGCGCCGGCCGGCCGCCCCGCCGCCCGACGAGCGGCTCAGCGACGTCGACGAGTGGGGCCGCTCCGAACGGGCCCGGGCCCGGCTGCGGCTCCTCTACGGGCCGGTGTACCGGAATTGGTTCCGCGTGGAATGGGAGGGACTCGAGAAGATTCCGCTGACCGGCGGCGCTCTGCTGGTCGCCAACCACGCCGGAGCTGTCCCCGCCGACGCCCCGGTGATCATGCACGGGATCGAAGAGGAGCTCGAGCGCCCGGTGTACGGCCTGGCCGAGTACCTGTTCCGCGCCCTTCCGGTGCTCGGCACCATCTGGGCCAGGGCCGGCGGGGTGGCGGCCCACCCGGACAACGCCTACCGACTCCTTCGCGAGCAGCAGCAGTTGGTATTGGTCTTCCCCGAGGGCACCAAGGGGACCGGCAAGCTGTACTCGCAGCGATACCAGCTGCGACGCTTCGGTCGGGGTGGATTCGTTGAGATCGCCATGCGGGCCGGGGTGCCTGTGGTGCCGATCGCGGTGATGGGTAGCGAGGAGGCCATGCCCACCCTGGCCAGGTCGGCCCTGCTGGCCCGGGTGCTGGGCCTGCCCTACGCCCCCCTCACCGCCAACATGCTCCTGTTCGGGCCGCTCGGCGCCATTGGGCATTTCCCGGCCAAGTTCCGGCTGCGGGTGCTCGACCCGGTGTACTTCGACGTGCCGGCCGACCAGGAGCGTTACCCGCGCAGCCGGGTGTTCGAGGAGGCCGAGGCCATCCGCCAGACGTTGCAGAGCAACCTCTACGACATGCTGCGCCGGCGCCGCAGCGTGTGGCTCGGCTAGGGCGCCGACATGGGCCGGCGCGTCCTGATCACGGGCCTGGCGTCGTTCTGGGGCGGCCTGCTGGCCCGTCACCTCGAGGCCGACCCGTCGGTCGACGTCATCGTCGGCATCGACACCGACGACCCGGTGGTCGAGCTCGAGCGGACCGAGTTCGTCCGCACCGACGACAGCTACTCGATCCTGGCCCGCCTGGTGCGATCCACCCAGGTGGACACGGTCATCCATGCCGGGCTGGTCGTCAACTCGGCCCTGGTCCCGGCCCGCCGGCTGCACGAGAAGAACGTGATCGGCACCATGAACCTGCTGGCTGCTCTCGGCGCCGAGAACAGCCGGGTGACATCTCTGGTGGTCAAATCATCGGCCCTGGTGTACGGATCGTCCCGCCGTGACCCGACCTGGTTCCGGGAGGAGTCCCGGCGCGGCGCGCCGGCCCGCACGGTCATCGAACGGTCACTGCTGGAGGTGGAGGACTATCTGCGGGTCTTCGCCGAGGAGTACGGCGCCATCCGGGTGGCGGTGCTGCGTTGCGCCAACGTGCTCGGGAACGATCTGGTGACCCTCTTCTCCCGGGCCCTCAGCATGAAGCTGACGCCGACCATCGCCGGGTTCGACCCGCAGCTGCAGTTCGTCGAGCAGAACGACGTCGTGCGGGCCATCGAGTTCGCCGTCGCCCACGATCTCGAAGGGGTGTACAACGTGGCCGGCGACGGTCGCCTCCCGTGGTCGGAGATCCGGGCCATAGCCGGCCGGCCGCCGCTGCTCATGAGCCCGTTGTGGACCGGTCTGTCCACCCGTCCCCTGGCCCGACTGGGTCTGCTGACAGTGCCGCCTGAGGCGCTGGACCTGCTGCGCTTCGGTCGGGGCATCGACAATCGCAAGCTGAAGCGGGCCGGCTTCGAGTACCGCTACACGACTTCGGGTGCGGTACATCAGTTCATCGAGAACGTCCGCCTCCGTCGGGTCGTGAGGCAGCCCCACCCCCCGTACCGCTACCAGGGCGATGTCGAGGCTTTTTTCCGGCGCTCCCCGGCGATCGTGCGCGATCAGTAGCCGGTCAGGCCGGCTCCGGCAGAATCCACCGGGCCAGGTAGTCCTCGCGGCGCTCCGCCCACTCCTCCGAGGTGATGGCGTAACGGACGTGGTCCTCCCAGCGCCCATTGATCTCCAGGTAGCGCACCGCCGTGCCCTCGTCGCGCAAACCGACCTTGGCCGCCACCCGGCGGCTGGCCGCGTTGCGGGGGATGATCGACGCCTGCAGGCGGTGCAGGCCCAACTCCTCGAAGGCGAACCGGCACAGCACCACGAACGCCTCCGGCGTGTAGGAGCGACCGGCCACCGCCTCGTCGATCCAGTACCCGACATAGGCGTTCTGGTAGGGCCCCCGTTGCACCGACGACAGGTTGATCTCCCCGGCGAAGCGGGACCGGTCCTCGCCCGCGAAGATACCGAAGCCGTAGCCCGACCCCAGCTGGCGCTCGCGTTCCCGGGCTCCACAACGGGCCGCGAACACCCGGCGGTCCTCAGTGGCGTCCGGCTGGCCGGGCAGCGGCCGGGGCTCCCATTTGAGCAGCCAGTCCCGGGCCCGGATACGAACTTCCCGCCACGCTTCGAAGTCCGACACGGTGAGGGGACGGAGCATCACCCGCCGGCCGGTCAGGGCCAGGGTCGGACCCCGGCTGGACGTGGTCCAGCTCACCGACCGAGAAGCTCGGCCAAGGCCCCGAGGAGCAGCGTGACGTTGCGCCGCCGGGCGGTGTGGCCCATGCAGCCGATACGCCAGATCCTGCCCGCCCACGGCCCGACCCCACCACCTATCTCGATGCCGTAGCGCTGGAGCAGCCCGGAGCGCACCATGGCGTCGTCGACCCCGTCGGGCACTACGACCGTGGTCAGCTCGGGCAGCCGATGGCCTTCCTCCGCCCACAGCTCCAGGCCCATGTTCTGCAGGCCCTTCTGGAGGGCCGCGCCACACTCGGCGTGACGGGCCCATGCCCCCTCCAGGCCCTCGTCGAGGACAGCACCTAGGCCGGCGTGCAGCGAGAAGATCATCGAGACGGGGGCGGTGTGGTGGTACTTGCGGGTGGCTCCCCTCGTGTAGTCACCGATCATCCCCAGATCGAGGTACCAGCTCTGCGGATCGGCGATCCGCCGCTCGACGGCCCGTGGCCCCATCGTGAACGGAGCCAGGCCGGGGGCCACTCCCAGGCACTTCTGGGTTCCGCTGTAGGCGACGTCCACCCCCCAGCCGTCGATGTCCACCGGGATGCCCCCGAGGGATGTCACGCAGTCGGCCAGCACCAGGGCGTCTCCCTTGCCGGCCGCCACCGCGGCCACATCGTTGCACACGCCGGTGCTGGTCTCGGCGTGGACCAGACCGATCAGCTTGGGGGCCGGGTGAGCGTCGAGCAGGGCCTGCGGGTCGAGGGCCCGACCCCAGGGGGCTTCCACCCGCACCACCTCGGCCCGGCAGCGGCGGGCCACGTCGCACATGCGCTCGCCGAACAGCCCATTGACCCCGATGACCACCACGTCGCCGGGGCCGACGGTGTTGACGAGAGCCGCTTCCATGCCGGCCGAACCGGTGCCCGACACCGGCAGGGTGAGCGAGTTGGCCGTCTGCCACACGGCCCGCAGCCGGTCACAGGTCTCGTCGAGGACCACGATCATCTCGGGGTCCAGATGACCGAGCATCGGCCGGCCCAGAGCGGCCGTGGCCTCCGGGTAGGGGTTGCAGGGCCCGGGGCCCATCAGAACACGGTCGGTGAGAACCATCGCCTCAAACTGTAGGCAAGCGGAGACCCTCCCGGGTGCTCTGGACCAGACCGTCGAGGATGTCGGCCTCTGACGTCAGGCATTCCTCGAACCCGAACAAGTGCATGGCCGCCGACAGCACCACGGTCCCGCCGACGATCACGTCGGCCCGCTCGGCCTCCACGCCCGGCACCGCCCGCCGCCCCGCCGCGTCAGAGACGGCCAGCCGGTCGAGGATCCGGTCCACCGACCGCCGAGACAGGCGGTAGTGGTGCAGCCGGTCCCGGTCATAGGCGCCGAGCCGCTGGTCCACCGCGGCCAGGCAGGCCACCGTGCCGGCCAGGCCGACCATGGCGGCGTTGCCGGCCAAGGCGGGCACCTCCGTCACCGCCCGGCGAAGCATCTCGTCCACCAGACCCCGGGCCCGCTCCAGGGACTCCCGCGTCGGCGGGTCGCCGTCGAGCAGGCGCTCGGTCAGGCGCACGCACCCCACGTCGAGCGATGCCACCCCGGCCGGGCCGCCGCCGGCGGCCGGACCGGCGACCAGCTCGGTCGAACCCCCGCCGATGTCGACGACCAGCCAGGGACCGGTAGCCGGGTCCAGGTCGGCGGTGGCCCCGGCGAAGGAGAGCCGGCCCTCCTCGTCGCCTGACAGCAGCTCGGGCCGGACCCCGATCACCTGCTCGGCGGCAGCGAAGAACTCGTCCCGGTTGACGGCGTCGCGCGCCGCCGAGGTGGCGGTCATGCGGATCGCTCCGACGCCGTGGCGGTCCAGCACCGCCCGGTACTCGCGCAGGACCCCGACCGTGCGTCCGATGGCGTCGGGTGCCAGCCGGCGGCCCTGGTCCACGCCCTGGCCCAGCCGGGTGATGCGCATGAGCCGCTCCAGGGCCGGGCCGCCGGGGCGGGCCACGAGCAGGCGGGTCGAGTTGGTGCCGCAGTCGATGGCGGCGGCCGGCCGGCCCGGCAGGTCGCTCGGCCGGCCCGGCAGGTCGCTCGGCCGGCCCGGCAGGTCGCTCAACTGTTCGGCCACCCAGCGGCCCACCGGGTCGTCGCCACCGGCCAGGAACCAGGCGTAGTGGGCGTGGAGGCACTTGACTCCCCGGCGGGTGCCTCCCACCCCACCCGAGGGGCGCGGTCCAGCCCAGCCAGCCGGGATGGCGGCGTCGCGCTCGGCTGCGTAGGCGGCGTGGGCGGCGGCGATCCGTCCGGGCGGGACGGCAGCCTCGGCGGCTCGCACGCCGCCGCCCGCTTCCAGCCGGTCGACCCGCTTGCGGGCGTCGCCACCCACCAACCAGAACCGGGTCGGCATGGGTGTGCCATCCGCCAGCAGGGGGTGGTTGCGAATGACCACGGGGTCGCCGCGCCCGTTACGGACGACCACTTCGAAATCACCTTGCGGGTCACGGCCGAGAAGCTCTTTGACCCGGTCGTGGTCGCGTTCGGTCAGCGGTGGTACCTACCGGATCCCCGACGGGGCTAGGCCCGGTGCCGGCGCCAGCCGAGCAGGAGAAGGATCAGGCCGATCACCCCGACCACCGGTAGCAGCCGCTTCATGGTCGACCCGCCGGCGACCGCCAACAGGTCCAGCGGCTCGGCCTCCGGAGCGTCGATGCGGCGGGGTCCGGTCGTCACCTGCTCGCCCGGACCGGAGCCGTTGCTGGTAGCCGAGGACCCACCGTTGGTCGAGCCGGCGGCGGCCGCCGTCTCCGCCCCCGTGCTCTCTGGGCCCGAGACCTGCTGCTCGTCGGTCCCGGCTCCGGTCGACCCCGACCCGCCCGAACTGGCCAGGTCGGCCTCCAAGGTGTCGACGAACTGCCCGATGAGCTTGGCGCTGACGTCGGCGAGCACCCCCCGGCCGAACTGGGCCACCTTGCCGGTAACCGTGAGATCGGTGGCCACGGTCACCTTGGTGCCGTCACCGTCGGGAACCATGGTCGCGGTGATCAGGGCGCTGGCGTTGCCCTGGCCCCGGGTGTCGCGCCCGGTGGCCTTCAGCACCACCTTGCCGGCCGACTCGTCCTGTTCGACGAAGGTGGCCGTGCCCTTGTACTGGGCCGAGATGGGTCCGACCTTGACCTTGACCACGCCGCGGTACTCGTCGCCCTCCACCTCCTGGAGCTGGGCACCGGGCAACATCGGGGCGATCCGCTCGACATCGGTCAGCACCTTCCACGCCTCGGGCACAGAAACCCCGACCCTGAACTCGTTGCTCAGCTCCATCTACTCAGGTCCTCTCTCGTATCGATGTCGACTGGATCTCCCTGGCAAGGTACTTCCTGGACCAGGTCGGGCCGGCTCCTGATGAGGGACCGGGCGCCCTCGTCGCCGGCGCCGGGCAGCAGGTCCCATACCGCCGCCGACAGCTTCACCGGGTTGCGACGGGCCCCATCGTAGGTCGCTACGGCGATGTCGGCTCCAGACGCCGCAGTCGCGGCCCAAGCGGCCGGCGGGATCAGCGGCTGATCACCGAGGCCGACCACGACGGCCGCCAACTCCCTCCCCCGCGCCTCCTCCACCGCCCGGCGGAGGGAAGTGGCCTGTCCTTCGGCCCACCGGGGGTTGTCCAGAACCTCCACCCCGTCGGGTAGGGCGCCGGTCAGATCGACCGCCCCGGCCACCACCCAGACCGGACCCACCGCCGCGGCCCGGGCGTGCTCCACCGCCCACCACACGACGGGTCGCCCACGGAAGGCAGCCAGGAGCTTGTGCCCGGCCCACTCGCCCCCCCCTCGTCCGGCCCAGAAGCGTGAACCACCGCCGGCAGCCAGCACCACTGCGGCCACATCGAGCCGGGCCGAGCCGCTCATGGCCACCCCCTCCACCCATTGTGTGCAAAAGGAGGTGATATA
>JAKBAX010000174.1 GCA_021808785.1 Actinomycetes bacterium | reverse complement strand
CCGAGATCGTCACCTACGAACCGCCCCAACTAGCCGGCCAGACCTCCTGACCGGCCAGACCTCCTGACCGGCCAGTACCCCGTTACCGGTCAGACCGGTCAGACCTTCTGACCGGTCATCGTGCCGCAGTACGGGTGGGTGCCGGGGAGCAGCTTGAAGCCGCTGCCGGTCCACTGGCTGATGAACGTGCACGGTGCGGTGTCGCCCCGGCCGGTCGGCGCGAAGCTGATCGGTGAGCCCAGCAGCCCCCGGCCGGTGTAGTTGGTGATGCCCTCCATGGCCTGGATGAACTGGGCCTGGGTGGCGTTCGGTCCGGCCTTTTGCAGACCCCTCACCAGCGCGTCGATCGAGAGGTAGGCCATGTACTCGTTCAAGGTGGGGGCGGTCGATACGCCGGCGCCCGCCTTCAGGTACTTGGCGATCTCCTTGGTGGCGGCCGTGTTCATCTCCGGCGGCTGGTACAGACCCACCAGGTCGACCCCCTTCGACTGCTGCTCGGTGGCCGCGCCGCCGGCCAGCAGGTCCCCCTCCTCCTCGGCCAGGAACGGGACCTTGAGGTCCACGCCTTGCTGACGCAGACCGACGATGGCGGCCAGGCCGGTGTTGGTGTCGGTCACGGGGAAGATCGAGTCGATCCCCTTGTCCTTCATGGCCAGGACGAGGGGCCCCACGTTGGTCGTCCCGAACGGGACGTCGGGATTGACATAGCCGGCCTTGATGCCGGCATCTTGGGCCGAGATGCCGTACGCCTTGGCGGTGTCCGCGGCGGAGGGCGAGATGCTGTAGCCCAGCGTGGCCAGGTTGGTGCCGCCCAGCATCTTGGTGATCTCGCCGATGGTCGTGGACACCTTGGTGAAGTCCTCGTAGGGGAACACGGAGAACATGCTGTCGGTGGTGAGCCACTCGCTACCGTCGTAGTCGGCGCCGATCACCGGGATGCCCTTCGAGTGCAGGTAGGTCGCGGCCGAGAAGAACACTGCCGAGAGCCCGATCACGGCGAAGACGTGGTCCTGCTCCACCAGCTTCTGAGCCGCGCTGAGGGCCTGGCCCGGGTTGGTCCCGGCATCGGCCAGCACGTACTTCACGTGGTAGCCCTCGCTGGCGGCCAGGGCCACGCCCGCCTTGATGCCGTCAGGGGTGAACTGGGACGTGTTCGAAGCCGGTCCGGTCAGGTCGGTCAGTACCCCGACGGTCACCGTCGGCTCGGACGAGTTGCCGCCACTGCTCGACGTGGCGGGCGCACCGCCCGTCTTCGAGGTGCTACCGCATGCGGTTGCTATCAGGGTCGCTGCCGCGACGGCAGCGACGGTCCGCAGGGCGAATCTTGTTCCCACTTCACTTCCTCTTCTGATCAACTGTTGGGGGGCGCAAAGTGGCGATGATAACAATGATGCAAGGCGCAGCACCAATAGCCGGGTGGCGTCACCCCGATTCGGGCGGCTCCGCCCCCACCCGCGCCCAGAAGCGACCCCACGAAGGGTAGGCCTCGGGGAGCTGGTGGGTCGTCAGGGCTCCGGCCTCGACCTCGTGGTTGGCCCCATGGGCGGGACGGTCGAGCCAATCGGAGAGGTAGAGGCGGTAGACCTTGCGTCTCTCGAAGTACCAGGTGCCCTCGACGCGCCTGTAGCGGTCCCAGTACTGCAACTGGCCCTGCAGCCAAGCCCCTTCGTGGGGGTGCTCGAGCTCGTCGTGGCAGTACACGATGCCGCTCGCCGAGTCCGGTCCGGCGAACTCGATCACGTGGTTGCCGACGAAGTGACACGACGACCTGGGGTAGCTCATGGTGCGGTCGTACCAGCGCTTCAGGGCGGCCCGCCCCGACTGGTCGCGGCCCACCTGTACGTCGGGAACAAACAGCTCCACCATCATGTCCATGTCCCGGGAGTCGATGGCCACCCCGTAGCGCGCCGGCAGCTGCTGTATCTCGGCCAGGGACTCCAAGCGGTCCATCCGCTCCTCCATGCTCACCGGAGCCCAGGCACCAAGTCTCGACATCGCCGTCCTCCCAACACTCTCGGGTCCTGGTCAACACCATAAGGCGCAGATGATTTGGGTTCCTGGGGTCCGCTGAGGCCGTCCCGGGAGCTGCGACCGCCCGGCTCGACCTCGGGACTGGCCGGGCCACCCGCCGATCGACCACCATGTACCCACCACCACCCACCTCGGACCTCGGGGCCGTCCAGTGAGGAGCACCTGATGAAGCACTGGTTCACCTATCCGCTCGTGACCCACCCCTGCAACCCCGAGTTCATGAGCCGCCAGGGTGTTCTGCGCGTGGCCCGGGCCGCCGAGGCGGCCGGTTTCGACGGCATCGGGTTCACCGATCACCCGGCGCCGTCGGACAAGTGGCTCAACGCCGGCGGCCACGACGCACTGGACCCGTTCGTGGCCTTGGCCGCAGTGGCTGCGGTCACCGAGCGCATCAGCCTGATCCCCAACATCGTGGTCCTCCCCTATCGCAACCCCTTCATCGTGGCCAAGGCCACCGCGAGCCTGGACCTCATCTCCGACGGCCGCTTCGTGCTGTCTGTCGCCACCGGGTACCTCCGCAGCGAGTACCGCTCGCTCGGGGTCGACTTCGAGAAGCGAAACGCCATCTTCGACGAGGCCCTCGAGGTGCTCGACGGCGTGTGGAGCCACGAACGGTTCCAGTACGAGGGCCACGACTTCGTGGCCGGGGGGGTCACCTCCAACCCCCGACCGGGACACGTCCCGATCTGGATCGGCGGCAACAGTCCCCTGACCCGCCGCCGGGTGGCGGCCCACGCCGACGGGTGGAACCCCTTCCCCGCGTCCTTGCAACTGGCCCGCACCGCCCGCACCGTCGCGCTGGAGGGCCTCGAGGACCTGATCCCCATGCTCGACGACCTTTGGATCCAGGTCGAAAAGGCCGGGCGCGACCGCGACCAGATCGACGTCGTCTTCACCACCGGCCGGCCCGGACCCGATGACGCCCGCTTCAACGCCGAGGAGCACCTCGAGGCCATCGAGGCCATGACCTCACTCGGCATCACCTGGACCAACGCGTCCATCCCGGGCGATTCCATCGACCGGGCCATCGAGGCCATCGAGCGCTACGGCTCCGAGGTCATCGCGCCGACCCGCACCTGACCGGGGCGCCGACCCGCACCTGACCGGGGCGCCGGGCCGAGAACCGCCGGGAAGGGGTCAGGCACCAGGGCTCAGGCGGAGGCGCTTGTTCCTTTGGCCAGGTCCAGCACGTTGACGGTGCCGGTACCGGTCTTTTTCAGTCGGCTCGACGACCGGAAGGTGAGGTCGACTTCTGTGGCCTGGGCCCGCAGGGCGGCGACGGTCGCTCGGTCCTCGGGCACATGGGCGAAGGGGTCGTAGCTGAAGATGCGCATGGCGTTGCGGTGGGTCATCTTGTGCACCTCCTCGTCGCTCACCCCGCCGAAGTGCTCGGCCAGGGCCTCCGGGCCGGCCGGCCACGTCGAGTCCGAATGGGGGTAGTCCAGCTCCCAGGTGATGTGGTCCACGTTCATCCAGTGGCGGCTCTCCACCCCGAAGCGGTCATCGATGAAGCAGGTGACGATCCGCTCGTTGAACACCTCGCTCGGCAGGCGGTCACCGAAGCTCTGCTTGGTCCAGGCCCGGTGCTGCTTGTAGACCCGGTCGACGCGCTCCAAGAAGTAGGGGATCCAGCCGATACCGCCCTCGCTCAGCGCCACGGTCAGGTCGGGAAACTTGCGCAGCACAGGAGACCACAGCAGGTCGGCCGCGGCCTGCACGATGTTGATCGGGGTGAGGGTGATCAGCGTGTCGATGGGCGCCTCCACAGAGGTCACCACCTGCGTCGAGGAGGAACCGATGTGCAGGCACACCACCGAGTTCTCCTCGCTGCACGCCTTCCAGAACGGATCCCAATGATCGCTGTGAAACGACGGGTAGCCGAGCTTCTCGGGGTTCTCCGAGAAGGTGACGGCACGGCAGCCCTTGGCCGCCATCCGCCGCACCTCCTCGGCCATCAGATCGGGAGACCAGATGGGCGGCAAGGCCAGCGGGATGAACCGGCCCGGGAAGGCCCCGCACCACGAATCCACGTGCCAGTCGTTATAGGCCCGCAGCACCGCCAGGCCCAGATCCTTGTCCCGGGCCCGGGCAAAGTACTGCCCGCAGAACTGCGGGAACGACGGGAAGTTCATCGAGCCGAGCACACCACCGGCGTTCATGTCGTCTATACGCCGGGCCACGTCGTAGCACCCCTCGCGGATCTCGGCCAGCTTGGTCGGCTCCACCCCGTACTCATCAAGAGGCCGGCCGGCCACCGCGTTGAGACCGACATTGGTCGCCTCTTGACCCTCGAACACCCACGCGTTGGTCCCGTCGGCCCTCTCGACCAACTTCGGAACATCATCTTTGTAACGGGCCGGGATGTGCCCCTCGAACAGATCCGGCGGCTCCACCACATGATCGTCCACCGAAACCAAGATGAGATCGTCAATGTCCATTTCCCCCACCTTCTTAGACTTAGAGGCCCGCTCCAGTATGCCAGGCGCTCCCTGTCGGGGTCAGCGGCCCCGGCGCAGCCACTCCTCGAGGTCGGGGGCCTCGCGCCCGACAGTGGTGCTGTCACCGTGGCCCGTGTGCACGACCGTTTCGGGCGGCAGCGTGAGCAGGCGCCGTCGGATGGACTCCACGATGGTCGGGAAGTCGCTGTAGCTGCGGCCGGTGGCGCCCGGCCCCCCGCAGAAGAGGGTGTCACCGCTGAAGACGTGACCGCCCCCGGCCAGTACGAAGCAACAGCCCCCGGGCGAGTGGCCGGGGGTGTGCAGGACTCCCAGCTCGGCCCCGCCACCGCCGAGGACCGCACCGTCGGCCAGGCTGCGGTCGGGCCGGCGGTCCGGGTACACCTCGTGCCACAGCATCAGGTCCGCCGGGTGCAACAGGATCGGGGCATCGACCGCCTCCTGCAGGGCGGCGGCGGCGTTGATGTGGTCGTTGTGGCCGTGGGTCAAGGCGATGGCCGCCACCCGCCGGCCGTGGACCGCCTCGACGATGGGCGCCGGGTCGTGAGCGGCGTCGATCACCACTACCTCGCGGTCGTCGCCGACCAGCCAGATGTTGTTGGTGACCTCCCATTCGCCACCGTCGAGGCGGAACACCCCCTCGGTGGTGACCAGTTCGATCACAGGACGACGACGCTGCGGAGGACCTCGCCGCGCTCCATCTTGTGGAACGCCTCTTCGACCTGGTCCAGCCCGATCCGCTCGGAGACGAAACGATCCAACGGCAGCCGGCCCTGCAGGTACAGGTCGACGAGGAGCGGGAAGTCCCGGCCGGGGAGGCAGTCGCCGTACCACGAAGGCTTGAGGGCGCCACCGCGGCCGAAGAACTCGATCATCGGGATGTCGGGGAACTTCATGTCCGGGGTGGGCACTCCGACCTGCACGACCGTGCCGGCCAGGTCCCGGGCGAAGAAGGCCTGCTCCAGCACTCGGGGCTGGCCGACGGCCTCGATGCACACGTCGGCCCCGAAGCCCCCGGTGGCCGCCCGGATGGCTTCGACGGCGTCCTCGCGGCCGGCGTTGACGGCGTGGGTGGCCCCGAACTCCCGGGCCATCTCCAGCTTCCGGTCGTCGAGATCGACGGCGATGATGGTGGTCGCCCCGGCCAGGCGGGCCCCGGCGATGGCCGCGTCGCCGACACCCCCGCACCCGAAGACGGCCACCGAGTCCCCCGGGCCCACCCCACCGGTCAGCATGGCTGCGCCCAACCCGGCCATGACGCCGCAGCCGAGCAGCCCGGCGACAGCCGGGTCGGCGCCGTCGGAGACGGGTGTGCACTGCCCTGCCGCCACGAGGGTCTTCTCCGCGAAGGCGCCGATGCCGAGGGCCGGCGACAGCACCGTCCCGTCCTTCAGCGTCATCTTCTGGCCCGCGTTGTGGGTGGCGAAGCAGTACTGGGGGCGGCCCCTCCGGCAGGCCCGGCACTGCCCGCACACGGCCCGCCAGTTGAGCACCACGAAGTCTCCCGGCGACAACCCGCTCACGCCCTCCCCTACCGCGGCCACCCGGCCCGCCGCTTCGTGACCGAGCAGGAACGGGAACTCGTCGTTGATCGCGCCCTCCCGGTAGTGCAGGTCGGTGTGGCAGACCCCGCACGCCTGCACGTCGACCAGGGCCTCCCCCGGACCGGGGTCGGGGACCACGACCGTCTCGATAGTGACCGGAGCGCCCTTGGCGGTGGCCACCACGCCTCGCACCTCATGTGTCATGGGGCCAACGTACCCGGAGGGGCCGGGCCGCCGATCAGCCGAGCATGTACCCACCCGCGTCGACCAGGATCGACTGGCCGGTGATGGTGCGGCTCTCGTCGCTGGCCAGGAACAGGGCCAGGTTGGCCACGTCGGCCGGCGTGGAGATGTCGCGCAGGGCGACCGACGACAGCAACGAGGCCTTGTGGGCCTCGACGTCCACTCCCCGCTCACCGGCGATGCGCTCGACCCAGTGGCGCCACAGGTCGGTCTCGATGCCGCCCGGCACGATGCAGTTGCAGCGGATGCCGTGGGGCCCGGCCTCGAGCGCCACCGCCTTGGTGAAGGCCCGAAGTGACGCCTTGGCCGTCACGTAATGGGTCTTGCGGGCCATCCCGGTCAGCCCCGCCGTGGAGGAGAAATTGAGGATGACGCCGGACCGTCGCTCGAGCATCGACTGCCTCATCACCTCCCGGGTGCACAGCATGGCCGCGGTGACGTCGATGGCGATGGTGGCGTTCCAGTTCTCCAGGGTCTGCTCCCAGACGTAGAGATCGGTGCCGGGCGCGGCGGCGTTGTTGCACATCACGTCGACCTGGCCGAACTCGGCCACCGCCCGGGCCACCATGGCGGCCACGTCCGATTCGTCGGTGACGTCGGCCCGCACGGCCACCGCGGCCGGACCGCAGGCGGCAGCCGCCTCCTCCACCAGCTCCTGCCGGCGCGCCGCCAACAGGACTCTGGCCCCCTCGTCCACGAAACGCTTGGCCATGACCGGGCCGAGGCCCGTGCTGGCCCCGGTGATGATGGCCACCTTGCCGTCCAGCCGGCCCTCACTCATGCCGCCTCCTCGATCTCGACGTTTCGCTCCGGTACCGGTGCCGACCCATCATGGGACCATGGGGGCGCCCCGCCGGACGCCCGAGCCGGCCCGGACCGCTTCCACCCGTTCCGGACGGGGCAGGATGGGACCGGCCGGCAGCGGCTCGTCCACACCGAGATCGCCAAGGGCGCGCTGCGTCACCGGGTGCACGACCTGGGCCATGTCCGCCAGGCGCACGTCGTCGCTGTGGCCGGCGTCGACGAGCTGGCCGCCGACGAACATGATGGCGGCCATCTTCAGCGCCTGGAAGGCCCGGTACCACGGTCGGTGCTCGGCGGTCAGGCCGGTCAGCTCCTCCCACCGGGCCACGAACCTCTCGACCGGCAGCGCACCCGGTGCCGCGGTCACATAACCGGGTGACGACCAGAGGATCTCGGCCCAACCGATGTCGGCCCGCGGGTCCCCGACAGTGGCCAGCTCCCAGTCGAACACGGCCGACACCCGGCCGTCCTCGAAGGCGAAATTGCCCGGCTTGCAGTCCCCGTGCACCAGGGTGACCGTAGGGTTGGGGGCCGGCTGGCGGGCCCGCAGCTCGGCGATGAGGCGGTCGAGGGCGGGGAACGCCTCGCCCTGCCACCGGGCTATCTCCGCCGACCAGTGGTCGAGCTCCCGGTCGAGGTAGTCGCGCCCGTCGCCCAGGGCGTCGAGGCCGGTGGCCCTCAGGTCGACGGTGTGGATGGCCGCGATCTGCTCCACCAGGCTCTCGCACATGCGTCGCACCAGGGCCGGGTCGCGCCGGACGTGGTCGGGCACCCCGCGCTCGTGCACCACGCCGGGGGACCGCTGCATGACGTAGAACTCCCGGCCGATCACCTCGCCGGTCGGCTCGTACCACAGAGCGGCGGGCGCCCTCACCCCGGTCCCGGCCAGCCCCTGCAACACCCTGTACTGGCGGGCCAGGTCGTACGGCTCCAGCAGGCCGGGCCGAGGCGGCCGGATCCTGAGCACCACGTCGCGCCGCTCGGCCCGCCCGCCGGCGCTCCAGTGCACGGTGAAGAGAAGCGTCTCGGCCGAGTGGCCGACGTCCACCCGGCCCTGCCCCTCCACCCCGATCCGCGTCGCCCCGGGCAGGATCGCGCCCAACCACGCCTCGAGACGCGACTCCACGCTCGGGCTCCCGTCATCCATCAGAAGCGGATCCGGACCCGGTCGTAGGCGCGGGCGAAGCTGGAGGCCATGATGCGCGGCTCGTCGGGATCGACCAGCTCCCAGTCGGGGATGCGCCGCAGCAGCTCCTCGAACATGACCCGTATCTCCAGGCGGGCCAGATGGGCGCCCAGACAGAAGTGGGTGCCGAAGCCGAAGGCGACGTGACGGTTGTGCGACCGGGTCACGTCCAGCCGATCCGGGTCCTCGAAAGCGAGCGGGTCGCGGTTAGCCGATCCGTACAGCAGCAGAAGCTCGTCCCCGGCCCGGATGTGCCGGCCCCGCAGCTCGTGGTCGGCCGTGGCCGTGCGCCGCATGTTGAGCACCGGCGAGACCCACCGGATGAACTCCTCGACCGCGGTGGTCGACAGCAGCTCCGGGCGCTCCACCAGGAGGCGGCGCTGGCCGGGGTCGAGAGCCAGCTCCCGGATCATCGAGCCGATCACCGTCCGGGTGGTCTCGGCCCCGCCGTTCAGCACCAGGATGGCCTCGTCCATCACCCGCTTCTGGTCCCAGCCCTCAGTGTGCAGCCACACCGAGATGAGGTCGTCACGGGGCTCGGCCCGGCGAGCCTCGATGAGCGGGATGGTCGCCTCGGCCCAGTCCTGCAGCACGGCCGACATCTCCGGGAGGGTGGCGTGCGGCGGGCCGCCGGGCGAAGTCTGGCCGGCCAGCAGCATCACCTTCTCCGACCAGTGGCGGACCCGCTCCCATTGGTCGGCTCGGTAGCCGAGCAGCTCGCCGATGACCATGGCCGGTAGGCGCGACGCGATGGCCTCCACCGCA
>JAKBAX010000173.1 GCA_021808785.1 Actinomycetes bacterium | reverse complement strand
TGGTTCCGGCGTCAGATGCCGCATCTTCAGCCGATCGTCGAGAAGCTGGACGAGTCGATCCGAGCGGCCATCCCCGGCCTCCACTACGCGGTCAAGTGGAAGAGGCCGTACTACGGGCTACCGGAACTGGGATGGATAATCGAACTCGCTGCCTACGACGTCTCCGTGAATGTCGTGTTCCTCGGCGGTGCAGACTTCGACTCGCCGCCACCGCTCGGCACTACCGATCGGACCCGCTACGTAAAGGTGACCACCATCGATGAGGCGCAGCAACCGGAGCTGCGCCAGTGGATCGAGGAGGCGGCTCGCACACCGGGCTGGGCGTGACGACCGTCGACTAACACGGACGCTCGGTGGGGCTCCCCACCAGCCCAGCTGCCCACGGAGCCGGCGGTAGGTGGCACCCTGACAGGAACATTCTGGGCGGACGATAGGGGTCAGGTCGGGGTTCGCGGTCGCCCGGACCGACGAGCGCCGACCCGTTCTGCTCGCCTAGATGAATGTCGGAGGCGATCTTGGCGGACGTGCTCGCCGGGGCCGGCCTAACTGTGATCGGCACCTTCGAGTTCCAGGCGCGTCACAGTTGGAGCCCCGAGAGCCTGGCCGGCTTCGCCCAGCCCGTCTCGATCCCTTCCCGCTCGGCTCTCGACGAGCACCTCGAGGCCTTCGGGCGGGACCTGTACGGCCGCCTGCTCGCTGTGCGACCCGACGGCCATTCCGATGATGTGGTCAGCTTCACCTATGACCTCGCCGTCATGCCTTGACCGGCGGCCCAGGCGCCGATCGGGGGTGGTCGCGTACGCTGGATGGATGCGTCGAAGTGCCGTCGCCGCTCTGGTCGACGTGGTGGCCGTCGTGCTGTTCGTCGCCATAGGCAGGGCCTCACATCACCACTCCGAAACAGTCGGCGGCTTCCTGTCCACGCTGTGGCCGTTCGCCGCCGGAGTCGGTGTGGGCTGGCTCGTATCCTCCCGGCGCTCTCTGTGGCGGCTGCGGGCCGGGATCACCGTCTGCCTGCCGACGGTGGCCGTGGGTATGGCCCTTCGGGTCGTCGCCGGCCAGGGCACGGCCCTGGCGTTCGTGGTGGTAGCCCTGACTTTCCTCGGCGCGGTGATGCTCTTCGGACGCGTACTGGCAGTGCGGGTGATCCGCCTCGCGGTGGATAGAGCGCCGGTCACCGGGATCGCTCCTGACCGTCAGGTGAGGGGCGTCAGGGAATAGGCCGGGCTGGCCCAGGAGAGCGCTCTTTGAGGCCTACCCCCTGGCGTCGGACCACCGGCTGACGACGGCGATGTTGGCGAGGAACCGTACGGCTGTTCCCGGCGCCCACCGCTGCACGGCCTCATTCAACCCCGTATCCACGACCTGGGCCACGGTGGCGGCTTGCTCCCGAGGGGCGTGCACCAGGAGCTCGTCGTGCAGGCACAGGACGATGCAGGCGCCCACCCCGCTGATGCGGGCCCTCACGGTGACCGCCCACATCTTGAACAGCTCGGCGGCGGCCCCCTGGATCACCGCGTTGCGGCCGTAACGCCCCCGGGCCGCCATCGCACCGGGCGCCTCGGGCTCGGACACTGCGCCCGGTGCTCCGGGCCCCATCCGGACCAGGCGCCCACCGTAGGTACGGAGGTCCTGCCGGGCCGCCGCTTGGTGGGCGGCACGGCTCAGGTAGCCCATGGCCACCGGGTAGGCGGCCTCGAGGCGGCGCAGGGCCTGGGCGCCTTGACCGGTGGTTGCGCCGTACATGGCGCCGAGCACCGCGGTCTTGGCCGTGGCCCGGTCGACGCCGAGCTGGGCGGCGACCGGGGCGTACATGTCGTCCTCCCCCGCCGCGACGGCCAGGGCTTGGTCGCCCGAGACGACGGCCAGTACCCGCGGCTCGATCTGGCCCAGGTCGGCGCGCACGAAGGTCATGCCCGCCTCGGCGATCACTGCAGGCCGAAGCTCCGCCGGCATGCTGTGGAGCCCGGCCGAGGCGGTCATCCGCCCGGCGGCCCCGTCGGAACCGGACCACTCACCGCGTAGGCGACCGTCGGCGCCCAGGTGCTCGTCTAGCCAGCGGTACCCGTAGGTGGTGCCCATCCGCTCCGCCTTGCGCCAGGCCAGCAGGGCCCCGACCACCGGGTGGCGGTCCTGGACCTCGCGGAGCCGCCAGGCACGGGTGTCGGCGACTTTGATGCCGAGCCGGCCGAGCAGCACCTTGACCTGGGCGGTGGAGCGCAGGTCGACCTCGACTCCGGGTGCGACGTGACGCAGGACCTCGGCATCGCGCGCCACCCGCCGCTCGGCCGCTTCGGCCTCATCGCGCGGTCGGGGACCGACATAGCCGGCGATGATCGACTCGGCCGCGGCCCGATCCATCGGCAGCCCGTCGACCGTCAACTCGGCACACAGCAGCTCGGCGCCCGACTCCGATCGGGCCGTTGCCACGGCCATCGGCCGGTCGGTTATGGCGGCCAGGTAGGCCAACTGGCGGGCCGCCACCTCCTCGGCGAGCTCCGCCCATGTCCGCAACCGCTCCGGGCTCTCTCCCCAGGCCCCCGCAGCCCACTCGGCCCGCAGGTAGCCGTTGGCCCGCACGGGGACCCCGGGATCGCCGCCCGCGTCATCCAATGACGAGAACAGATCAGCCGGCCTCAGCGTCGGCACTTCCTCCGGAGCGAGACCGTGCGCCGCCGCCCAGACCCTACCGGCGTCGGCCGGCCAGCCCCCGAACAACAGGCGGTGCACCGCGGCCAGGTCCCACGCGATGGCCGGTCGGATCCCGGCCCGGATCAGGATCACCGACGTCTCAGCCGACCACAGCACCCACCGGGGGCGGAGTGCCGCTTCCACGGCGGCGACTCCCGACAGAGGCGAGGATCCGGAACCGTCATCGACGCCCGCCGACGCCCATGCCCCCGCGCCCCCGGCCACGCCGATCCCGACGCCCGGTTTGACGACCAGGGCGACGGGGTCGCCCCGGCCAACCCCGGCCGAGGTCAGCGCGTCGACAAGACCGGGAGCGTCCACCGACCCACCCTGCCATGCGACACCGTGCCCCGCTTCCTCCCTCGGGCCTGGAAGCTCCCCAGCCCTGTTCAGATGCCCCGGTGCGTCGAAGCCAACGATGAGTCCGTCCTGGCCCTGATCGCCGGTTCCTGGGTGCGCAAAACCACGGCGGACACGTCGTCGGGGCCGACGCAATAATCGGCGATGTAGCGTCTCAGCCCATCTCGATGCACATCCGAACCTGCCGAGGATAACGCTGCCGAGACCTCTGCCCGGCGAGGTCGCCTCGGATCCGGCGGTATGCCACGCGTAGGTCCGCCGCTTGGTTGCACGTGCGGGGACACGCCGACGATAGGCCACAGCCGGACGCGCCTCCGTACGGTGTTCCACCTATGACACAGCCAGGCCGAGGAAACGGGCCTGACGCTCTCAGGGTTCGAGGCGGCGTCGGAGCTCCCCGTACACCTCGGGGCCCACAATCGCGGTGAGTTCTGCCGCCATCGACTCGACTACCGGCCTGTCGCCCACATAGGCCAGGGTGCCCTCGGTGCAACACCACGCCATCGCTTCGCCCTCAGCGCCCCAATCGGCTCTCGTCCAGCCCCGAACCGTGGCCACTTCGGTCCCGTCCCCGCCCTGCTCCCAGCCCACTTTGATCGGGAGCTGCCAGCACACCGACGGCTTCCAGTCGATCGGCGACTCGCCGCACTCAAGGGCCGCCAAATGCAACGCGCAACCCGCGCCACCAGCGAACCCTGCCCTGTTGAGGAAAATGCACGCCCAGTTCACCACCCGTGTACTGCTCCGAGTTGCGTCAGCGAAGACGCCGCCTTCGGCAGCCTCGACGTGGTACTCGAAGCGCGAAGGGTCCAGTGTGGCAGCCAGCGCACTGATCAGGCGCGCCTCGTCCTCGCCGTCGAGGTCGGCACCCATCGAGCAACAGCCGTGGCCAAGCTCGGCCGCTGGCTCCGAAAGGATCCCCAGACACCCGCTACCCCAGATACAGGTCCAGTTCGAGGTGAGGAACGATTGGTCGAAACGCCAGGTGGTCCTGCCGTCCGTGATCTCGATGTCTGAAGCGCTCACCGCCTCCCAGCATAGGAGTTGCTCTGTAGCCAGGAGCCGGCGTTGGAGGGCACCTGGGCAGGGACCTTTGGGGACGCCGTCGGTGAACATTAGGGGCGAGTGTTCGGCGCTCCCTGCCTACCGCTCGGGCGAGCGCATCACCGTCGCTCGGGGCGACTCGTGCCCGCAGAACGTGATCATGAGCTCGCACGCAGAGTTGGCGCTTTTGGCCGGGGCCGCGACCGGGAGTACCGGCGCTCATGGAGCGAGGAGCGTTCGGCTGAGCGTGTGTGCCAGCCAGGCTTCGTACCGCTCGGGCGACCAGCCGCGCTCGACGGTCAAGATCCTGTGGGTGTCCGGAGACCAGAGCAGGTACACGAAATCGGCGGCCTCGGAAAGCTCAAGGCTCGGATCGAGGGCGCCTCGCTCCACCAACGCGGCGACGATCCTCGACTGGCCGGTATGACGCTGACGACGGATCTCGGCCAGCAGGTCAGCTGCCTCAGTGTCGACCTGGGCGGCGCTCGCCAGCACGTGCAGGATGGCTGACGAGCGGTCCATGAACTGTCGGGCGATCCCTGCGAACGCCGCGAGCAGTCGACGCGGATCGGGTTCTGATAGTGCAGCCTGTACCGTCGGCCGGTCGACGAAGGCGATCGGCTCGTCGTCGCCGCCGAAGGCGGTGTCCAGTACCGCCGTGAGCAGGGCACGCTTGGACCCGAAGAGTCGGTAGAGGGTGGGGAGGGCGACGTCGGCGGCGTCGGCGACCGAGTCGAGAGTGGTCGCTGGGTAGCCGTTTTCGACGAAAAGTCCCTTGGCGGCCTCGATCACTCTAAGCCGAGTGGCTCGGACCTGCGCGAGCCGGCGGGTGTTGTCGTATTGCCTCTTGACAGCCCTGGTCATATTAGCGATAGTAGCATTATCTCAGTATTAGTTATACTATCACTAATGGGAGGACGACGTGGGAAACGAGACCAACAAGGCGATCGTGGAGCGGTTCGACGGCATCCTCAACACTCGAGACTTCGACCAGCTCGACGAGTTGTGCAGCCCGACATGGTGAATCACGCCCTTGCCCCGAGCCGGCCGGCCGGGCTGGCAGGCACGCGCCAGTGGTTAGAGACTGAAGGTCGGAACTTCCAGTCCTTCACCTGGAAGGAGCTCTTCGTGGTCGCTGAGGACGACCTCGTGGTGCAGTTCGGAGTTCGCGCACACGACTGGCCCGGGGGCCGCTTTCGCGGGTTCGACGTGCCCGCTGGCCACTGCGAGCGGGACACGGCGTTCATGTATCGGATCGCGGGCCGCCGCATTGTCGAACGCTGGGCAGTCAATGACCTATTGGCGATGCTGCTCCAGCTCGGAGCCATCTCCGCCCCATCGACGACCGCCGGAAACGCGTAAGAGCACGGAACTCGGTGCGGAAGTTCCTTGCGCCCGGTGCGGAGCTCCGGAGCCGTCGTTCCCATGCCGGTTGACAGGCCCGCAGCCTCGTCCGCGTCGGCGCCCCGTCCCGGCGTTCTGGGACGGCCGGTGGCCGGGCCGAGACCCTGACGTTCGGGGGCACTCGGCAGGGGTGACAATCGGTGCCCCGTCTATCCTATGGTGATGCCCCGGAACTTCCAGGTCATCTGTGAGGTGGAGCCCGCCACCCGCTCGGACCTGATGCATGTCCGCCATCAGATCGGAGTTCTCAGCAAGGTCGCCTCGGCATTCCTGATCCCGGATAATCACCTCGGCCGCGCCACGGTCTCCAGCGTGGCCGTGGCCCACGAGGTGACCCAGATGGGCGGGCGGGCCATCGCTTGCCTGAACGCCCGGGACCGCAATCTCCTCGGCTTCCGCCGCGACTTGCTGACGGCCGCGGCGTACGGGGTCGAAGAATTCCTCTTCGTCTACGGGGACCGACCGGCCTCGGGAGCCCGAAGCCCTGATCTGACCGTGAGGACCATGATGTCCGAGGCACGGTCCTTTCCGGTGGGAAGGACGGGGACCGTCGGCGGCTTCCGGGTCGGGGTAACCACCGGGCTGACCCCCCTGCCGGCCTGGAAAGCCGGTGCCGACTTCCTCTTCGTACAGGTGGGCTTCTCGGTTGAGCGGTTGATGGAGTGGCGGGCGTCGATCGACTTCGGCGGGCAGTGCTTCGCCGGCGTGATGGTGGTCGCCAGCGCGGCCATGGCCCGGAAGCTGGCAGCCGACGTACCGCAACTGGCCGTGCCGGACGAGGTCATCACCCGAATCGACCGTGATCGGGACGCGGGCGTCGAGCTGGCGTGCGACCTGGTCGCGCGGATTCGGGACTCGCGTCAGTTCGATGGCGTCCACCTGATCCCGGTCAGCCGCTATCGCGATGTCGCAAGCCGCTTGGAGGGGATCCTCTAACCATCCCCTCGACCCGGCGTTATACGTGTGATCGCTGTCAAGTCGAAGTCTTGCTGGCTCGCGAGACGAGGTTGTCGAAGAGGGTGATCCGGTCGGTCTGGCCGTGTTCGATGGCGTGGTCGCGTTGGCGGAGCAGCACGGGCACGAACTCGGGTCCGGTCTTGAAGTACGCGCAGGTTTCACAGGCTGATTCCATGCGGCATTCGAGTTCGACGGGCCTGGTGCACATGCCGTTGCCGAGCATGCGGGCGTGGGATTCGGTGCGAAGGCGTGTCATGGCCGCGGTCTCGATCTCGGCTGGGAGGCCGCCGGAGATTCCGGCGGTGTTGTAGAGGGCGTCGACTTGTGCGGTCACGGCGGCGTATTCGTCGGCCACGACCCGATCGGCGATGCGGGCGTAGGTAAGAGTCATCTCCATGGAGCGGTGACCGAGAAGGGCGGCGATGGCTTCGAGGCGCATTCCTCGGTTGATGGCCTGGGTGGCCAGGGTGTGGCGGAGTTGGTGGGGGTGCACCGTTCCGATGCCGGCCTTCTTCGCGGTTGTGGCCACGATGCGGTGGACCGTGCGTCGGTCGATCGGTACGTGGCCGTCGGCGAGGAGGCGATGTTGGGCTCGGATGTGGTCACTGTTGACTGCCGTCCACTCGGCGAGCAGCGTCACCAGGTCAGGATGCAGCGGGATGAAGCGGTCGTTGCGCAGTTTCCCGACCGGGACCCGTAGCCAGTAGGCGTCGCCGATCAAAGTGACGGCATCAGCGTCGAGCTCGCACAGCTCGCTGGCCCGTAGCCCGGTGCGGGCCAACATCTCGACGACCAGCCGGTAGCGGGGGATGCGGTGGGCCCGGGCGGCGGCCATCAACTTCGTCGCCGCTTGGTCGTCGAGGAACTTCGGTAGCGGGTCGATCCGGGCTGGGATGTCACCATGGAAGATCGGGTTCCGTCTTGGAGCCTCCGGCCAGTCCCATTCGATGATCCGCTCGAAGAAGCTCCGGATCGTCCGCAGACGGTGCCGCTGAGTGTTCTTGGCCATCGTTCCGGCTGATCCGGGCTGGGTGGCCAACCAGAGCTTGTAGTCCTCGATGTGAGTCCGGGTGATGGCGGCGACAGTCTTCACATCGCTCGCGGTGACCAGCCAGCGTGAGAACTGTCGAAGGGTGGCCTCCGCCACATCGACGCTTCGTGGTGCGAGGAAACTAGACAGCTGCGCCAGGTAGCGCCGCATGGTCTTGACCAGGACCGGAGCGTCGATGGTCAGGTCGGCCCACTCGCGTTCGGCGGCGGTGGAGGGAGCGACCGCCCGGGCGTGTGCTGCGGGGATGGTCATGAGTTGATGGCCTCCATTGCCAGCAGTTCTGCGGCTTGTTCGGCATCGATCAGCTCCGACGCCCGGTGATATTCGCGGGCGAGCCAGTCGTTGGTCAGATGCAGGTAGATCCGGGTCGACTCGATCGAGATGTGGCCGGCCTGGGCCTGGACCGCTTCGAGGGCCATGCCCGCTTCGCGCAGGCGGGTCAGGCAGGTGTGACGCAACTGGTGGCAGGTCGCTCGTTGCAGCCCGGCTCGCTGGCGGGCGCCCCGCATGATCACGTCGACGCCTTCGGCGCTGAGCGCCTGCCCTCGGCTCGGGCCTTTCAAGGTGACAAAGACCCGATCCGTCGAAGCGTTCGCCGGGCGCTCGCAGCGCAGGTAGTCACCCACGACCGCAAAGAACACGTTCGAGATGGGCGTGATTCTCTGCCGCCCGCCCTTGCCGTCGGCGATGAACAATGACCGCTCAGCGACCTGGATGTCCCCCAGGCGCAATCCGAGTACCTCGCAGCGGCGCAGTCCGCCCAGCACCATGGCCAAGACCATGGCCCGGTCACGATGGGTGCGCAACGCTTCCAAGAGAGCATCGACCTCGGCCGGGGCCAGGATTTTCGGCAAGGTATGCGGCACCCGCACCAGCGGAATGCTGCGCGAACGGCCGCCCTGACGGCGAGTGGAAAGACCCCGCGGCACCGGGTTGGTCGCCAACGAGGTGTCACCCCGGGCGACCACATAGCTGTAAAAGCCCGACACCGACGAAAGCCGCCGAGCGATCGTGCGCGCCGACATACCCGACTCTCCATCCGACAACCGGACCACCCTCCGGTCGCCGCGCTGATCGGCCAGAAACTCAAAGATGTCGGCGGCCGCCACCTCGAGCGGATCTTTCGCCACCACCGTGAAGAACGTCTTCAGATCGAACGCCACCGCCCGAAGCGTGTTCGGCCGGACACGACCAGCCACGAACTCCAGATACAAGTCGACAATCCGATGGCCAAGCGAATAGCGCGCTTCACCCGAGGGCGAACAAGCACGAACAAGAACAGGGAAGGTGGTCACCCCCGCACCCTGACAGTCGTGGATGGAATGCACGCGGATGCACGATGGATCACACGTGTATTAGGCGTTGTCGACATGCCTCCTCCTTACTCAATCAACTATCTTGTGTATAAGAGCGACGCCGGCGTAGTCGCTCATATTACGTCGGTGGGTCCAGCCCACTGGAACTCTCAAGATGGCAAGATATGGACAGCCGATCCAAATAGTTGGCCAATCCCACTGCCCCGGTGCTGATTCGCTCGATTACGGTTGT
>JAKBAX010000172.1 GCA_021808785.1 Actinomycetes bacterium | reverse complement strand
CTGAGGGGGGCTGAGGGGGGCTGAGGGGGCGGCCGCCTGTGAGCTCGGGCCGGGCCCGCCTCCGGCCCGCTCGAGTTCGATCCCTAGCGCCCCGCTCGAGCCCTCGAGCCCTCGAAATCTGTACCTCATTGGCAAATCTGTACCTTCTAGCGCCTCTCGTGTTCAAGAAGGTACAGATTTGCAGAAGAGGTACAGAAATGAGATGCTGTGACAGCATGAGAAGTAATGATATGCGTCTTGTCAGCCAGCTCTTCCGTCGCCAGTACAGCCTGGCCGCCCGGGCCCAGCTGCGGGGGCTCGGCATCTCGGCCCGCCAGGAGCAGGCCCGGGTGGTCCGAGGTGAGTGGGAGCGGCCGACACCCAAGGTGGTGCGCCTGGCCGGCTCGGCGTCCTCGCCGGAGCAGGATCTCATGAACGTGTTGCTCGAAGTTGCCCCCTCGGCCATCGCGTCGCACGGGTCGGCGGCCTGGCTGTGGGGCCTGCTGCCGGTCCCCGAGCGCCATGAGGTGACGGTTCCGACGGGAGTCAGATGGCGCGCCGGCCGGTTCGTGGTGCACCGTCTGTCCGGCATCGCGCCGGCGGTGGTATTTCGCGGCGGGTTCCCCGTGACCAACCCGTTGAGGGCGCTGATCGACCTGGCCGCGTCGGCCGGCGCGCCGGAGTTGGACGACGCCGTCGACCGGGCCATTGCCACGCGGCTGGTGTCGATGGATGCCATCGAGGCCGAGTTGGCGAGGGTCGGAGCCAGGGGGAGGGACGGGGCCGGTGCCATGCGGGCATCGTTGCGGCGCCGGGGGCTCCGGGAGGGTCCGCGTCCGAGCGTGCTGGAGGCCCGCTTCCACCGCCTGCTCCGCACCGGCGGGCTCACTCCGTTGAGCGTTGAGGCGGTGTTCGGCGAGGACCGACGGTACCGCCTGGACGCCTTGCTGGATCCCCGAGTGGCGGTCGAGGTGGACGGCCACGTCCATCATTCGACCCCCGAGCAGAAGGCCTACGACGAGCGCAGGCGCAACGAGATCCGCATGAGTGGAGTCTTCCTGCTGGTCTACGACTGGCGGGCGGTGATCCATGACGGTCGCCGGGTGCTGGCCGAGTGCCACCAGGCACTCGCCCGTTACGGATCGGGACCGGTCCGGAGGCTGGCAAACTGATCCGACTGTGACCGAACTGTTCGACGAGGTGGTGGGCCAGGACCGAGCGGTGGCCGCCCTCCGGGCGTCGGCAAGGCGTCCCGTGCACGCCTACCTGCTGGTCGGACCGGCCGGCACCGGCAAGGCGGCCGCGGCAGCCTCGTTCGCGGCGGCCATGCTGTGCCCGACAGCCGGCGATCACGCGACCGCCGAGGTGTGCGAGTCGTGCCGGCGGGTTCTGGCCGGCCTGCACCCGGATGTGGTGCAGGTGGAGCGGGAAGGCGCGTCCATCGGCATCGGCGCCGCCCGGGAAGTGATCAGGGGCGCCTACCTGAGCCCGGTGGAAGGCGGTCGCAAGGTCATCGTGCTGCACGACTTCCACCTGGTGCGCGATACCGGCCCCGCTCTGCTCAAGACACTCGAGGAGCCGCCGCCCACGACGGTGTTCGTCGTGTTGGCCGAGTTCCTGCCGCCCGAGTTGGTGACCATCGCCAGCCGATGCGTCAGGATCGAGTTCGTCCCACTGAGCGCCGGGCATGTGATCGAGGCGCTCGTTGCGGCCGGTGTCCCGGTGGAGCGGGCCACGGTCTTGGCCGAAGCCTCAGGCGGCCGGCTGGAACGGGCCCGGCTGCTGGCCACCGATCCCGAGTTCGAGGCTCGCCGCCAAGCGTGGTGGTCGATACCGTCCCGGCTCGACGGCAGCGGAGCTTCTGCAGCCCGGATGGCTGATGAGCTCATCGCCCTCCTGGACGACAGTGTCGCTCCTCTCAAACTGCGCCAGCAGGCCGAGGTCGAAGCTCTCACCGAGCGAAATGCGCGTAATGCCGAGGTGGTGGGTAGCGGCAGGGCCGCCAAGGGCCGGGTGCGAGCGACCAAGGCGGCGCTCAACGCGGGGGTCGCCGACCTGGAGGAACGCCACCGGCGGGAGCAGCGCCGACAACGCACCGACGAGCTCCGGACCGGCCTGGCCACACTGGCGGCCGCCTATCGCCAGAAGCTCGCCTCCACGAGCATCTCTCAGGCGATGGAGGCCGTCGAGGCCATTGGATGCGTCGACCGCACTGTGAAGAGCCTGGAGTTCAACCCAGGCGAACTGCTGGCGCTGCAGGCGTTACTGGCCCGGCTGGGCCGCACCGGCTGAGCCCCCGGTCCCGGTTGAGCCCCCGGTCGCGGTTGAGCCCCCGGTCCCGGTTGAGCCCCCGGTCGCGGCTGAGCCTCCGGTCGCGGCTGAGCCTCCGGTCGCGGCTGAGCCCCCGGTCGCGGCTGCCCCGTCGCCCGACGCCGGGGCCCCTGGCCTGCGGCCGGTTCCCAGGGCGGCGCTGGTCGGCCCGGTCGGGCCCAGGCCGTCCTGCACCAGCCGCAGCAATTGGCCGGCCTGGCCGGCCAACCCGGTGACCATCTGGCCCAGGCCGTCGGCGCCGTTGAGGACGGTGACGTTGGCGTTGGCCAGTTGGGAAGCGGCCGCCGAGATGATGTCTGGCATCATCTCCACCATCATGCGCTGGAGGGCGATTCCGCCGCCGGTCGCGGTGGCCTCGGCCTGCATGCGGGTCCGGTCCGACTCCGCGTGGGCCAATGTGCGGATGCGGTACGCCTCGGCCTCGACCGGCTTCTCGACCGAGGCGATCAGCTCCTTCTCCTTGAGCTCGGCGTTCTTCACGGCCAGCTCGGCCTGCGCCTCGAGCACGGCTTTCTGAGCCTCGGCGGTCGCCAGCGGTCCGGCCGCCGCGGCCTGGGCCTGGGCCCGGTCCACCTCGGCCTTGTAGCCGGCCCGAGTGACCGACGTCTGGCGCTCGTACTCGGCCTGGTTGCGCAGCGATTCCTGCTGGGCCTGGGCCGCCGCCTGCTCGGCCTGGGCTTTGGCGATGTTGGCGTCACGGGCGACCGCGGCTTGATGGGGCGCCGCCAGGGCGGCGATGTAGCCCGAGCCGCGATCGTCGATGCTCTGGATCTGGAGCGAGTCCACGACCAGGCCAATTTTTTCCATCTCCGGTTTCGAAGCGCCGAGGACCTCCTCGGCCAGGCGCTGGCGTTCCCGGATTATCTCCTCGACGGTCATGGAGCCGATGATCGACCGCAGGTGGCCGGCGAAGACCCGTCCGGTCAGGATCGACATCCGGTCCTGGTCCTCGAGGAAGCGGCGGGCGGCGTTGGCGATGCTCTCGTGGTCGTCGCCCACCTTGAAGGCGATGACGGCCCGGCACTGGAGGGCGATGCCCTGCTTGGTGACGCATTCCTCGGCCACCTCGGACTCCTGCATGGACAGGGTCAGGGTGCTCACCCGGGAGCGGATGGGCAATACGAACGCGCCGTGGCCGGTGACGATGCGGAACGGCAGGTCGTCGACCTTCGACTTCTTGCCGCTCACGAGCAGCGCCTCGTCGGGCGCCGGTACGTGCCATCCGAACATGTGTGCCTCCTAGCTCGAGCCGCTGGTGAACGGGGTAACCTGCACGGTCCGAGCCGAAATGTGGGCTATTACGAGTACCTCGGCATTGCGGGCCAGCTCTGTGTCCGAAACGGCCATGTAGGTCTCGGTTCCGCCCCGGATGCGGACGACGACCTCACCGGTGCGGTCGGGCCGGATCGGGTGCGTGACCCGGCCGAGCTTGCCCACCACGGGATCATCGACCTCGGACACGAGCCCGACGGTAGCGAGAATTCGCCGGCCTCAGGATCCCGGGGGGAGCGTGGTCGTCGTCGCCGGGCAGGACAACGCCCCCGGCGCCAGCCCGGCCGCCTGGGCCAGCCCGCTCAGGTTGCCCATCGAGCTGGGGGCGGCGAGCGTCTGGGGTGCGGTGTCCCCACTCGCCGCCGCGGTGGCCTCCTGATTGGCGCACAGTCCGTAGAGGCCGTTGCGGGTGAGGTTGGCCGGGTTCAAGGGGGAGCTCGGGGAAGATTTCGAGCAGGAGTGGGCGCCGACGATCGTGAGGACCAGCATCACGACCAGACCCATCAGCTTCATCATCAAACGGGCGCGCATGGCTCGCACGTGATCGCCATCGGCGGGACCGCCGGGACGGTTGAATACTCGGAAAAATCGGACGTGGCCCGGGCCGCGGCCGGGATCCGGGAGCTTCCGCTAGGGAGGTAGGGCTACCGGGTTCCGTAAGAAGCCCCGCATTGCGCTTCGCGCTGGCGGGTGGTCGAGTGCACCGGGTCGGTGTCGAAGCGGGGGATGACGTGGCGACCGAAGGTCTCGTAGGACTGGCGCAGGGTCTCCATGTCGTAGTCGCGTACCGTGGAGGCAAAGGTGAGCTGGTCGGCCCCGATGTCGACGAACTTCTGGACGGTGCGGGAGATCTCGTCGGGGTCACCCACGCAGCTGGCCGCGGCATTGGCCCCGGCTTGGAGTTCGGCGATGGTGGGCTCGGGCGGTAGGTCGGGCCACACCGGGAACCCGTCCGGCCGCGGGAACGAGTCGAGGTACCGGAACACCAGGCCAGTGTGGTAGCTGCTGCGGCTCGCGGCGAAGAGCTGCCGGGCCCGGTCCCCGTCCTCGAGGCAGAACATGTCGCCGGTCACCATGATGTTGTTGTTGACGTAGCCGCCGACCGGCTCGGCCTTGTCGATGTTCTTCTTGTAGATCTCGACGAGGGGTGCCAGCGTGTCCGGGGTGCCGAGGGTGAAACAGAGCACGCCGATCCCGAGCCGGGCCGCCTTCTCGAAGGTCCCCGGTGAGCCGGCTGCCACCCAGATCGGCGGATGGGGATCGGTATAGGGCTTGGGAAGCACCCGCCGGGCGGGCATGGAGAAGCTGTCACCGTCGTAGGAGTACTCGTCCTCGGCCCACATACGTACGATCTGCGGCAGCGATTCGTCGTAGAGCTCCCTGGTCCTCTCCATGCTCTCGATGCCGAAGCCGTAGACCTCCTGCGAGGAGGAGCCCCGCCCGGTGCCGAACTCGAACCGTCCCTCCCCGAGGTGGTCCAGCATGGCCACCCGCTCGGCTACCCGGGCGGGGTGGTTGACCGGCCGGGTGATGTTGAAGATGGCGGATCCCACGTGTATGCGCTCGGTCCTGGCCAGGGCGTAGGCCATGAAGCTCTCCGAGTCCGAGAGGTGGGAATACTCGTCGAGGAAGTGGTGCTCGGCCGACCACGAGTACTTGAACCCGGCCCGGTCGGCGATGCTTATGTACTCGACCTCGTTTCTCAGCGTCTCGTGCTCCGAACGGACCTTCCCGTCGCGCCAGTGCTTCGGGTGGTACATGTTCGTAAAGATGCCGAACTCCATATCGAGCCTCCCGGATGCGGCCCGCTCCTCCGTGGGCCCCTTCTCGCCCGGTCACGTTACCGGCACCGGCGTCCTCCCGCGGTGTTCGGAGGTCAGGACTTCTGGTTGCGGCCCACCGCCAGGCGGCGTTGCTCCACCAGCAGGCAACGATCCTCGACGTAGAGCAATCCGGCCTCGTCGGCGATGCTCCGGGCCTCCGTTGACGCGATTCCCAACTGCAGCCACAAAGCTTCTGCGCCAACGGCGACGGTTTGGTGGGCGACTTCCGCGGTCTCGGCCGACGGGCGAAAGACGTTGACGAAGCGCACTTGTTGAGGGACGTCGCTCAGGGACCGGTACACCCGCTCCCCGAGGATCCGGTCCTCGTGCGGATTGACCGGGATGATGCGCCAACCGTTTCGCTGCATGTGGGCGGGCACCGAATGGGCCGCCTTGCGAGGATCGTTACTGGCACCAACCACGGTGATGGTGTCGTAGTCGGCCAGGATCCGCTCGATGGTGGCATCGATCTCGGACATACGAGTTCGAGGGTAATCCGGTCCGCACCTTCGGCCGCGAGCCCGGGACCCGACCGAACCGGGTTCTGCAATATCGGCGCCGGTAGGGAAGTGCTGGTAAACCCGAGTGGCTCAGCCGGGAGAGCAACGCACTCGTATCAGGACCTCAACGACTTCCAACCACTACTACCTCGCGGCCTCGGCGGCGTCGGGTGACAGAGGCGGTCTCGACTAGCGTCGCCCCTCCGAACGCTCCTGAGCGCAGGTCCCTGCCTCGACGAGGGTCCGGCCGGTCTCAGGGCCGCAGGCGAGGGTGACGTGCGGGCTCTCGATAAAGGAGGGCCATCAGGTGCTGCTTCAAAAGGCGTAAAAAGGGCGACCTGTGCGAAAGATCGTGTCGCTGGTGGTGCCCCCGTGGGCCGACCGCAACCTGAGGGTCGTGCTCGCCGCCCGCGTCGCCATGAGCATCGGGCGGGCCGTGGCTTCGGTCGTTACCGCCCTGTTCCTCGCCGACATCGGCTTTTCTGCGGTCGAGATAGGCGCCCTGTTCGTGGCCGTCACCGTGGTCACGGCGCTGATGAGCAGCGCCATCGGCCTGCTGGCCGACCGCTGGGCCCGCCGGCCGTTCCTCGTCGCGGTGCCGATGCTCACCGCCACCGCCGCCGTCGTGTTCGCCCAGACCCGCGCCACCGCCCCCCTTTTCGTCGCCGCCGCCATCGGGTCGTTCGGCCGGGGCGCCGGTGCCGGCGCCGGCAACGTCGGCCCCTACCAGCCGGCCGAGTCGGCCCTCGTCGCCGACAGCGTGACCGGCAAGCACCGGCCCGCCGCCTTCGGGCGGATCGCTTTTGCGTCCTCCCTCGGCGCCCTCTTCGGCGGCCTGGCGGTAGCGGTCGTCCACACCACGGCCTACATGACCCCGGCCCAGGCGCTGTCGGCGTACCGGCCGGCGTTCCTGCTCGTCGCCGGGCTGGCCGCCGCCGCCGGACTGCTGGCCCTGCTCATCGAGGAACCCCCCCACCATCCCCGGCCCGGCGCGCCCCGCCGCCGGTTCAGCTGGCCGAGGCGGTCGTGGCCGGCCCTGTGGCGGTTCTGGGTCACCAACACCACTAACGGCGCGGCCATCGGCCTGTTCGGCCCGTTCATGAGCTACTGGCTCTACCGCCGCTACGGCGCCTCCCCGGCGGAGATCGGGGTCCTGTTCGCCGCCGTCAACCTCGCCTCGCTCGCGTCGGCTCTCGTCGCCGCCCGCGTGGCCCAGATCTTCGGCACCGTGCGGGCCATCACCGCGGTGCGGGCGGTCGGGGGGGCGCTGCTGATCCCGATGGTGCTGGCCCCCGCCTTCTGGGCCGCCGGGGCCATCTACCTGGTCCGGATGGTGATCCAGCGGGTCGGGCTGCCCCTGCGCCAGTCGTTCACCCAGGACATGGCCCACCCCGAAGAGCGGGCGACCGTCGCCGCCCTCTCCAACCTGCCGGCCCAGGCCACCATGGCCGGCGGCCAGGCTCTCGCCGGCTACCTATTCGACGAGGTCAGCCTGGCCGCCCCGTTCGAGCTGGCCGGGCTGTTGCAGGTGGCCAACGCCGGGCTCTATACCCTGCTGTTCTCGATCCGGCCGCCCCGGCCGCTGGCGGCCGAAGAGCCCGACCCTTCCCCGCCGCTCGGCGGGGCCGAACCGGGAGAGGCGGTGGCGCCCCCCGCCGAGCGCCGCTAGACGCCGGGGCGGCCCGTCGCCACCCCGCGGGACCGGCGGCACCGCTCGGCGAGGGAGGCGGACCGCTTCGGGGCGCCAATTGGGGTAGTCATGGTAGATGCCCGACGACACCGAGCACGCCGACCCCGGCGCAGGTGCCGGGTGGGCCGCGTCGCTCTGGCGGCGGGTGGCCGGCGAGCACCCGTGGCGGCGCGGCATGCTGCTCATCCTGCTCGCCTTGGTGGTCGAGTACCTGGTCCTCCCGCAGATCGCTGGGGTGAGCAGCTCTTTGCATCTCCTCGGGCGGGTCAACCTCGGCTACGTCGCCCTCGGCGTCGGCCTCGAAGTGGCCAGCCTGGCCAGCTACGCCGAGCTGACCCGGGCCATGCTCCCCCCCGGGGCCAACCGCTTCTCGCGCATCTGGCGCATCGACCTGTCGACGCTGGCGGTGAGCCACGTACTGCCCGGCGGCACCGCCGGCGGCGACGGCCTCGGCTACCGGCTCTTGACCAACGAGGGCATCTCCGGGGGCGACGCCGGCCTGGCCCTGGGCATCCAGGGGATCGGCTCGGCGCTGGTGCTCAACGCCATCTTGTGGGTGGCCCTGGTGGTGTCCATCCCCCTGACCGGCTTCCAGCCGATCTACGCCACCGCTGCCATCCTCGGCGCAGTCCTACTCGGTGTCTTTGGCGCCGTCGTCGCCCTGCTCACCCGGGGCGAGGACCGCGCTGCCACCGTCATGTGCCGGATTGTCGGCCGCCTTCCGCTGCTGCCGCCGGGAGCGGCCGGCGCCGCCGACCGGGCCGTCCACCACATCGCCGAGCGGATCCGCGACATGGCCGCCGACCCGGCCCTGATCCGCCGAGCGGTGGCGTGGGCGGCGGCCAACTGGCTCCTCGACGCCGCCTCGCTGTTCGTGTTCATCGCCGCCTTTGGCCATATCGAGAACCCCGACGGCCTGCTGGTCGCCTACGGGCTGGCCTACGTGCTGGCCGCCATCCCGGTCACGCCGGGAGGTCTGGGCGTGGTCGAGGGCGTTCTCGTCCCCAGCCTGGTCGGCTTCGGCGCCACCCGGGCGGTAGCCATCGTCGCCGTCCTCGGCTACCGGCTGGTCAACTTCTGGCTGCCCATCCCTGTCGGCGCCGGCGCCTACCTGAGCCTGCGAGCCGGCCGCCGGGAGCGGACCAAGCGGATGGAAGAGCTCGAGCAAGCGGTCAACCAGGCCCAGACGGCGGCCCCGCCGCTGCAACGCTCCTGATGCCCGGGGCGGCGGTGACACGAATCGGGGAGCTCGATCGGGTGGCCGGCACTACGGCAAAGGACCCTGGCCCAATGCAGACCACGCCAGCGCCGCCCGCGCCGCCCGCCGGCGCGCCGGGCGCGACCACCGGGGCGCCAATGCCGTCTACGGCCAGCCGGCTGGGAAGCAGCGGCCAGTGAGCGCTGAGGCGAGCCGGAGACCGGTGACTCGGATCCCCGGGCCAGCCTGTAGCCCAACGTCCCGACC
>JAKBAX010000171.1 GCA_021808785.1 Actinomycetes bacterium | reverse complement strand
AATCGTCAGGATTACCAGTCTGATACTCTAGCAGGTGATGCCATGGTTCGAGCTGACGTGCGGAGCGGTTGAAGAGCGATGCCGTTCGCGTACGACAACCTGGTCGAACGGACACAAGGTCTGATGCCGATCTGCGGGCGCACGACGGAGTCCCCAGCGCTCTCGGCCTGCCATCAGCCAGCTCGTGAAGCGTCGGACGTACCACATAGGGTCCGAAAAGCCGTCCGAGCAGCTCATGCGGCGTGATACTCGTTGATCAGCCCGCCGAGAACCTCGTGGCGGCGGATGCGTGTGATCCTCGCTGGCGGCGGCGACGCCGCATTTCCACGAGGGACCTGCGCAAGCATCGCAAAGCCCCGGTGCGGCCAGTGCTGGTTGTAGTGGCGCACGTAGCGGTCGAGCACCCGGCGGAGATGGCGTTCGTTCACGATCAAGAGACGGTCGGTGCACTCCGATCGGACCGTTCGCACCCGCCGCTCGGCGATGGCGTTCGCTTTGGGGGCCCGAACAGGACTTCGTAGGATCCTTGCGCCCTCGCCTTGCCACACCGCGTCGAAACCAGGGGCGAACTTCGCGTCCCGGTCGCGCAAGACGAACTTGACGTCGATACCGGAATCACGAAGCTCGGCGGTCACGTTGCGGGCCACCTGGGTCACCCACGCCCAGGTGGGATTCGTCGTGATACCGGCGAGGAAGACCCGGCGCGTGTCGTGATGGATGAAAAAGAGCACGTAAAGCCGGCGCGGCGAGATCGTGTCAACCGAGAACAAGTCGCAGGCCACGATGACTGCGGCTTGTTGGCGGGAGGAACTTGCACCAGGTTGCAGAGCTGCGCCGTGGTGCGGGCTCGACGCCGCGGGCTTCCAGCACCCGGGCGATCGTGGACCTGCTGCGCGCCGGGAACGAGCAACTCACCTCGGATCCGCTGGTACCCCCAAGTCGGGTGGCCGTGGCTGTTGGCGCCGCAGGACCTCAAGCTCGTGGCGGCCCACCAGGATCTCGATCTCCTTGGACCCGCCCATTCGCAAGACGAGCAGGACGAGCGAGAGCACTCGACGGACGGCGAGGTAGGCGAACGACCAGAGCACGTGACGAAGACGATCGGGCATTCCCATGGTGAAGACGGACGGTAGCCGGACCGGCCATGCACGCGAACGCCCTAGCCAACAGTGTGATCGAGTTTACGGAACCTACAAGGTTCAGTCCTCGCCTTGCCCCGATGCCCGCTTGTCGACTGGCGTGAACTGGCGACAACCCAGTTGTTGGACCCTTCAGGTCGCCGCCGAGGTAGATCACGACGTGGTGCGGCACCGACTGGCCCGGATACGTGTAGAAGATGATGTCCCCGTAGGTGAGCAAACGTCACAGCGTCTTTTTTCGTTTGCTTGACCGGGCGGGAGTCTACCGGCGGGCCTGTAAGAGGTTGCTGTCAAACAGGCCGGCCGTCGCACGACGACCGAGATAACAGCGCCTATTCGGTCGGTTGGTCGAGTTTGGTCAGGAGCCGGATCAGGTTGCGGAGGTCGGTTTCTCGCAGCGGAGTGAGTGGTCCGGCGTCGGTCACGAGGTTGTGCCAGAACTGCTTGCGTAGACGCTCGCCCTCGCGGGTGAGCACGAGCGCCTTGACGCGGCGGTCGGTGGGGTCGGATTGACGCTCCAGGGCGCCGTGGGCGGCGAGCCGGTCGACCAGGGTGGTTAGGTTGGAGGCGTCGTAGCCGAGCTGTGCGGCGAGTTTGCGCATCGGGATCGCCTCGCCGGGGATGAGGCGGAGCAGGACCTTGGCCTGGACGGCGGTCAGGCCGAGCGCGGCGGCGTGCGCAGCCCAGTGCTGGCGCAGCCGCTCGGCGACGTCGAGTAGCCGCAGGTCCGCGTCGAGGACCAGCGCGAGGTAGTCGTCGCCGGGTGAGGGCATGTGCTCGTAGGGGCGCATCGTCTGCCGACTTTACCAGCTCTCCCGGTACTCTATAGTGGTGGTTTACCACTAACTGATGGAGGTTGGGGATGCCCGAGCCAGCAGCAACGAACGTGTCGGATGTGCGTAAGACGATCACGGTGCCCGCGCCGGTCGAGACCGCGTTCGCGGTGTATGTGCAGCGGCCTGGGGAGTGGCTGCCGCCCGAGCACGCCTTCATCCGGGGCGGCGGCTCGGAGGTCGTGATCGAACCACGCTTGGGGGGACGGTTCTATGAGCGGGGGCCGGATGGCAGCGAGGCGGTGCGGGGCACGATCCTGGCCTGGGACCCGCCCCGCCGGCTGACGGTGACCTGGCGGATCGGGCCGGGGTGGCGGCCAATCTCAGATGACGAGCACGCCAGCCGGATCACCGTCGAGTTCACCCCCGCCGGCAAGCGCGAGACCGAGGTCGCGTTCACCTACAGCGAGCTGTGGCGCCACGGTGAGGAGATGGCCGCTGAGGTCCACGCTGCGCTGTCTGCCCCCGAACCGGGCGAGAGCCTGCAACGCTTCGCCGAGGTCGTCGCCCGTCACGCAAGCGACTTGTAGGGAGTGGAGCGGTGCCAGCCCACGAGTGGGGCGACCCGAACCGGCGGGTGGTCGAGGAGTTCCGCGCCAACGGCGGGTCGGTCGGGGGGATGTTCGCCGGGCTGCCGCTGCTGCTGCTCACGACCACCGGTGCGCGCTCCGGCCGGCACCGAACGGTGCCGCTCACCTACATCACCGATGGGGAGCGGTACGTGGTCGCCACGGGGGCGGCGGGCTCCAACCCGGCCTGGTATCACAACCTGCTCACCCACCCGGACGTGACCGTCGAGGTCGCAACCGCCGTGTTCGACGCGACCGCACAGATCGCTACCGGCGACGAGCGCGCGTCCCTGTTCGATCGCTACGCCGCCCAGCAGCCACAGCTTCGCTCCTACCAGGCCGGCGCCACGCGGGATGTCCCGATGGTCGTGCTCACCCCGACCCGCTCGGCGGCGCCGGAGGCGAAGCGGTGAGGCCGCCCGCCACCGCGCGCACGGGAGACACCTGATGGCATGGTGCTGGCGCTGGCGTGCGCGGTGCAGTTCATGGTCGTGCTCGACGTCTCGATCGTCAACGTCGCCCTGCCGTCGGTCGGCCGGGACCTGCACTACAGCGCCTCCGGGTTGCCATGGTCGTCAACGCCTACGTGCTGACCTTCGCCGGGTTCCCGCTGTTCGGCGGCCGCACCCGTAGGGTCCGAAAACCGGTCCCGACCGGTCACGCGGCATAGTTATTCGTTGATCAGTCCACCGAGGATCACCTGCCGATGGACAGCTGCGATGGCCACACGCAGCGCCGGTGTCGGCGCGGACGACCGCTGCGGTGGACGGAGCAGAAGGGTCCGGTACGGACGGTGCTGGTTGTAGTGGCAGATGTAGCGACCGAGCACTCCTCGGAGATGACCATCGTTGACGAACAGGAGGCGGTCGGTCACCTCCGAGCGCACCGTTCTCACCCAGCGCTCGGCGATGGCGTTCGCGTTCGATGCTCGTACGGGAGTTCGCACGATCCTCGCCCCTTCGCCACGCCACACGGCGTCGAAGCCGGGCCGAACTTGGCATCGCGATCATGCAGGAGGAAGCTGACACAAAGGCCTGCGTCAGCGAGCTTCGCGGTCACGTTGCGGGCGCACTGGCGACCCACGTCCAGGTGGGGTTCTCAGTGACGCCAGCAACGAAGACTTGCCGGGCGCCGTGATGGGCGAAGAGGAAGTAGACCACGATCGCGACGGGCAGCCCCAGGTTCCGGGGGGTGAGGCGCCGACCCCTGAACTGGACGAACACCGTCGCCACCAGCACGGCGTCGAGGATGTAGTCGAGGGCGTTCACGGCTGTGCAGCCCGGTCCCGGTCGCCCCCGGGGTCGCCGTGGCCGGCCTGCAAGGCTGCTGCAACCTCCGTAGCGACGGTCCGCTCGCCGATCCAGCGCAGTACCGCCGCGGCGAGCGGCAGGGGGACACCGCCAGCGTCCCCGCGAACCTCGATGGCGAAGCCGTCAGGCGTCTGATGCAGTGCCGCCACGCACCGCCTTAGCGGGCCTCGCCGCACCGCGACCGTGCCATCGCCTGCCACTTCCACCTTGGCGCCCGGGCGCAGCGACGAGGCCAACCGGGCCGCGACCTCCCCCACGTCGGCATCGAAACCCAGGTTCACCCTGCGCATAGACCCACCTCCGTCGCGGTCGGCGACGACGCTCGCAGCCGGCTCCGAAGGCCGGCGCGAGCGTAGACAATACCAGTCGAATCGACCGATACGTGGCGACGGGAGGTCCTCTCATCGGTGAACCACTAGACAAGGGTTCGCTCACGGACTTCGAACAGATCCTGCTCGGCTTGCTCGCCCGCAACCCCCGATCCGGCTGCGAGCTGAAGCGCTTCTTCGCCGACACCGAGCGCTATATCGAGGCCACCCCGCTGCCCGGACGCCACGCACACCTCGCCATGCGCCACGGACTCGACGTACACAACGCCAGCCTCGCCTGGGTCTACTCGGCCATCGACAGCCTCACCGCCGACCCCCACACCCACGACAGCGTCCATCCCGCACCTAGCTGCGCTGTTGAGCCGCCCGCAGTCGAAGGTAGCTGACACACGCCGCAAGGCGATGGGCGAGTTGGCACTTGCGACGATATTACGTTCTAACGTAGTATTGGATGTGGCCAGCTCGATCCTGTCGCTCGAAGAGTTAGCGGACAGAGTCACCGAACTCGAGCAGCGCTTGGCGGCGCTCGAGGAGCCCGTTCGCGAAAAGAACTGTGATGCTGCCGTGGCGGGGGCCGACCCCGAGCGGTTCTGGGCACTTGGAGGGCTACGGTCGAGGGTCAGGGACCGAAGTGCCGTGCTGTTCACCGGGTCGGTCACCTTGGCCGGCGCCCCAACCTACGAGTGGCAACAGGGCGCCGACGTCGAAACGCTACTCGAGCGGGATTGGACTGCATCTGCTGACCCGCTGGCCGCGCTCGGCCACCCCGTCAGGCTCCAACTGCTCCGCGAAGTGCTGTGCGGTCGGCACACCACCAGCGAGATGGGAACGGTCGAGGGCCTCGGAACCACCGGCCAGCTGTACCACCACCTTCGCCACCTCGTCGCGGCCGGCTGGCTCCGTTCATCGGGACGGGGCCGCTACGAGGTCGCTCCCACCCGGGTCATCCCGCTTCTGGTCATCCTCACCGCCGCTCAACCATGACGAAGCCGAGACACGTGAAGCCCGAACCATCCAGGAGGTCACCGTCGTGAAGAACATGCCCAGACGAGAGCTTGTCCGCAAGGTTGCCGTGATGGCCGCGGTGGTGATCACCGGGTTCTTGGCCGGCTGGTCGTCACAAGGCGTCGCCGCCGGGACGGTGATGGCCGTCGCTTTGGGCGCCGGCGCAGCCTGGGCAGTGTTCCGGGGAGACTCTCGCGCCTGTGCCCCTCGCCGCCGGGCCTGAGAGCCGACACCACACGGCCCCGGCCCATCCCGGGTTTGCCGGGCGAGTGTTGGTTCGGTACAGCACATGGAGTCCAAGGTCTTCAGTCCAGAAGCGCTCGGCTCGCTGCGGGTCGACCATCGTGGCGGCCAGTCGCGGGTCCCCGGGGTTCGCGTCGGCGAGCGCCTGCTCGAACGCGGCCCACTCGGCCCGATACGCGGCGAGCACCGCCGATACCGAGCCCCGGGTCGTGGTGGCCGAGGAGGAACCCGATGTCGGCGTGGTCGTGGACCTCGGCACCGACGTGGTCGAGCGCCCTGCAGCGGCACCGGGCGTGCTGGAGCACCCGGCCAGCACGCACATGCCCACGAGGGCGGCTACCACCGTCGCACCACCCTAACGCCGACCGTGTCGCATAGGCGCAGACCTCCCCGGAAGACCGGGCCAGGCAGACACCTGACTTCAGCCCGACGGGCCCGCGTCTTTGACGGTTTCCAGCCATACCACCAGGCAAAACGGCACTTCAACGAGTGCCGACGTACCCGAAGGTGTGAAGACGTACGGGGTTGACAGGGAGCAAACTCCCTTCAGTGCCCCGCCTGGCGCCGCGCGTCCCACTGTTCGCGCGCCGCCTCGACCGCCTTCCAGTTGACCTCCGCTCACTCCGTGAGCGCTGCGAGCGGCTGGTCGAGGGACCGGCCGAGGTCGGTCAGCTCGTAGAGGGTCGTGGTCTCGACCCGACCTCCATCCAGCCTTCGCGTAATCAGGCCGTCTCGCTCGGCGCGCCGCAGCGTCTCCGTCAAGACCTTGTAGGAGATGCCGTCCAACGCGTCATGGAGATCCTGGTAGCGACGGCCGCCCTCGCCGAGTTGCTCAATTACGAGTTGCTCAATTATGGGCAGACACCAGCGGGCACCTACCAGCGCAAAGAAGCGCCCAGCGAAGATCGCACCAACATCGTGCCCGCGCGGATGATTACGGACGACCAACTGGTCTCGCCATCACTCGTCCGCAGGCCCTGCCATCCATGCGGTCCACAAACGCGCCGCTGACGGCCAGGGCAATTGCAAAGGCACCGGCGGCGAGCATCATGTCGATCCGAAACCCACCGATGAACCCGGTTCCCCCTGCCACGAAGCTCCCCAGCAAGGCGACGCCGACCATGCCGCCGAGCTGTCGGGCAGCGTTCAGGGAGCCAGAGGCGACGCCGCCATGTCCTTCTCCTGCAGTCTCGATGACGGCGGCGGTTGCCGGCATCATGGTGAAGGCGATCCCGAACCCAGCAAGCGTCACCGATGGCAAGAGCAACCAGTACGGGGTACGTAGTCCCGCCAACGCGAGGCTCAGCAGTCCCACACCGCCTATCCCGAGGCCGACGAGCATGGGCCGCCGCGGTCCCCTACCAGCCATCACGCGCTCGGAAAGGACAGAGCCGAGCATCGTGGCAGCCATCTGCGGCGCCAACACGAAGCCAGCGACAAGGGCCGAGAGACCCCGCTCCTGCTGCAAATAGAGGCTCATCACGAACAACTCGCCGAAGAAGCCGAGATTGCAGAGAAAGCCAACGACCGTCGCTGCCGAAAACGTCGAGGAGGAGAACAGTGGCAGCGGAAGCATAGGCCGCTGCGCACGTCGTTCTACGACAATGAACAGTGCCGTCCCCGCAAGGAAGGTGGCGAGGCAGACGAGGACCGTCGTCGAGCTCCAGCCTTTGACGCCTGCATCGATCAGCCCGATCGCGAGGGCCGCAGCAGACACGCCCACCGTCATCTGACCGGCGAGGTCAAGCCCGTGGGTGTGCCGTTTGGCGAGGGGTAGATGGCGACGCCCGAGGACAATCCCCACCACGCCAAGCGGCACGTTGATGAAGAAGACCGATCGCCAACCCAAGGCGTCCACGGCGATCCCACCCAACGCCGGCCCAGCTGCGGCGGCCACACCGGCCATTGCCCCCCACATCCCGACCGCACGTGCGCGGTCCGCCCGGTGTGGGTAGGCGACTTGGAGCAGCGCGAGGGACGAGGGAACGGCGATCGCCGCACCAAGCCCCTGGACGAGACGGGCGACGATGAGCACGAGGGTCGACGGCGCCAGGCCGCATGCGAGCGAGCTCTCCTCTAAGATCTCCAGCCCCCACAGGAACACCTGCCTTGCTCCTCGCCGGTCCCCGAGGGCACCGGCCGACAGCAGGCACACGGCGAAGACGACGCTGTAGCCGTCGACCACCCACTCGAGTGCCGACGTGGAAGCACCGAGGTCACGCGAGATCGCGGGCAGTGCAATGTTGACGACCGTGGTGTCCAAGATGACCATCCCGTAGCCGATGCAGGTGGCGACGAGAACCCAACGAGAAGGGCCTCGCGCCGATCTGGCGAGCGCGCCCGGACGGTTCACCCCGTCTCCTGTGCCAACGAGGCTGCTCACGGCGTACAGAGCACCTCGCCGTGGGGGACGAAGAAGCAGGCGTCGCGCTCTGTCATCCACACCCGCCACCCGGCAGCCAATCGCTCCAGGTCCGCCCGGCTCGCAAGGTGCTCGCCGATGGCTTGCTCGGCGAAACGTGACCGCGTCAGGCGCTCTGCCCACAGCTCCCCCCACCATTGGCGCTCCGCTGGGGTGGCGAAGCACCACATGCTCGCCGACACCTCGACGCGGGAGAAGCCCGCGGCATGTGCCCAGGCGCCGAGGTGACGCCCTGCGTCGGGTTCGCCCCCGGCGCTGCGGGCGACCGCTCGGTAGAGCGCCTTCCACTCGGTCATCGCCTCCGACGCCGGGTACCAGAACATCGCGCCATAGTCGCCATCGCGGCACGCGACGAGCCCACCGGGTCGGCAGGCCCGCTTCATCTCGCTGAGCGCGGCGACCGGGTCGGCGAGGTGCTGGAGGACCTGGTGGGCGTGGACGACGTCGAAGCGCTCGCTCGCTGGCGCGAGGTCGTACACGTCGCCGACCTCGAAGGAGAGGTTCGCCCTCTCGCTCGCTCCGGGGGTCGATCGAGCCTGTTCCACGATGGCGGGCTCGGCGTCGATCCCGATGACCGTGCCGTCGGGCACTCGCTCGGCGAGGCCGACGGTGATCGTTCCCGGGCCGCAGCCGACATCGAGCACCTCGGCGTCGGGTTGGAGCCGGGGCAACAGGTACGCGGCCGAGTTCTCGGCGGTGCGCTGGCGATGCGAGCGCAAGACAGCCTCGTGGTGGCCGTGCAGGTAGCGGTGGCTCGTCGGAGGGTTCGGCACGATCCCCATGTTCGGGCGTCCGCGCTGAATAAGCAAAGAAGATTTAGAGCTCCCTGGTATAAGTTTTCTCATGGCCGATACCGAGCTTCTCCGAACGTTCCTTGCCATCTACCGGGCCGGCTCGCTGACCGACGCCGCCTACCACCGCGGCATCAGCCAGCCCGCAGCGAGCCAACACCTGGCCGCGTTGGAGCGGGCAATCGGCACTCGACTGTTCGTCCGCGGACCAAACGGCGTCACCCCGACCCAGCGAGCGCGCGAGCTCTACGCCCAGGTGACCGAGCCACTCGATGCGCTCGAGGCCGTCATCGGGAGCCTCCGGGGAGGCGATCCTCCATCCCCCGGGCCCCCAGTGCGCTTTGGCTCCAGCCCCGAGTACTTCAGCGCCGAGGTGCTCCCACGCCTGGCGAACTGCGGCGTCGCCGTCACCGCAGTCTTCGGGAACGACGTCGACCTGCTCGCCCTG
>JAKBAX010000170.1 GCA_021808785.1 Actinomycetes bacterium | reverse complement strand
CCGGCCGCGGCGCGCGTCGAGGCCGTTGCGCCGGTCCGCCGGCCGCCCCCCGGGCCGGTCTATGCCGGCACGGACCTGCCGCTGGCCCGGCTGGAGCCGCTCGGCCCACCGCCGAGCGGGAGGGCCCCGGACGACCTGCCGGTGGAAGGGCCCGAGATGGCCCCTCTTCTCGGAAACGAGCCCCTGCTCGGGCCGGACCAGCAAGGCGAGGGCGGGCCCGTTCCCGAGGGCCAGCGGGCCCGCCAAGCGGTGGGCCAACGCTTCGGTGTCGACCTGTCGAAGGTGGCGGTCGATCGCAGCCCCCAGGGTGCCATGGAGGCCGGTCGCCTCCGGGCCCGGGCCTTCACCAGCGACCGGGCCGTGGTCATCCCGCCGTCGGTCGGCCCCCTCGACCTGGGCCCGGGAGAGGCGCTTCTCACCCACGAGCTGACCCACGTCGCCCAACGGGCGCGCTTTGGGACATCCCTGCCCGGAGAGGACACCGCAGCCGGGCAAATCCTCGAGCGTCAGGCCCGGGCCGCCGAGATGACCCTCAACACCGGTGCCACCGCACGGCCGGTCGTCGACGCCGCCCCCGGTGCAGGTGCCCAGACCACATGGGCCGGCGCGCTCAACCACCCGAGAGGTACCGGCCCGTCGGGAGCCCCGCTGCCGCTCGCCGCCCCCGGCCCCGCCGGGGTGGACACCGACGAGTTGGCCAACACCATTCTCGAGCGCCTGTCGGAGATCACCGGCCCGGCCGCCCTCGGTGCGCAGACCATCACACCGGCCATGGGTCCCGCAGCCGCGCCGGCCATGGCGGCCAGCCCGGTGCAGCGAGCGGTCGACTACGAGCCGGTCGGACCGCCCCCGCAGTCGCCCGAACCGCCGGCCCGACCCGGCGGTCGAGGGAGCCTCGAACGGCCCACAGAAGAGGATCTGTCCAACCTCAGCCGCTGGTTGTACCCGCTCATCCGGTACCGCCTGAGAGGTGAGCTCCGCGAGGACCGCGAGCGGGCCGGGTTGCTCACCGAGCATTACAGGAGGTGGTAGCGGATGTCCGACGCGGGAGACGGCGCATCGTTCACCAACGCCGGTGACGGCGAGGAGGAGTCGGCCGGCGAGGCCCTCGACCAGGGCGACGCCCAATACCACTCCGAGGCGGCCCCCTCGCAGGACTTCTCCAACGCGGGCCAGGAGCCCGAGCAGTCGGCGGGCGCCGCTTTGGAGGAGGGCGACGCCCAGTACGGCGCCGATGCCGCTCCGGCGGCCGACTTCTCCAACGCCGCCTTCACCCCCCAATCGGTCTTCACCGGCCCGCTGATCCCGACTCCCCTCCAGGCCGGACTGAGGTACAACACCGAGGTCGGCATCAGCGTCTTCTTCAAGGTGATGATCGACACCATCGACCTGGGCGCCTGGGCCAAGTGCTCCGGCCTCGGCATGAACCTGGCCTACGATTCGCGCCACGAAGCAGGCATGACCTTCTTCGAGCATCACCTGCCGAAGCACCTCGAGTACTCCAAGATCACCCTGGAGCGGCCCCTCACGAGTGACTGCCAGGCGGTGATGAGCTGGATCACCGCCTACCACATGCTGCCGGTACCCACCTCGGCCCAGATCACCTGCATCGACCAGAAGGGGAACACCATCACGACCTGGGAGATGATCGGTGTATCGCCGGAGTCGTGGCGCGGTCCCACCTTCGACGCCGCGGCCGGGACCGCCGTGCTCGCCACCGAGCAGCTGAGCTTTTTCCACCAGGGATTCCTGTAGGCAAGAGAGGTTCCGCCCGTGTCCAATCCCGTCGCGACCGCCGCCCTGTCGGCCAGTGCCGTCAGCGCCTACCTGCAGACGACCGACTTCCCGCTGCCCCCGGTGGTGTTCCAGTACAACCCGGGCGCGTTGACCGAGGTCATCGAGGCCCACTACCGCCGGATCAACCTGCCGAGCGCACCGGGCGGGTCGAAGCAGATGTTCATCGGCACCGCCCCTTCCCACATGACGGTGGAGATCCAACTCGACGCCTTCGCCGTACCGCCCCTGCCCCCTCAGGCCACGCTGGCCCAGCTCCAGACGATGATGAACCCGACCCCCGACTCAATCGCCCTCAACAACCCGATGCCCCCGACGGTGATGTTCGGCTGGGGACCGAACATCATCATGGATCAGGCCATCATCAAGCAGATGAGCGTCACGCACGAGCGGTTCCTGCTGGGCGTGCCCACCCGGGCCAAGGTGCGAGTGGAGCTCGAGTCCATCCCGTTCGGGTCGCTGCCCGGCACCAACCCGACGTCGGGTGGACTGGCGACCAGGCGGACCCGCACCGTCGTGGAGGGGGACACCCTGGCGTCCATCGCCTACCAGGAGTACAACGACCCGAACTACTGGCGGGCCCTGGCCGAGGCCAACGGTATCGACGACCCGTTGCGCGTCAAGACCGGGTCGGTGCTGATGGTGCCGGAGAAGCGCGACGCCCAGACCCTGCTCGGGGAGGCCTCCTGATGCCGGTGGGAACGTCTCAGTGCCAGGTACTGGTCATGGAGGCACCGCTCGATCCCCTCGTCGCGTCCAGCCTCGGCCACGTAGAGGTCGACAGCACCATGTACGTGCCGTCCCAGGCCAAGCTGGTCTTCCACGCCCCCCCCGACAGCGTCCTGCTCCCGGGGGGGCTGCAGCTGGCCACTCCGATCAGTGTGGCGGGCAGCGACGACGGGCTGCCCAAGCCGCTCATGACCGGGGAGATCACCTCCGTGGAGGTCGAGCACGAGCACGGTGACACGCTCACCATCGTGCGGGCCATGGACCGCTCGCACCGGCTGATGCGGGGCACCAAGACCATGGCCTACCCGGAGATGACCGCCTCGGACGTGGTACTCGTGCTGCTCGGTGCAGCCGGGGTGCTCCCGGGCGAGATGGTCCCGACCACGAACATCTATTCCTGGCTGACTCAGGCCAACGTCAGCTCCTGGGTCTTCATCCAGCAACTGGCGGCGCTGGAGAATTATGTGGCCTACTCGGACGCGCTCGGCCTGTTCAACTTCACCCCGATGCCGACCCCCTCGGAGACCGATCCTCCCGCACTCAGCTCGGTGGAGCCCCTGCTCGGGACGCAACTGGCCATGGGAGTCAATCTGGTCAGGCTGCGGGTCATCGTAAATGGGGCCGAGCAGGTACCGGAGGTGACCGTCACCGGCTACGACCCGGCGGAGAGCATCCCGGTCATCGGACCGGCGCCCACCCTGCCGTCGACATCCATGAGCATCGACCCGGCCACCCTTCCGCCTTTGGTCGCCGGCGAGTTCGAAGCGGACCCGTTCTTCGACGCCAGCCGTCCCTTCGACACTGAAGGCGCGGCGATGCACTGGGCCGAGTCCATCGCCGCCGACATCGCCGGCGCGCTGGCCGAAGTCGAAGGCGAGTGCATCGGCAATCCGTCGGTGCTGGCCGGCGAGGCCGTCACCATCGGTCTGGCCGGCCAACCCTTCGACGGCTACTACATCTGCTCGGCGGCCCGCCACGTCTTCGAATGGGAGGGGGCGAGCTACACGACCTGGTTCACCGCGGGCGGGTACAAGGACCGCTCGCTGCTGGCCCTCTCGTCGGGTTCGGGGCCGGTGGACGGGACCCGGCCGTCGATCCCGGGGTTGGTCATCGGCACCGTGGTGGACAACATGGATCCCGACGGGCTGGGCCAGGTGAAGGTGATGTTCCCATGGCTGGCTCCCGACTACATCAGCGCCTGGGCCCGGGTCATGCAGATCGGCGCCAGCAAACTCGGTGGCGGGTTCCTCTGGGTGCCGGAGGTGGGCGACGAGGTCCTGATCGGATTCGACCGCGGCTCGATCGACCATCCGTTCGTCATCGGCAACCTCTACAACGGGATCGCCAAGCCGCTGCCCGCTCCGGCGGTCGAAGGGGTGGTGGGCAACCGGCGGATCGCGTCCCGTATGGCCCACACGATCCAGTGGAACGACGGGCCGGAGAAGATGGGGATCAGCATCATGACCGCGCCGGTCGAGGCACCGCCCACCTCGGTGGTGCTCGACGGCGACGAGGTGAAGATCACCATCAACTCGCTCGGTGAGATAGAGATCACCGGCACAGCCACTGTCAAGATCTCCTCCGAGGGACAGCTCACGCTCGATGCGCCGACCATCAGCATCGGTAGCGAGGACACCGCCAACCTGAGCATCGCCGCCGGGACCATCTCGATCGGCTCTCCGTCCACTGCATCGGTTTCGATGGGCAGTCCCGAGGCCGAGGTCAGCGTGACCGGCAGCATGGTCAGCCTGGGGCTCGGCTAGTCATGGCCGAGAGCTTCATAGGTAAGGGCTGGAACTATCCCCTCGGTACCGACGCGTCCGGGAGCATCGCCCTCGTCAGCGAGGACCAGGACATCTCCCGGGCCATCCGCCTGATACTGGCCACCGTTCCGGGCGAACGCCCCATGAGACCCGGTTTCGGCTGCGGTATCCACGACTACGTCTTCGCGCCGGCGAACGCCACGACCGCCGGTCTCATCTCCGTCGAGGTGAAGAAGTCGTTGAAGTTCTGGGAGCCGAGGATCGAGGTGACCTCGGTGGACGTGAGCGTCGACCAGGTGTCGCGCAACACGCTTTACATCAACATCACGTACGAGAGGAAGGGTTCGTACGACCCGCGCAACCTGGTCTTCCCCTTCTACCTCATCAATGAAGAGGAGTAACTAGATGGTGCTGCCGGCGCCCAACCTGGACGACCGCCGCTTCCAGAACCTGGTCGACGAATCGAAGCGACTGGTCCAGAGGCGTTGCCCCGAGTGGACCGATCACAACGTCTCGGACCCGGGGATCACCCTGATCGAGACCTTCGCCTACATGACCGACCAGCTGCTCTACCGGCTCAACCGGGTCCCGGACCGCAACTACATCAAGTTCCTCGAGCTGATCGGCGTCCACCTGCTGCCTCCTTCGGCGGCGACCACCGCGGTGACGTTCTGGCTGTCCGCCCCTCAGGAGAACACGGTGTATGTCCCGGCCGGGGTGGAGGTGGCCACACCGCGCAGCGAGGCGGTGGGCTCGGCGGTCGCCTTCACCGTCACCGAGGACCTGCAGATCGTGCCCTGCGCGCTCGAGTACATCGGCTCCATCCCGACCGGCGGGACCTGGCGCAACCACACCGATTCCATGAAGCTGGCCCCTTTTTCCTGCTTCTCCGGCCAGCCGGTGCCCGACGAGGTGCTGCTCATCGGCCTGACCGCGGCAGTGGCGAGCTGCGCTGTCAGCCTCCGCTTCGACTGCAACGTGGAGGGTATCGGCGTCGACCCGGAATGGCCCCCGCTGGCCTGGGAGGCCTTCGACGGCGAGGGTTGGGCCGAGTGCGAGGTGGACCGCGACACGACCGGCGGGCTCAACCGGGCCGGTGAAGTGGTCCTGCACGTCCCGGGCACCCACACCGCCTCGGTCGAACACGGCCTGCGGGCCGGGTGGCTCCGGGCCAGGGTCACGACACCCGAGGAGGACCAGCCCTTCTACAGCAACTCCCCGCTCATCAAGCAGGTCGAGGCCGTGACCATCGGCGGGACGGCCCAGGCGGTGCAGGCCGAGGTGGTGGCAGAAGACGTGGTGGGCTCCTCCGAAGGGGTCCCCGGCCAGCGTTTCTTGGTATCGCGGGTGCCCGTGGTCGCATCAGAGGAGCCGGTGGTCCTCGAGGTCTCCGACGAGGACGAAGGCTGGCAGGAATGGACCCAGGTGGAGGAGTTCTCGCAGAGCGGTCCCGAGGATCTTCACTTCGTCCTCGACCCGGTGAGCGGTGAGCTCCAGCTCGGACCGGCCGTGCGCACCCCCGACGGCAGCCTCCTGCGGTACGGCGCGGCCCCGGCCAAGGGAGCCCTGCTCCGCCTGCGGCGCTACCACACCGGCGGCGGCCGCCAGGGCAACGTGGCGGCCGGGGCCATCCGGGTGTGCCGTACCACGATCCCGTATGTGGCCCGCGTCGAGAACCGCGCCGCGGCCATCGGCGGAGTCGACGGCGAGGACATCGAGGAGGCCAAGGTCCGGGGGCCCATCGTGATGCGGACCCTCGGCCGGGCGGTGACGGCCGAGGACTTCGAGCAGCTCGCCCGCCAAGCGGCGCCCGAGGCGGCCCGAATCAAAGCGGTGCCGGCCGCCACCGACGAGGAAGCCGGTGGCGTCAGGGTGCTGGTGGTGCCGACCGTCGCCGACGACGTCGACGGCCGCCTGTCGTTCGAGCAGCTGGTGCCCCCGGCGGAGACCCTCACCAACATCGCCACCTACCTGGATGGCCGGCGGACCATAGGCTCGCGGGTCCTGGTCGAGCCGCCCGCCTACCAGGGGGTGACCGTGGTGGTCATGATGAGGGCCCGACCGTGGGCCGATCCGGGTCGCCTGCAAAGGACCGCTACCGACGCGCTGTACGCCTACCTGCATCCGATCACGGGGGGCATGGACGGCAACGGCTGGCCTTTCGGGCGCCCCGTCCACATGGGCGAGATCTACGCGCTGCTGCAGCGCTTGCCGGGCACGGAGCTGGTCGAAGACGTACGGCTGTTCGCCGCCAACCCGATCACCGGCGAGCGGGGTGCGGCGGCCCAGCGCGTCGAGGTGGCACCCAACGCCCTCGTCTTCTCCTACCAGCACCAGGTCCGGGTGGAGGAGTTGGCGTAATGGCGACCGTGGTGTCAGGGCGCCGCAGCCAGGAACTGGCCGAGATGGCCGTCGTCGACACTGTGGGGCGCGGCTACGTGGAGGGGCTGCCCACGCCCCGCCCCCTGGTCGAGCTCATACCGTCGACGTTGCAGGACGACGAGTTCTGCCAACGCCTGGTGGGTGCCTTCGACGATGTGGTGGCACCGGTCTTCAACTCTCTCGATTGCTTCGATTCTTACCTGGATCCCCAGCTGGCGCCGGACGATTTCGTCGACTGGCTGGCCGGATGGGTCGGGCTCGACATCGACGAGACCTGGACGGTGGAGCGGCGCCGGCGGCTCATCCTGGAGGCGGTGGCGCTGTATCGCATCAGGGGTTCGGTAGGTTCGCTGGCGGCCCATATCGCCCTGTACTGCGGGACCACACCTGAGATCGAGGACAACGGCGGCTGCAGTTGGTCGCAGACGGCGGGCTCCGAGCTGCCGGGGACGCCCCACCCGTACCTGAAGGTGCGCCTCCGGGTAGACGAATCAGCCGACATCCGGCGCAGCACGGTCAGCCGCATCGTCGACTCCAACCGGCCGGCCCACGTACCGTGCGAGCTCGAGGTCGTCGTCGGCGGAGCGGAGGTCGAAGCGGTCGAGGACGACGGGCCGCCGGTGGCCGAGGGAGCCCCTGGCGCGGTCGATCTGCCCGGGTCGGAGCACATCGAGCTGGCCCCGCAGGCGCCGCCCAGCGGGGAGGAGCTCGAGGCTCCACCCGAGGGGCCGAGCGACGGCGGGGAGGCGCCCTCCTGACCGTGGCGGGGCCCCGACCTCCGAAGCCACCTACGGCGCTCCCGAAGCCGGCCGCGGCGCTCCCGAAGCCGCCCGGGCGACCCAAACCGCCCGGGCGACCCCAACCGCCCGGCGTCGCGTCGGCGCTGGCTCACCGGCCGCCGAAGGCGCTCGGGGCGGGCGGCCGCCCCGGTTTCTCCCGCGCCATGCCGCCCGGCCGGGCCGCAGGCGGCCGATCGACGGGCCGGCGGGCCATGGTCGGCGGAGCGGCGGGCGGCATAGGCCTCTCGGTGGCCCTCCTCCTGGTCGGCGAAGCCGCTTCCAAGGGGGACTTCAAGGGCCTGTCGCAGGGGGCGCAGATCCGCAAGGAGATCATCCGCCAGCAGGCGGCGGCCCGGGCCGCCCCGCTGCACAGCGCCTTGGTGCGGGCCAAACGATCCACGGCCCAAGACGTCAAGGGGCGTGCCGACCGAACGAGGGCGGCGGCCAAAGCGGTCAAGGCTCACGACACGGCCAAGGCCAAACAGGTGACCGCGCCCTCGAAGCAGTTGGCCCAGCAGGAGAAGAAGGCGCTGAGAAGCGAAGCTAAGAAGGCGGCGGCGGCCCTTGCTCCGGCCAAGAGCGCCCTGGTGCGCCGAAAGACGCAGGCGGCCCAGAACCTGCACTTCGCCATCAGTAAGGCCAATCAGGTGGGGACGTCGGCGGCGACGGTGCTCGAACAGGACGCGGCAGTGGCCAAGGCGCTGGCCAAGAAGGCCACCACTCCTGTCCGGCAGGTGGCGGGCAAGGACATCGCAGCTTTGAAGAAGGCAGCGGGAGCGGACAAAAAAGCGGCCGTGAAGGCTCTGGCCCCGACCAAGAGCGCCCTCGTGCGGCAGAAGAACCTGACCAAGCAGCGGCTGCAGCCGGTCAAGTCTACGATTGGGCGGGACCTGAAGGGGATGGGCAAGGAAATGAGCGGAGCCAGACAGGCGGTGAAGGCGAGCAAGACGGTGGCGGATGTGAAGAAGGGCCTGAAGCAATCGGGGGCGGTGGCCAACAGGGACACCACCAAGGCGGCCAACCGGGTAGGGCAGTGGCTGGCCGGCGGGCGCAAGGTGGGCCAATGACCGACGTCCTGCGCCCCCCCGGGCCGGCGGTGGGGGGAGCGGTCCCCGTCGCGGTCTCGACCAAGCCGGCCCCCGGGCGGCCTCTCACCTATCGAGAGGCCATGGAGCCGCCGTGCCTGGACTGTGCCACCTCCCCGTGCTGCACCCACCTGTTGCTGCGCGACTTCCAGATCAACACGATCATGGACGTCGACTACGCCACCTTCCTGCTCAACTTCGAGGGCATCGTTCTCGGCCTGCAGAGCGATCGGAAGGTGGACGTCTACCTGCACCAGCCATGCGGGTACCTCGACGTCGACAGCGGTTTGTGCCAGGTCCACGACACCGGGCTCCAACCGGCGGTGTGCGTCCACTACAAGTCGCACACTTGCAGCTACCGCCACGTCTTCGCGACCGACCTGCACCACGACAAGCCCCTCCTCGATTGGCGCCGGATGGAGTGGCTGGCCGAGCAGATCGCCTTCGACGAGGACCGCAACGTGATCGGCTTCCCGGAGTGGGACGCGGTGATGGAGGCGTTCGCCCAGTTGCCCACCGAGCGCCGGCCGGCGGAGAGGCGCGGCCCGGATCCGGTGCT
>JAKBAX010000169.1 GCA_021808785.1 Actinomycetes bacterium | reverse complement strand
ACGCGCTAGCTTGAGGGGCTAGTGTCCGCAAGGACATGGGGGTTCAAGTCCCCCCTCCGACACGATTTGCGACACGCGCCAGGTTCGAGGTGGCCCGAACCTGGTGGGAGCGGTCGTCGTAATCCAGGCGGATGTCGAGCGAGGCGTAGATGGCCGCTCGTTCCTCGGTGGTGGCGCGCTGCAGAGCTTCGGCGATTCCACCCAGCTCGGCGGTGATGGCTTCGATCTGGGTGCCGGAGAGGGTGGACGGGCGGGCGGCGGTGGCCATCCGGACGGCCAGGGCGTCACGTTCGGCGGTTCTCTGGGAGAGCTGGCGTAGGATCGGGCCGGGGTCGGCGCCGGTCTCGACGGCGTCGACCAGGTTGGCGATCCGGCGGTCGAGGTCCGCCAACTGGGATCGCATCCCCGACAGCCGGGCGGCGGATGCTGGGTCGGAGGTCTGGCTCTCGGCCAGCCAGGCCGGGTCGGAGAAGGATTCGATCCAGGCGTCGAGGGGCTCGAGGATGGCGGCCTCGTTGACGTAGAGGGTGGAGGGGTGGTCGGCCAGCTCCGCGGGTAGGGCCCGGGTGCGCCTGATCTCGCAGCGGTAGAGGACCCGTCCCGGTCGGTCGCTGCGGGATGGGCGGTAGGAGCCTTGCAGCCGTGAGCCGCAGCGGGAGCAGTAGATGATGCCTCTGAGCGCGTAGGGCCGGTTGGACGATCGGGCCCTGGGTGTCCCGGGCGAGCGTGAGCCGAACCGGCCGGCGACCAGGGCGGCCAGCTCGGCGGACACCAGGGCAGTGTGGGTTTGTGCATCGGGGCGGATCCAGGTGTCCTGCTGGCGCCATCTCATCCTGGTCTGGTTCCCGGCGGCCACGTCGTCGGGATCGACGAGGGACTCGAATCGCTCCTGCTTGCCCCAGACCCGGGTGCCTCGGTAGGTGGGATTGACCAGGATGGCCCGGACGGCCGAGTGGGACCAGCCCGACGGGTTGCGGTGACGGTTGCGGGCCGGGTCGTAGGCCGACGGCGAGGGGATGCCCTCGTTGGTCAGCGCCTCGGCGATGGCTCGCAGCCCGAGTTCGTCGACTCCGAACATGGTGAAGATCCGTTCGACCACCGGGGCGGTGACGGGGTCGGGATCGAGGCGGTGAAGTCTCTGCCCGGCTGCGGCTTTGGAGGGGTTGGGGTGGGGTCCGACGTCGGCGAGGCGGTATCCGTAGGGCGGCCGGCCGCCCAGGAAGCGGTCGGAGCGCTCGGCCAGGTCGTGCATGGCGGCCCGGACCCGGATCTGGACCCGGGCCCGTTCGCCTTTGCTCATGCCGCCGAAGAGGTTCATGAGCATGTCGTGGGCTTCGGAGCCGGGGTCGACGGCGCCTCCGACCTCGGGCACCCACAGGGACACGCCGTAGTGGACGAAGACTGGGAAGGTGAGGCTGAACTGGTTGCCGTAGAACGCGCGCTGCGGCTCGCCGATGACGACCGCCTCGAAACCGCGGTCATGGTCCTTGAGGGCAGTGAGCAGCCGGGAGGCTTCGGGCCGGCGTGACCACGGCAGGGATCGGGACTGGCCGATGTCGAAGAACTCGGCCACGATCACCCCACCCTGAGGCTCGATGAGCGACCGGGCCCGGCGTAGCTGCCAGCCCCGGGACGCCTCGGGGTCCTGGGCGTCCTCGGTGGAGACCCGGCCGAGGAAGGCGAACCTCATGGCCTGTTTGGGTCGTGCCGGCGGCTGTGAACGGCGAGGAGCACCTGTAGGAGGGTACTGGCAGCCTGTGTCGGTGGCCGCCATCCCTCCGGAAGGTCGAGGACCAGGCCGAGCCCACCCTCAGTCCGGCTGCCTCCGGCTTCGGTGGAGCCATCGCCTGCTGGGCAGCCGGACCGGTCGTCGCTGGCACGACCGCTCGCGTGGTCGGAGCGCCGCCCTGGCCCCGATCTATCGGTCCCGCTCCGTTTGATATCGCCTCTGCCTGCGCGGGGTCGCTTGCCTCCCGGTCGGGTGGCTCCGGCGGTTCGGGTGTCAGACGCGGCCATCGGGGCTTGCGCCTGGGCCGGCCAGCTCCCAGCGGGCGACTCGGCGGGCGGTCCTCGAGTCCTCGGCGGCGGTCCTGGCCAGCCAGGCGTCGCCTTCGCTGGCCCATCCCCGGCCGGAGTAGGACCACTGGCCCATGGTTATGTCGGTGGGGGAGTGCTCCACCGGGCCGTGGTCGAGGTGCCACTGTTGGCGGGCAGCCCGCAGGGAGGCGAAGGTCGTCGAATAGCGGCGGCTCTTGGTGAGCCAGTGGCCGCGGAAGCCCAGGGTGTGGGCCCACGCCCGCAGCCGGAGATGTTCCAGCTGGGGGAGGGCGCCGAGCTCCCACGCGGTCCGGACCATGCGGGCCATATGTGGGGACAGTTTCTGGTCGAGGCGGTCGAGGTCGCCGGCCCGGAGGCGGTGGTCGAGAACGCCGGCCGGGTCGGTGGACTTGGTGGCGTACTTGGCCAGGTAACCGGCCACGGATTTGGGTACTGCCCCATCGGGGCTGATCGGGTGGATGTCGAGCTGGGCTCCCCAGCGGATCGGCCCGGGGAGAACACTGATGTCGGGGGATGGGCACCTGACGCCCGGTATCGCGGCGGTGACGGCATCGGTCAGCAGGGTGAGGTCGAATCGCCCGTCGGGTGTCTCACCCGGGTCGGCAGCATCGTCGAGGCGGACGAGGGTGTGCACGTGGACCAGGCCGCGGCGCTGGTACTCGACCACCTTGGCGTAGCTGATCCGGACCGATTCACGCAGCTGCTCTCGTGACAGCCCGACTCGGGTGGCGAGCTGGCGTTGCACGGCGATGGTGCTTCGCCGCCACAGCTCGCCGACGCTGGCATTCCAGATGACCGCCCCCCGGTAGTCGAAGCATGCCTGGCAGATGGGCTGTCCCAACCGCTGGTCGTCGGGCCGGTGGGTCGAGTCGCAGCGGCGGAGGAGACCGTGAGGGCATCTACCCCTGGCGATCTGGCAGCGCACCTCTCGTCCGTGATGTTGGCGGATAGCGTGGACGGCACCGAAGCTGGGGGCGGTCAGGGTCAGGAAGAGCATGGGATGCTCGCCGATGGTTTCGGGGATCCCCTTGCCACCCCGCAGCCCGGCGGCGACGAGCTGGTAGGCGTCGGCCTGGTAGGTGGCGGAGCAGGTGGGGCAGATGGTGGCACGCCGGTGACCGCACGCTTTGAGCAGCACCCGGTCGGGCAGCTCGTCGCTCCGGAACACGCCTACGACCTCGCCGGTGGAGCTGTCGATTCGATTGGTGATCCCGACGAGGCGGACCGGGTGGGCGCACCATCCGGTCGCTCTGGCCCGGTGCCGCCAGGCGTCGAACTGCTCCGGATCCGAAGCCCGGACCAGGATCTCCGCAACCTCCAGACCTTCGTCCTGGCCCGTCATGTCTCATGGCTATGTCGAATCGAGGCGGCCCGGTCGGCGATGGCGTTCAGGGTCGGGTCGTCGAGGTAGGCGGAGCGCATCCGTAGCGGGGTCCCGCCTTCGTGGAGCAGGTAGCCGACCCCGCGGTTGGCCGGGTCGATATCGGATGCGGAGTAGCCCTCGGCCGCCCACCCGGCGCCGAGGATGGTGTCGGAGGAGTCGCGAGTGGCGCAGCGCATGGCCCACCGGAACCCAAACAGATCCCTGACGCTGGTGGGGACGATGTCCGAGGAGGGGCGCTGGGTGGCGGCGAGCACGATCACCCCGGCCGCCCTTCCTCTGGCGATCAGGTCCCGGAGGGACTCGGCCAAGCGGTCCCTGGTCTTGCGGTCACCGGTGGCGAGGTAGAGAGCCAGCTCGTCGACGATAACGACGTGCAGACCCAATCCGTCCTCGGGGGAGACCTTGCGCCGCTTCCACGCCAGAAGCTGGGCGTAGCGGGCGTCCATCTCAGTCCGGAGATGGTCGAGGACGTCGATCGCCTCGGCCAGGTCAGGCCCGACGAGCCGGGTGGCGCACGGCTCCCAGACGGCCAGCTCCACCCGCTTCCCGTCGAGCAGCCAGAGCGTCACCGTCGGATCGAGGGCGGATGCCGCAACCAGCAGGGACAGGGCGGCGGATTTGCCGGCGCCGGGCTCACCTCCTAGAAGGACGTTGTGCTCGGGCAGCGAGACCGCCACCGTGTCGCCGTTCTCGTCCAGCCCGACAGGGATCGGCTCCCACAGGGACCACCATGGTGATCCGGTTAGCGGCCAGGCGAGGGGTGGTCCGGACAGGGCGTCGCGTTGCACGACCGATACGGTGGCCAGCGAGGCACGGTGAGGGTCACGGGCCACTCTGATGTCGGCGACACCCATGGCTGCTGCGGTTACCTCGGCGGTGTTGTCCAAGTCGGTGGAGGATGTGCCAGCCGGTAAGCGAACCTGGAGGCTGTATCCGGCCGGGGTGTCACGAACCTTGATCACGGAGGGAGCGCGGTCCAGCTTCAGCCGATCGAACCCGGCGACTCTCACAGCGGCCAGGTAGCGGCGGCGGAGGCTGGCGTGGCGAAGCTTCCGCCAGGTCCAGCGCCGGCCGGTCGGCCAGGCCGCGACGGCTGCGAGTGGGACGGCTACGGCAAGTGACCCGGCAACCGGTCCGAGGTACCTGACTGCTGCCGCCGAAGCGGATGCCACGGCTGCGATCGCCGTCAGCTCGATCCGGAAGCTCCACGCCAGCCCGAGGGTGGCCGAGAGCAATGTCTCGACCACCCCCTCGCGGCTAGCCACTGGAACCCCCGACGAGATTGCCGATCGCCTGGAGCGCCGCCCGAACGATCTGCTCGGCCACACCTGTAGCCAAGGCAGGGAACAGAGCTACGACCAAGACGATGATGACTCCGGTCTTGAATCTCATCGAGAGCGCCTCCCTACGAGGCGGACCGGGCCGTGCCGGCCGGCTCGATGCGGTTGGCTCGGAAGGCGATGCCCGAGCGGTCACCCATCGCCCACGACTGGGCGGTGAGATCCATTAGCTTGAGAGCCGATCCCTGGGTGATGCCCTTGAGCTCTCCGCTCACCTTCACCGAGATGACCTCTGCGCCACCCTCGGACAGAGCCACGACTTGAACCCCGTAGACGGGCTGGCCGGACTCGTCGACCTTGGCCGCCTTGGTCTCGAAGTCGACGACCGGCTCAGGGGCAGAGGCGGCGATGAAGGTGATCCTGGTGGTGTCGATAGGCAGTTTCACGGTTGGGTCTCCTTGTGTCAGTCCGGGCCGGCGCGACGTGCGCTGACCCATGGCTGACCGTAAGAGCAGCTCGCCTATCCGTCACCGGGGGTGACTGCGACTCGCAGCCGTGTTGCGGCTATTTGTGGGTCGTCTTGCGTCTCAGCGGCCGAAGCCCGGGGACACTGCGCCCGTGTACCAGGTGTTCGAGGTCGTCGAGGATTTCGCGGACCAGGCGGGAGTCCGCTACCTCCGCCGGAGCGATGGCCTCCGCCTCGGTCAAAGCAGCAATGGCCTGAGGGACCTGCCGCCGTTGGGTGTGGGCTCGGGCCACGTCGACCAGGAACCGGGCTTGGCGCTCCGCCGACAGCCCAGAGGCACGGACCTTCCCGGCCAGTCGCAGGGCCTCGGCCGCGTTGCCCAGCTCCACTTCAACCGCGACCTGGTGCAGGGCGACGTTGGTGGGGCCGAACTCGGTTCCATAGTCATTCCGGCCGACGCCGAGCCGGCGAGCGAGCCCCGAGGCCACCCGCAGGTGCCGGTGGGCCTCCTCGCCGTATCCTCGCCGGGCTTCGAGTACCGCGAGGAGCAGAGCGCACGAGCCGGTGAGCGACACCAGCCCGGGGCCGGCATCACCGGGGAGCGCCTTGGCCAGGCCGACGGCTTGGCGGAGGACGTGTAGGGCGAGCTCGTCCTCGGAGGAGTTGACGAAGGTATGACCCATGCGGAGCTGGCCGGCCATGATCAAGCTCTGATCCCCGCATCGCTCGCCGGCGCCGATGGCCCGGTCAGCGGCAATCCAAGCGGCACCGATGTCCCCGACCTTGACCAGCATCGCCGCGGCGATCTGATAGCTGTCTGCCAGCAGGGCGAAGACAGCCAGCCGATCGTCTCCTTCCACCCGACGGCTGGCGCCCTCCAGGTCTGGGATGAGCGAGGCGAGGGTCGGGCCCAGCCCGTCGAACCTGGAGGCGTGCACCAGGTCCCAGCAGGTGGAGATCTGGGATCCCATGCGGTCGATGGTTGCGGCCGGGGCCACCGGCTGGGGCATGCCGAGGGCGGCCTGCGGGGCAGGATGGCCGGCTAGAGCCAGCCGGAGCACCTCAACGTAGGGTCGCTGACGTTCGAGGTCTCCTGCCCCCTCGCCCAGGACCAGCTCCACCAGCTCCCTGGAGGGGACGGAGAGGGCTACGGCCAAGCGCTGGAGCATCCCCACATCGGAGACTGTGAGCTCGCCCCTTTCGACCTGCGAGATCCAGCTCACGTACCGCTTCACGATGTTGGCCAGGGCCCGCTGATCGAGACCCTGCTCGTGGCGAAGCTCCTTGACCCGCTCCCCGAGGGAGGGCAGACGCCGGTCAGGCACCGCCTGGAGAGGCCCCTGGGCGGACAACCCCCTTGAGTGGCGTCACCCACCAGACCTGTGGGTCGTGTTGAAGGTGCTGTCTCCGTTCGGCCAGGAACCGTCGGACATGCTCTGCTTCCTCGTGGGCCTGGAACGCCGCATCGTCCCGGTACAGCTCGTAGAAGACCCTGACGTCCGGCGATGTGCGGTCGGTGTGCGTGAGGTAGACAAGGGTCCCTGGCTCGCTCGCCTTGATGGAAGCCACCGTCTCCGCCGCCAGAACGTCGAACGCCTCTTCGTGGCCCTGAAGCAGCTCGAACTGCACGACCAGACCGACAGCGCCGATTTCATCCACCATAACGCAGCCACGCTACAGCTCACAGCCATGTTGCGAGTGCTCTTTGATACTGTGCCCTGGGCGGGCGGGACCGCCGGCTACCGGCTCCGCCGGGCCGGCTCGCCCGTGGGGCGCCCGCCCGCACTTGCCAACTCAGTCGAGGGCTTACCTGGTGAGAATCTTCCTTACAGGATCAAGCGGGTGCTCGTAGCGCTCCGGGCGGAACGGTCGTCGACCACGATGTGCCCCCGGCTCAGGGCAGGCGTGATTTCCGCGTCCTCGATAGCAACGGCACGGTTAGTTATGAATACCTGGCCCGGGCCGAGTCGGTCGGCCGTCGCCAGACTGGCGGGAGGACAAACCCCTGACAGCCATGTGATTGGCTTCCCCGCCGGGTCCTGCTGATGGTGTCAGGGAAACAGTCTGACGTCATGTGAATATTGCCTGCCGTTTACCTGGTAGTCGTTGACTGAGCGTTCTCGGATTCGTAGCTTCCGGGGACAGACTTGCAAGATAGGGGCGTGGGAGTGTCTTTGTGGGCGGCGATGGCGGGTTGGCGTGTCATTGTTCGACGAGCTTGGGCGATCGTAGTCGTGGTGGGGCTCGTGTCCTCGTTGCTGTCCTTGGTGGTCGGTGTTGGTAAGGCTGGCGCTTCTGGGGGACCTGGTCCGGGTCTGTTGGTGTCGTCCCCGCTGGGGGTTAGGCAGGTGTCGGCTCGTAATCGATTGTATCTGCCGTTCAAGAGACCCTGGATCAAATCGGTGACGAATTCATTGCTGCCGCTAGGGATGCGCTAGCTTACAGTCCCAGTACTCCCTGGACTGCCTGGGTTCTTTATGGTGTGTCAAATACTGGTACTATTAGCACTGCGGGTTTCAATATGCTCGATCCAAATGGCATCTATCCGTTTGGTACTGGGCGCTATACGCCCAAGAAGGGCTCCGGGCCACCGAGCAGCGAGATACTGCAGGTCATGTGTGCGATCTACTTTGGATACAAATGAGCGCGTCGGATCATAGGAAGCGGCGAAGTCGTCCCAAGAGCCGTATGCAGGTTCGAACTGTACACGGCAAGCGAGTGTATTCAGTTCAGCCAAGCGGAGCAGGCGGACGAGTATCCACCTATATAGTCCGATTGCTTCTATGGATAAAGCGTCGGTTGGGCTGAGTACACTCGCTTGCCGTGCACAGGCCCGCACTCAACGCCTTTGCCGACGTAGCGGCGCGCAGGCCGTTGCCGTTCTCGTTGGTGGGCCGCTGCCAGGGATGGTGCGGTTCGGCAAAGTACACGTCGATGCCGGTGAGGTCTTCGAGGTCCGCCCACCGGGCCATCTCGCGTCCTTGGTCCCAGGTGTCAGCCCGTGTCTGGGCGGCGGTCGCCCGGTAGGCGAGCGGCCCCCCTACGTTTCGGGCCACCTCGGCCGACACGGTGCAACGGTGACGGTCGAGCCTGGCCGCGATCGTAGTGGTTCTCGCCCCGCTCGATCCCGGCCCGTATCTCCTCGCGTTCGAACCAACCTGAGCGGCGCTGCTGGCATGATGGGTGCTCCACTGGTCGGGGTGCTGGCAAGAACGGCCGGCATCATGCCCGTGCTCACGCTCCGACTGGTGGACCTTCAGCCCTCGACTGCAGCCGTCACCCCTTGAACTCGCCGGGCGATCAGTCGTAGTGCCAGCCGTTGCGGTGTCGGAGTCGGATGCCCTTCTTGAGGGGCTCGCCAAACGGTGGCTGGATCACAGCCCAGGCGCTCGGCCACTCCAGTCAGCGGTCGACCCGTGGTATATAATGAGATGGCATGAGCGATCTGCTCGGACTCGAGGGGTGCATATCGCCGTTGAACTCCCTGGCGCTCAAGGACCTTCGAGACCGTGTCGCGGTGAATTCGAAAGCGCTCGGCCAGTTCGTTGGTCGTAGAGTCCGGCGTGGTAGGCAATGACCAGTTCAGTGATCTGATCATCGCGTAACCGGCGGTGGACCTGTCTCGGGGGCCGAGAGACCTCTGAAATCTCCCCTGAAGGGAGAACAGCGAGGACGTTGCGTACGAGTTTTCCTGTATGGAGGGGTTCAAGTAAACGTCCCCTCACCTCCACCTACGGGGGACTCGAACCCTCGACTTCAGCGATACGCGGAACCGCCGAGGTCCCAGAGGACTTCGCGTGTCGCAGGTGGACAAGTCCCCCCTCCGACACCGAGTTGAACCCCCATGCGACGGCTTCAGTCGAGGGGGTCCGTGGAGCCAAGTGTTAGCAAGGACGGCAGGTAGTAACACTTAGCAGGTAACT
>JAKBAX010000168.1 GCA_021808785.1 Actinomycetes bacterium | reverse complement strand
CCGGGGGCCGGCGGCCGCCCCCGCGCCGGGCGGGCCCATCGGAGGCGGCCTCGGCGCCGCGGCCGGCCCCCGCAAGAGCCCCAGCATCCTGTCGGGAGGCATATCGAGCGGCCTTTCGTCGGTGAACCCCTCGTCGGCCCCCACCGGTGGTCTCGGTGGCAGTTCCATCTCCGCCCTGAAGCCGCCCACCACCGAGGGTGGCTCGCTCGGCGCCCGCCCACTACCGGGTCTGTCCGGCCTGAGCGGCGGCTTCGGTGGCGGCCTGGGCGGTGTCACGAACGAGACCGAGGAGCCGGTCGAGGAGGCCCCGACCATCGCCATCCGTCGCCCGTCGCGCCCGGCACCGGAGCCGATACCGGTCCCCGAGGTGGCGGCCGTCAGTGCGCCGGCGGCGCCCGCCCGCCACCTGGTCGAACTGCTCGGCTGGACGCCCTCCGACGACGACATTCTCCCCGTGGGACCGGTGCGGCGCCACAGTCGCCGGACCCGCTGACCGACCGTTCGCCCCGGAGGCCGCCCGGCGATGAGCAGCCCCGGTGCAGGGAGCCGCTCGGACCGGGGTCAGACCTTGGGGGGCCGCCAGTACTCGGCCGACACGATCCGGCCCCTGTCGCCGTGCAGTACCCACACCGATGCCTTCTCCACCTGGGGGGCCGGGCCCAGATCCACCCGGTCCTCGTGGGCCAGGGTGGCGAGGATGTCGGGGATGACATCGCCATGACTGCAAAGGGCGGCGTCGGTGCCCGCCGCGGCCAGCACCCGCACCAGTTCGACGGCGCCGCGGCCGGCTCCTTCGGCCAGGCGGTCATCCTCCTCGACCCTCAGCCCGGCGGCCTGGGCCAGCGGCGAGACGGTGTCGATGCAGCGCCGGTAGGGGCTGGAGAGGATGCGCGTCGGATGTCGCGCCAGCAGGGGGTCGACGAGGAGACGGGCCTGCTTCTCCCCTTTCGGGGAGAGCATGCGCCACCGGTCATCGTCCTCCCAGTCACGCCTCGACACCGCGTGGGCGTGGCGCACGACCATCACGGGCATCCGGCCAGTCTGCCAGCGCGACGGTGTGAAGCGGCCGGCTGCCCCGAACCGGCGGCGGCCGCCGCTTAACCTGGGCCCGTGGCCGACGTCGTCACAGGGGTGGAGCCGGGAGCTCACAGCACCCCGCTACCCCCCGGCCCGCCCCCGCTCGGTGCCGTCCGCCGGTCCCTGCGCGAGTTCGGCCTCGGCCTCATCACGCTCGGCGTGATCGTCCTGCTCTTCGTCGCCTACCAGCTGTTCGGGACCAACCTGACCGAAGCCCGCAACCAGAGCTCGCTGGCCCGCCAGTTCCAAGCGGCGGTGCACTCGGCCACCTCCATCCCCGCCACCGGCACTCCCACCAGCCCGGCGACGAGCGTGGCGGGCGCCACGGCGGCCGAGCCGCCGGTGGATGTCCTGCCCTCGGTCCCCCCGGGCGGGGCGATCGAGCACCTGGTCATTCCGGCTATCGGCGTGGACAAGTACGTGGTCGAGGGCACCAACGAGGCCGACCTCCGGCGCGGCCCCGGCCATTACATCGGTACCGCCTTTCCGGGTCAGGTCGGCAACACTGCCATCGCCGGGCACAGAACGACCTACGGGGCTCCGTTCTTCGAGCTCAACCAGCTGAAGATCGGCGATCCGATCGAGCTGACCGATCTCAACGACCGTACGTGGGTCTACGTCGTCAGCCGGTCCCCCTTCGTCGTCAGCCCCAGCGACGTGAGCGTCCTCGACCCTACGTCATTCCCCCAACTGACCCTCACCACCTGCAACCCGAGGTTCTCGGCCACTTCCCGCCTGGTCGTCATCGCCCGGCTCCGGGGCCAGGCGGCCCGGGTGACGTCACCCTCGCCGGCCACCGTTCAGAAGCCGACCGTCCTACCCGGCGACGCCACGACGCCGAGAACGGCGGTCACCAATCCCGGCTCGGCCCTGGCCGGCGCCAATCTGGGCCAGGGCCAATCGTCGGCCTGGCTGCCATCGATCCTCTACGGGATCCTCGTGATCGCCGTGTGGGTGCTCACCCGCCTGGCCATCAACCGGACCCGCCGCTGGTACCGGCTGGGCGCCTATGTGTTCGGCATCGGAATCTGCCTGATCCCCCTGTGGTTCTGCTTCGAGAATGTCGTCCTGCTGCTCCCCCAGAGCATCTGAGAACGCGGGGTACCTGTCACCGAGAGCGGCCGGACAGGAGCGGCCGGACAGGAGCGGCCGGACAGGAGCGGCCGGGTGGGTGGGCCTTATAGATCGAGCGCTCCCGGCAGGGCGCGCAGCACCATCACGTCCCGCTCGTAGCTGATGCGCCGGGTCGCCTCGTCGAAGGCCACCCACTCGGCCCGGTCCACCTCGTTGGCCCCACAGGGCGTGCCGGACAGGACGGTCATGGCCCAGTATCGCACCCGCTTGTGCTTGCCGCTGCGGTCGAGATAGGTAGTGGTCGGCAGCTCCGGGCCGAGGGAGGTGACCAGGCACGTCTCCTCCTCCACCTCCCGGACGGCCGCCTGCTCGTCGGTCTCGCCCGGGTCCAGCTTGCCCTTGGGCAGGCTCCAGTCGTCGTAGCGGGGCCGGTGCACCAGCACCACCTCGACGTCGCCGTCGTCACGGCGACGCCACACGACACCGCCGGCGGCCAGTACCGGCCCGAGGCCGAAGCTCACCGGGCCGGGGCGCCGGCGACCACCTCGGTCACGGCCACCGCAGGGTCCGATTCCAACCGCCGGCGCACCCGGGCCACGGCCAGGTCCTGCAGCCGCTGCTGCGCATTGATGCCCGCCTCGACCGGCAGCTTCTGCCAGGCGCCGTCGGGAGACAGCGCCCACGCCCGCACATCGTCGGCAAGCTCCGTCAGCAGGACCTCCCGCAGCCGCCCCTGCAAGTCGGTCGACTCGATGGGGACCACCGCCTCGACCCGCCGGTCCAGGTTGCGTTCCATCATGTCGGCCGACCCGATGTAGAACCGACCGCTGTCCATCTCGTCGGAGCCGGGACCGTCGCCGAAGTAGTAGATACGTGAGTGCTCCAACCACCGACCGACCAGGCTGCGCACCCGGATGCCTTCCGACAGTCCCGGCACGCCGGGCCGCAGACAACAGATGGCCCGTACGATCAGGTCGATCCTCACCCCGGCCTGCGAGGCCTGGTAGAGGGCGTCGATGATGCCCGGGTCGACCAGATTGTTGAGCTTCCACACGATGCGCCCGGCCGGGCCGAAAGACGCCTCCTCGGCGATGAGATCGAGCATGCGGGGCCGCAGCGTGCTCGGCGCAACGAGCAGTCGCCGGTAGTCGACCCGCCGGCTGTAGCCGGTCAGATAGTTGAACAGATCGGTCAGGTCAGCACCGAGCTCCGGCCGAGCCGTCAGAAGTCCGATGTCCTCGTAGGTGCGGGCGGTACTGGCATTGTAATTGCCAGTACCTATGTGACAGTAGCGGGTAATGCCCTCGCCTTCCTGCCGGACCACGAGGGCGATCTTGGAGTGGGTCTTCAAGCCGACCAGGCCGTACACCACATGCACGCCCGCCCGCTCGAGCGCCCGGGCAAAGCCGATGTTGGCCGCCTCGTCGCCGCGCGCTTTGAGCTCGACCAGGGCCGCGACCTGCTTGCCCCGTTCCGCGGCCCTGATCAGTGATCTGACAATCGCACTGTCACCAGAGGTACGGTACAAGGTCTGCTTGATGGCCAGCACATCGGGGTCTCTCGACGCCTGGTCGATGAATTCCTCGACCGAGTCGGCAAAGCTCTCGTACGGGTGCTGGACCAGGATGTCATTGGCCCGTATGGCAGAGAAGATGTCAGCAGCTTCGCCCTCGGCGCCGCCGGAGCGGAATGGCTTGACCGGGACGAACGGCTCGTCCTTCAGCTCCGGGCGGTCCAGCTGGTAGATCTGCCACAGGGCGGTGTGGTCGAGCGGGCCGGGGCCGTCGTAGACGTCCTCGGGCCGAAGGTCCAGCTCCCTGGTGAGAAGGGTGCGCACCTCGTCGGTCATGGTGGCATCCACCTCGAGGCGCACGGCCCGCCCGAAGCGACGCCGCCTCAGCTCCATCTCCACCGCGACCAGCAGGTCGTCGGCCTCCTCCTCCTCGAGGGTCAGGTCGGCGTTGCGGGTGACACGGAACGGATGGTAGCTCTCGATATCCATTCCGGGAAAAAGGTCCCCGAGATGCGCAGCTATCACCTGCTCGAGGCCCACGAACCGTCGCCCGTCCGGCATGGCCAGCAGTCCTGGCAGCAGGGGTGGCACTTTTACTCTCGCGAAGCGCCGCTCCCCGCCCGACGGGTCGCGCACTATGACCGCCAGGTTGAGCGAGAGGTTGGATATGTAAGGGAACGGATGACCGGGATCGACGGCCAGTGGCGTCAGCACCGGGAATATGCGCTCGTGGAACACCTTCGACGCCCACTCGCGGTCGTCCGCACCGAGCGAGCGCCAGTCGCACAGGTCGATGCCCTGCGCGCTCAGCCCGGGGACGACCTCCTCCACGAAAGCCCGGGCCCGCCGCTCGAGCAGCACCTCGGTGCCGGCGCGGATGGCCCGCAGCTGGTCGCTGACGGAGAGGCCGTCGGGGGCGGTGCCGATGCCGGCCGCCAGCTGGTCCATGAGGCCGGCGACGCGCACCTGGAAGAACTCGTCCATGTTGGTGGCGAAGATGGCCAGGAACTTGACCCGCTCCAGCAGCCGCATGTCGCGGTTCTGGGCCAGGGCCAGCACCCGGCCGTTGAAATCGAGGGTCGACAACTCCCGGTTGAGGTAGTGCTGTCCCGGCGAAGGGTCCGCCGCGAAGCTCTCCTCGGCGAGAGCTGTCAACTCAGCTGCCGCTCTCGTCCTCGGGCTGACCCAGGTCCCAGTCGATGAGCAGGTTCTCCCGCTCCGCATCGCGGATCACCCGCTCCCGGTTGCGCCGGAACTGGGGGTCGTGGGGCGGCAGAAGCAGGAGACGAGCCAGTGCCCGCTGGCGAAAATCCTCTACGACCGACCGGTCGCCGAAGTCGGAGTCGACCCGCCAGTGCGGCATTACCGGACCGAGGTAGACGATGCGGACGTGGCCGCGCGGCGGGGCTTCGGGTTCGGTGGGCTGCTGCAGGGACATGGGGCCCCAGCCTACCGCTCGCCCGCCGGACCGGGCGCGGGCGCGCCGGAGCGGTCCCGCAGGCGGTTGGCGGCCGAGATGACCGCGGCCAGCGTGGCGTCGAGGATGCTCGAGTGCATGCCGACGCCCCACAACTTGATGCCGCCCGGGCCGGTGGCCTGCACGTAGGCCGCCGCGCTGGCCTCGGCCCCGGCGGTGAGGGCGTGCTCGTGGTAGTCGTCGACCTCCATCTCGATGCCCACCCCGTCCCGGAGCCCGTTCACGAGGGCATCCACTGGACCGTTGCCATGGCCGGAGATCGTCTGGTGGTGGCCGTCGATGAGGACCTGAGCCGTGACGTAGGTCCCTTTTTCCCCTGAAGAAACCTCCGACGAGATGAGCCGGATGTTGGCGTCGTCGGCCAGATAGCTGGCGCTGAACGCGTCCCACATCTCGCCCGGCTTGATCTCCGTGCCACTGGCCTCGGTAATGGCCTGCACCGTCTTGGAGAACTCGACCTGCAGGCCGCGGGGCAGGTCCAGGCTGTGCTCGAAATCCATCAGGTAGGCGACGCCGCCCTTGCCGGACTGGCTGTTGACCCGGATGATGGCCTCGTAGGTGCGGCCCACGTGCTTGGGGTCGATGGGCAGGTATGGGACCTCCCACTGCCCGTAATCGTCGGGGAGGGCGTTCATGCCCTTCTTGATGGCGTCTTGGTGCGAGCCGGAAAAGGCGGTGTACACGAGGTCGCCGGCGTAAGGGTGGCGGGGGTGCACGGGTAGCCGGTTGCAGTACTCGGCGACCTGGCGCAGCTGGTCGATGTCGTGCAGGTCCAACCGCGGGTCGACTCCCTCGGTCATCAGGTTGAGGGCCAGCGTCACCACGTCGACGTTGCCGGTGCGCTCGCCGTTGCCGAACAAGGTGCCCTCCACCCGATCGGCGCCGGCCAGCTGGGCCAGTTCGGCTGCAGCCACCGCGGTGCCCCGGTCGTTGTGGGGATGGAGGCTGAGGGAGATGGCGTCTCGGCGCGGGATGTTGCGGTGCACGTACTCGATGACGTCGGCGTACACGTTCGGACCGAACATCTCGACGGTGTTGGGCAGGTTGATGACCATCTTGTTGTCGTGGTCGGGGTCGATGACGTCCATGACCGCGGCGCAGATCTCCACCGCGTAGTCGGGCTCGGTACCGGTGAAGCTCTCGGGCGAGTACTCGTAGCTCACCTTGGTCTGGGGGATGGTCGCCTCGTACTTCTTGACCAGACGGGCGGCATTGGTGGCGATCTCGGTGATGCCGGCCCGGTCCAGGCCGAACACGACCCGTCGCTGCAAGACGCTCGTCGAGTTGTAGAAGTGGACGATGGCGTGGCGAGCCCCGGCGATGGCCTCGAAGGTGCGCTCGATCAGCTCCGGGCGGCACTGCACCAGGACCTGGATCGCCACATCGTCGGGAATCAGGTCCTCCTCGATGATCTGGCGGATGAACTCGAAGTCGGGCTGGCTGGCCGCCGGGAAGCCGACCTCGATCTGTTTGAAACCCATCCCGACCAGCGTCTCGAAGAACCGCATCTTGCGGGGCGGGTCCATGGGGTCGATCAGGGCCTGGTTGCCGTCCCGTAGGTCCACGCTGCACCAAGTGGGCGCCACCTCGAGGTGCTTCTCCGGCCACGTGCGCGTGAAGCCCCGGATCCCCTCGAGGGGCCGGAACGGCTGGTACCTCTCGAAGGGCATGTCGCAGGGGGTCGGATACTGGTAAGGCATTGCAGGTCCTTTCGGGAACGAAAAAACCTCCTGGCCACGGGGGCGCAGGAGGCTTCGACGAGCACCGGTATGTGGTGCTCGTCTACGTCAGAAGGAGAAGTCCGGGGGTCGGCAAGAAATACATCCACGCAAAGGCTACCACGGTCGGCTACCGACCACCACGGCATGGCCGGTACGAGCCGTACCGGCCTACCAGCGGTAGTGGGTCGTGCCCGGGCAGCTGGAGGTTATGGGCTCGCTGCCCTCGGGGCGCTCGAAGACCGACTGCACAGCCACCCGTCCCGGACCCGACAGCCGCAGCCACACCTGACGGTACTGGTAGCGGCTCCCCCACATCATCCCGCCCGTGTTCGGGTACTCGAGGTGCAGGCCCATCCGCACGGTCAGATCCTTGTAGAGAAGGGAGCTGGGCTGGATGCATATGGTCTCGCCGGCGGCCAGGTCCCGTATGAAGGAGTTGCCCGGAGAGTGGAGCAGGAGCAGCCCGGGGGCCTGCTCGGCGTGGAACACGTCGACGAACATGCCGAACGGATAGTGGTACTCGGTGTCGTCGCCCGAGCCGGTGGTGAACCAGATACCGGACTGTTGCCAGTCGTACTTCACACCGTCGGTCGCGGCGAGGAAACGGTGCTCGCGGACCTCGATGCCCTGGCCGGGCGCGAGAGGTAGGGCCACGATCTCACCCGGGTGGTCGTCGGAGAGAGCCAGGTGGCCCGGTCCCGAAGCCTGCATCATGATGAGCGGGAGGCCGGCCCGCACCCGCGTCCAGCCGCCCGCCATCGGCATGGCCGCCATCTGCACCTGTGGCTCGGCCCAGAGCAGCGTGTGGTGGGAGAAGTAGACCCAGCCGGGCGGCCGCAGATCGAAGTCCACGACCGGCACATAGGTGCCCTCGATCTGGGCTGTCGAGGTGCCGAACCGGATGCGGGCCATGTCGCTTATGGCCGGCTGCTCGACCCAACCCGAGTCGCTCGTCACCTCGCGTACGTCGACCGGGGCCCCGCAGTTGGGGCAGCTGACGTCTGAGGGGTCGCTCGGCTGCCGGCAGTACCGGCAGATGTAGTTGGTGGTGGTCGCTGTCACTGTTCCCTGCTCGGAGTTGCCGTATTCGGAGTGCCCTATTCGGAGTGCCGTATTCGGAGTGCCCTATTCGGAGTGCCCTATTCGGAGTGATGGTGCACGTACATGGACTGGATGCCGACCCGGCCCGGCCCGGTCATCTCGGCCAGGTACAGACCGTGGCGCATCACTCCGGTACGTACGTTCTGCTGCACGGTGTTCATGGTGACCGACGAGTCCTTGTAGAGGAACCCCCCCGGCTCCACCAGGATCTTCTCTCCGGGACCGAGGGTCCGCTCGAACACGTTGCCGTACCCGTGCAGGAGGAGTATGCCCTGCTCCCCGGACGTGACGAAGCGGTCCATGTACATGCCCTCGCCGTGCAGGACGTTGCTCATGCCCTTTATGCGCACGAAGCTGTAGCTGATCGAGTGCGAGGCCACCAGGAAGGCGTGCTCACGCACGTCCAGCTCCATGCTGGGATGAAGGGGAAGCACGACCACCTCACCGGCCTGGTCACGCGAGAAGGCCACCCGCCCCGGGCCGTGGGCGACGGAGATGACGTGTGGCATCCCTCCGAGCATCCGCTTCATCCCGCCCCCGGTGTTCATGGCCGCCAGACCGGCACTCTCGTCTTTCCAAAGGAGCACGTGGTGCTCGAAGAAGACCGAGTCCCCCGGGGCCAGGTTGACCTCGGCCACCGGTACCAACTCCCCTTCCAGCTGGCAGGTGCTGCCCGAGAAGCGGAACTCGGTCATGTCCCGCAGGCGGGGCGCTTCCTTCCAGCCGGAGTCGCTGACCAGGTTCCGGGCGTCGAGCGGCGCCCCGCAGGTCGAGCAGGTGGACTGCCCGGCATCGTTCTGGGCCTTGCACCACTGGCACTCGATCCGGTCCATCAAAGGCTCCTTCGCTCTACCGGCACGCCCGCCCGAGTGGATCGGAGCGCCGCCGGTGTCACCCGATCCGGCTGGTCCTCCGGAGCCGGGGGCCCGGTGCCGGATCTACCGGCAGGGACCGTACCAGGGGGCCGGGTCCACGTGGCGCGATGTTGGCCCTTCGATTGTGGCTTTTCTCACGAGTTCGGGTTATGATGATCTTTCGGATTCAGCCCGGATCTTCTCGGACCGCGGCTCTATATCAGTCCTAGGCAGAAAGCCATAGGGCATCCCCCCACCTCGACCAAAAAGTCTGTCAACCAATTGGCCCGCACCGACG
>JAKBAX010000167.1 GCA_021808785.1 Actinomycetes bacterium | reverse complement strand
GTCGGGTTGGTAGCCGTATTTGACGGCGCCGAACCAGGCGCCCAGGCGGCCGAAGGCGCAGATAACCTCGTCGGAGACCATCAGCACGCCGTAGCGGTCGCACACCTTGCGCACTTCGTGGAAGTAGCCCGGGGGCGGGGGGAAGCAGCCGCCGGAGTTCTGCACCGGCTCCAGGAATATGGCGGCCACGCTGTCAGGACCCTCGATCAGAATGCGCTGCTCTATGTCCCGGGCCAGCCAGAGGCCGAACGCCCGGGGGTCGTCGGCCACCTCCGGCGCGAACTCGCCGGCCCGGTAGAAGTTCGTGTTGGCCACCTGCACCGATCCCGGGACCAGGGGCTCGTACGGGGCCTTGATCGCCGGGATCCCGGTGATGGACAGGGCGCCCAGGGTGGTGCCGTGGTAGGCGATGCGGCGGGACAGCACCTTGTAGCGGCCGGGCTGGCCGGTGGCCCGGAAGTACTGGCGGGCCATCTTCCATGCCGTCTCCACCGCCTCGCCCCCGCCGGTGGTGAAGAACACCCGGTTGAGGTCGCCGGGGGCCAGGCCGGCCAGCCGCTCGGCCAGCTCGATGGCCTTCGGGTGGGCGTAGCTCCAAAGGGGGAAGTAGGCCAGCTGGGCGGCCTGGTCGGCCGCCGCTTCGGCCAGCTCCCGGCGGCCGTGGCCGACCTGCACGACGAACAGCCCCGACAGGCCGTCGAGGTAGCGGCGGCCCCGGCTGTCGTACACCCAGGGCCCCTCGCCCCGGACCATGACCGGCACTTCGTGGTCCCGGTAGGAGGCCATCCGGGTGAAGTGCATCCAGAGGTGGCGCTTGGCCGCCTCCTGCAGGTGGTCGTGGTCGATATGGTCGGTGGTCATCGGGTTCCCCACTCGTAGCTCTCCTTGGCGACTCTCAGGTAGACGAATGCCTCGGTGGAGGCCACCCCGGGAATGGTGCGCACCGAGTCGTCGACAGTGCGCAGGAGGTGCTCGTCGTCCTCGCAGAGCAGCTCGACCAGGATGTCGAACTGGCCCCCGCAGATGACCACGTACTCCGCCTCCTCGAGGGCCGACAGCTTCTCGGCCACCGGGCGGATCTCGCCGTCGACCTTGACACCGAGCAGGGCCATGCGGTGGAAGCCGATGGCGTGGGGGTCGGTGACGGCGACGATCCGCACCACCCGGTCGTCGATCAGGCGCTGGACGCGCTGGCGGGTGGCCGCTTCCGAGAGCCCTACGGCGCGGGCGATGCCGGCGTAGGAACGCCTCCCGTCCTGCTGCAGCTGCTCGATGATCCGCTTGCTCACCGGGTCGAGCGAGCCCCCGGGGTCGCACTCGAGGTACCCGTCCCCGGAATCCAGCCGGATGCGGGAAGCCTGGTCACGGCCGGCCATCACCATTGATCCTAGGGGTACAAGGACCTGAATACAACGGATTCCTTGGCAGCACGCCAACAATCTGCAAATATCGGTCTACCCGCACCAACCCCGGAGGAGGGGATGTGGCCGTCACCTTGAGGAACCTGGTCGACGGGCGACCCGTCGACAGCACCAGTGGCCGGACCAGCGAGGTGGTCGACCCCGCTACCGGCGAGGCCTACGCCCGGGCCCCACTGTCGGGGCCCGAGGACGTCGACGGGGCGTGCCGGGCTGGGGCGGGCGCGTTCGAGTCTTGGCGCGACACCACGCCCTCCGAGCGCAGCCGGATGCTGTTGAAGCTGGCCGACGCCGTCGAGGCCCGGGCGGAGGACTTCGTCGAGGCCGAGGGCCGCAACACCGGTAAGCCGCTGGCTCTCACCCGCTCGGAGGAGATACCACCGATGCTGGATCAGATCCGCTTCTTCGCCGGGGCGGCGCGGGTGCTCGAGGGGCGGTCGGCGGGGGAGTACATGGCCGGCCACACCTCGTGGATCCGGCGCGAGCCCGTCGGGGTGGTGGCCCAGGTCACGCCCTGGAACTACCCGATGATGATGGCCGTGTGGAAGCTGGCCCCTGCCCTGGCGGCCGGGAACACCGTGGTGCTCAAGCCGGCCGACACGACGCCTGTCACCACCATCATGTTGGCCGAGCTGGCCGCCGACATCTTCCCGCCCGGGGTGTTCAACGTCATCTGCGGCGACCGTGACACGGGCCGGGCGCTGGTGTCACATCCCATCCCGCAGCTGGTCGCCATCACCGGCAGCGTGCGGGCCGGCCGGGAGGTGGCCCTGGCCGCGGCCGAGGACCTGAAGCGGGTCCACCTGGAGCTCGGGGGCAAGGCCCCGGTACTGGTCTTCGACGACGTCGACGTGGCCAAGGCGGCGGAGGCCATCGCCATGGCCGGCTACTTCAACGCCGGCCAGGACTGCACCGCGGCCACCCGGGTCATCGCTTCCCCGGGCAGCTATCGGGACATGGTGGACGCGCTGGCCGAGCAGGCGGAGGGCACGGTGTTCGGCGGTCCGGACCGACCCGACGCGGCGTTCGGCCCGCTCAACAATGCCGGCCAGCTGGAACGGGTGGCCGCCATGGTGAGCCGGGCACCGGGCCACGCCCGGGTGGTGACCGGTGGCCGGGCGACCGGCGGGGCCGGGTACTTCTATCCCCCGACCGTGGTGGCGGACCTCGAGCCGGGCGACGAGCTGGTCACCCGCGAGGTGTTCGGACCGGTGATCACCGTGCAGCGCTTCGCCGACGAGGACCAGGCGGTGGCGTGGGCCAACAGCGTCGAGTACGGGCTGGCGTCGAGTGTGTGGACCGCCGACCACGGCCGGGCCCTGCGGGTGTCGCGGCGGCTCGACTTCGGCTGTGTGTGGATCAACACCCACATACCGTTGGTGGCGGAGATGCCGCACGGCGGCTTCAAGCACTCGGGATACGGCAAGGATCTGTCCATGTACGGGCTGGAGGACTACACGCGCATCAAGCATGTCATGAGCGCGTTCGAGCCTTGACCGCCATCGTCGACCCGGCACCGGTCGAGGGTGGTGTCGACCCGGGCGGCGCCCCGCCGAAGGGGTTGAGGAGCGGGGCGCTCGGGGTGCTGGCGGGCACCGCCATCGGCCTCGGGGCGGCGGCGCCGGCCTACAGCCTGGCCGCGGCCCTCGGGTTCGTGGTCGCCTACGTGGGCCGCCAGGCACCGATCGTGATGCTGATCGGCTTCGTGCCCATGCTGTTCGTGGCCATCGGCTACGGCCAGCTCAACCGGGTGGCACCCGACTGTGGCACCACCTTCACCTGGGTGACCAGGGCCTTCGGGCCGGGTCTCGGGTGGCTCGGGGGGTGGGCGGTCATCGCCACGGACGTGATCGTGATGGCCAACCTGGCCCAGATCGCCGGGCAGTACCTGTACCAGGTGGTTGGTGCACACGGTCTGGCCGGCGACAAGGGCTGGACCCTGTTGGCCGGCCTGGCCTGGATCGGAGCCATGACCGCGATCGGGTGCGTGGGCGTCGAGGTCGGGGCGCGGGTCCAGTACGTGCTGGTGGCCCTGCAGCTGGCCACGCTGCTGATCTTCAGCGGCGTCGCGCTGGCCAAGGTCTACGGCGGCCGGGCCGGCCCGCAGGCCATCCACCCGGCGTGGTCCTGGTTCGATCCGTTCCACGCCAGCTTCTCGGCGTTCTCACTGGGGCTGCTCACCGCGGCCTTCGCCTACTGGGGCTGGGACGCCGCGGTGTCGGTCAACGAGGAGACGAGAGACCGCGGCCGGGTCCCGGGCCGGGCCGCGGTCACCTCCACCGTGGTCCTGGCGGCCACCTACGCCCTGGTCACCATCTCGGCCCAGGCATTCGCCGGCACCGGCGGGCGCGGCGTCGGGCTGGCCGCCCCGGACCATTCCGGCGACGTCTTGTCGGTGCTCGGCGCCGAGGTGTTCGGGACGGCCGGCCTCGGGTGGCTCCTCGCCAAGCTCCTGGTGCTGATGGTGCTGGCCTCGGCCGCAGCCTCCATCCTCAGCCGGATAATGCCGGCTGCCCGCACCGCTTTGGCCATGGCGGTGTACCGGGCCGTCCCGGCCCGCCTGGCCCGCATCGGCGACCGGTGCCTGACGCCGACGGAGTCGACCGTCGGTATCGGGCTCCTGGCCATGGCCTTCTACCTGACCATGACCCTGATCAGCCGCAATGTGCTGGCCGACACCATCTCGTCACTGGGATTGATGATCGCCTTCTACTACGGCTTGACCGGGGTGACCTGCGCCTGGTGGTTCCGCAGGGAGGCGAGGCGGAGCACCGGGGCGTTCTTTGTCCGCTTCCTGCTGCCCCTCGTCGGCGGCTTGGTCCTCTTCGCCTTCCTGGCCAAGGGTCTCTACCAGTTCTGGGCGCCGGGCTACGGCGCCACCTCCTGGACGCTGCCGTTCTCGCCGCGCTGGCGGATCGGGGGGGTCTTCCTGGCCGGTATCGCGGCCAGCCTGTTCGGAGTGCTACTGATGATCGTCCATCGCCACGTCCACCGGCCGTTCTTCCAGCGGGAGACCCTGGCCCGAGAGACCGGCTTGCCGACCCCGGAGGAGTAGCCCATGCGCATCGGCGTCCCGACCGAAGTCAAGAACCAGGAGTACCGGGTGGCCTGCACGCCGGCCGGCGCCCACGAGATGGTCCGCCACGGCCACCAGGTGCTCGTGCAGGCCGGGGCCGGGGTGGGATCGTCCATACCCGACGAGGACTTCGCCGCCGCCGGGGCGACCATCGTCGGGTCCGCCGACGAGACCTGGGGGCAGGCCGACCTGGTGTTGAAGGTGAAGGAGCCGGTCGAGGCGGAATTCCACCGGCTGCGCAAGGACCTGGTCCTGTTCACCTACCTGCACCTGGCCGCATCCAAGCCCTGCACCGACGCCCTGCTCGGCGCCGGGACCACGGGCATCGCCTACGAGACGGTCCAACTTCCGGATGGCTCGCTGCCGCTGCTGGCCCCGATGTCGGAGGTGGCCGGCCGCATGGCGCCCCTGGCCGGGGCCCACCACCTGCAGCGCTTCGCGGGCGGCCGGGGCATCCTCATGGGCGGCGTGTCGGGGGTGTACGCGGCCAAGGTGGTGGTGATCGGGGCCGGGGTGTCGGGCATGAACGCGGCCGCCATCGCTCTCGGCATGCAGGCCGAGGTGCTGTTGCTGGACAAGAACATCGCCCGCCTGCGCGACGCGGACCGCATCTACCAGGGGCACTGCCAGACGGTGGCCTCCAACACCTACGAGATCGAGCGGGCCGTGATCGACGCCGACCTGGTCATCGGGGCGGTCCTGGTTCCCGGGGCCAAGGCTCCCACTCTCATCACCGACGACGTGGTCGCCCGCATGAAGCCGGGCTCGGTGCTGGTCGACATCGCCATCGACCAGGGGGGCTGCTTCGAGAGCAGCCGGCCGACCACCCACGCCGATCCGGTGTACCAGGTGGGGCGGTCGTTGTTCTATTGCGTGGCCAACATGCCCGGCGCGGTGCCGCACACCTCGACCTACGCGCTGACCAATGTGACTCTGCCCTATGCCCTCGAGATCGCCGACCGGGGCTGGCGGGCGGCGCTGCGGGCCGACCCGGTGCTCGCTCCCGGGCTCAACACCCACGACGGCTATCTGACGTCGCAGCCCGTGGCCGAGGCCCACGGTCTGGACTGGGTGGCGCCCGAAAAGGTCCTGAGCTAGCCCGCGCCGGTCCTGTGCCGGTCCTGTGCCGGTCCTGAGCCGGTCCGAGCCGGGTGGCGGTCGGGCGGGGGGCTACGCGTGGCGGCGTATGAGGGGGGTGATGGTGGTGTCCCCTTTGGCCGCGCCGGGCCGGGCCTTGCGGCTCTCCTCGAGCACCCACTTGATCCCCTCAGCCGGGTACCGGCGGTGGCCTCCCGGGGTGCGCACCGAGGGGATCTGACCCTTCTTGGCCCACTCGGACACTGTCCGCTCGGACACCTCGAAGAGGAGGGCCACATCGGCGGTGCGGAGCATGGTGCCTTCGAGGACGCTCGGCACGGAATCGCCGAAGAGCAACTCCAGAAGCCCTTGTCGTGCGTCACGGGAGTCGTCGGGCATGGGGCCACCTCCTAGAGGATCCGGGACAGCCCGGTGAGGGGCCACCCCGCCCAAGGATGACTCTCGCCAACGCCCACGTGTTGATCAATGGCCCGTCCGGGCCAAATCGAGGAGACCCGGACGGGCTAGTCATAGGCGGCGCCTGTCGTCGGGCCGCTCCGGTTACCCTCTGCGGCCCCAGTCCCTCTGCGGCCCCAGTCGTCGGGCCGCTCCGGTTACCCTCTGCGGCCCCAGTCGTCGGGCCGCTCCGGTTACCCTCTGCGGCCATGTTCCTGGTGGGCCTCACCGGCGGGATCGGATCGGGCAAGTCGACGGTAGCGGCCGGCCTGGCCGCCCGCGGCGCAGCGATCGTCGATGCCGATGCCATCTCCCGCGAGATCATGGAGCCCGGGGGACGGGCCTACGGGCCGGTGCTCGAGCACTTCGGGCCGTCCATACTGCTCGACGACGGCCGCATCGACCGGCCCGCGCTGGCCGCCCGGGTGTTCGCCGACGCTGACGCACTGGCCCGGCTCAACGCCCTGACGCACCCGGCCATCGGGGAGGTGATGGCCGAGCGCATGGCGGAGGCCGCCGAGGCGGCACCCATCGTGGTCCTGGACATACCGTTGCTGAACATCGCGACGAAGGACCGGTTCACCTTCGGGGCCATCGTGGTGGTGGACACCCCGGTGGACGTGGCGGTAACCCGGCTGGTGGCCCAACGGGGCTTCAGCGAGGAGGATGCCCGGGCCCGGGTGGCAGCTCAGATGACCCGGGAGCAGAGGCGGGCCCTCGCCGACGTGGTGGTGGACAACTCAGGTGACCGGGCCGCCCTCGACGCCGAGATCGACCGGGTCTGGGCCTGGCTGGCCGCCGGCGCGGCCGGCGCCGGCTGAGCGCCCCGGGCCTCGGGCAAGCGGGGCCTCGGGCAAGCGGGGCCCGGGCAAGCGGGGCCCGGGCAAGCGGGGCCTCGGGCAAGCGGGGCCTCGGGCAAGCGGGGCCCGGCCGGCAGGAATAGCGGTCGCAGGGGGCCGGTACCCTGGCAGCGATGCCCGAGTCCAAGACGGTACCGAGCTCCCAGGTGGCGCCGAAGCTCCAGGTGGCGCCGAAGCTCCAGGTGGTATCGGAGTTCGAGCCGGCCGGGGACCAGCCGCAGGCCATAGCCGCCCTGAGCGAGGGATTGGAGAGGGGGGACCGGTTCCAGACCCTGCTGGGCATCACCGGGAGCGGCAAGAGTGCGACCATCGCCTGGACCATCGAGGCGGTCCAGAAGCCCACGCTGATCATCGCCCCCAACAAGTCCTTGGCGGCCCAGCTGGCCAACGAGATGCGGGAGTTCTTCCCCCACAACCGGGTCGAGTACTTCGTCAGCTACTACGACTACTACCAGCCCGAGGCCTACCTGCCGTCGAGTGACACCTACATCGAGAAGGACAGCTCGATCAACGACGAGATCGACCGGCTGCGCCACTCGGCCACGTCGGCGCTGCTGACCCGCCGGGACGTCATCGTGGTCGCCTCGGTGAGCTGCATCTACGGCCTCGGATCCCCGGAGGAGTACTCCAAGCGGATCCTCCACGTGGTCCGAGGCGCCGAGCACGATCAGCGGGCCATCCTGCGCCGCCTGGTCGAGATGAACTACGAGCGTAATGACACCAATCTGATCCGGGGGAAGTTCCGGGTGCGGGGCGACACCATCGAGGTGCATCCCTCCTATGAGGAGCACGCGGTACGCATCGAGTTGTTCGGCGACGACGTCGAGCGGATCACCGTGGTCGACACCCTGACCGGGGAGCAGATCGACGCCCCTGACGAGGTGGTCATCTTCCCAGCGACCCACTACGTGGCCGGCGAGGAGCGCATGCGGACCGCTCTGGCCGGCATCGAGGCCGAACTGCAGGAGCGGCTGGCCTACTTCGAGCGGGAGCAGAAGCTGCTCGAAGCCCAGCGGCTGCGCATGCGCACCTCCTACGACCTCGAGATGCTGGCCGAGGTGGGGGTGTGCTCGGGCATCGAGAATTACAGCCGCCACATCGACGGTCGCCAGCCGGGTGAGCCGCCCCACACCCTGCTGGACTTCTTTCCCGACGACTACCTGCTGGTCATCGACGAGTCTCACCAGACGGTCCCACAGCTTCACGGCCAGTACGAGGGGGACCACTCCCGTAAGGAGACCCTCATCGAGCACGGCTTCCGGCTGCCGTCGGCGGCGGATAACCGGCCGCTGCGCTTCGACGAGTTCTACGAGCGGGTCAACCAGTGCGTGTTCCTCTCGGCCACCCCGTCCCGGTACGAGATCCAGCAGTCGGCACAGGTGGTGGAGCAGATCGTGCGGCCCACCGGGCTGATCGACCCCGAGGTCATCGTCAAGGCGACCAAGGGTCAGATCGACGACCTGATAGGGCTGATCCGGGACCGCACCGAGCGGGGCGACCGGGTGCTCGTGACCACCCTCACCAAGAAGATGGCCGAGGACCTGACCGACTACCTGGTCGAGATGGGCCTCAAGGTCCGCTACCTGCACTCCAACATCGACACCATCCAGCGCATCGAGATCATCCGCGACCTGCGCCTCGGCGAGTTCGACGTGCTGGTCGGCATCAATCTGCTGCGGGAGGGCCTCGACCTACCCGAGGTGTCGCTGGTCGCCATCCTCGATGCCGACAAGGAGGGGTTCCTGCGGGGCGAGACGTCGCTCATCCAGACCATCGGCCGGGCCGCCCGCAACGTGGACGGCCAGGTGGTTATGTACGCCGACCGCATGACCGACTCCATGCAGCGGGCCATCTCGGAGACCCACCGCCGGCGGGCCCTGCAGCAGACCTACAACGAGGAGCACGGCATCGACCCCCAGACCGTACGCAAGGCGGTCACCGACATCCTGGTCCTGCTGGGCGGGCGAGGTAGGGACGGGGCACCGGTGCCCGGTCAGGACCGACGCAACCGACGGCGGGACCGGGCCCGCAGCGACCTGGCCGAGCTGCCGCACAGCGAGCTGGCCCGGCTGATCTCGACCCTGGAGGAGGAGATGCGCGACGCCGCGGCCGACCTGCGATTCGAGTACGCGGCCAAGCTTCGCGACGAGATCAGCGACCTGAAATCCGAACTGAAGGAGCTGGCGCCGTCCTAGCCGGGGTGGCGGGGGACGCGGAGGACGCGGAGGACGCGGGGGACGCGGGGG
>JAKBAX010000166.1 GCA_021808785.1 Actinomycetes bacterium | reverse complement strand
CACGTATTTGTAGTTGGTGTAGACCCACAGCCGGGCCGGGAAGTAGCTGGTGGCGAACAGCGGGACCACCGGGCGGTCCGGTGTCCGGTCGGCCTCGCCCGGCGCACCCCAGCTCCCTCCGGCCGGGGCGAAGGCGCCCAGCGTGCTGCGGTAGAGCTGGTAGCGGCCGGCGGCCCGCTCGGCGGGGGGGAGTACCTCGATGCAGGTGGTCCACCAGCCGGTCTCGATGGTCTCGACGAAGGCTTCGGGCAGTCCCGCGGCGCGCATCGACGCGGCCTGGGCGGCCCAGTCGTAGTCGAGCGGTACGAGGGTCGCCTCAGCTGTCCCGTCGGCGATGTCGACCACGGCGTACCAGACCCCGGTGGTTCCGTCGTTGGCTGGTTTGCCGAGGACCCCGACGTTGACGACCAGCGTCCCGTCCACCCGCTTCTGCCAGGGTAGGCCGCTGTGGGTGCAGCAGATCACGTCGGCCCCGCTGGCTCTCACCCGGGCGGCGTGCTCCTCGTCGGGCAGCGACTCCCACCAGAAGTCGTTGAGGGCCAAGGGGGAGCCGTGGACCAGGTGCAGGTCGCAGCCAGCTATCCGCAGGCGCCGTTCGGTGGGGAGGGAGCCCATCCACGACGCGAACTCCCGGTCGCAGGTGGCCAGGGTGTGGTCGTAGATGAGCTGGGCGAAGGCGTTGTCGGTGGGGTCGCGGTAACCGCACCCGCAGTCGGGGTCGGCCCGGGCGACGGCCACGTCGTAGTTGCCGGCCAGGCACTCGACGCCCCCGGCGCGGAGAATCGGCCGGAGCGCGTTGATGTCGGCGCCGAAGCCACCCAGGTCCCCGAGGCAGAACAGCTCGTCGCAGCCGCGGGCCCGGGCGTCAGCCACGAAGGCGGCCAGGGCGTAGGGGTTGGCGTAGGGGCCCCCGCAGATCCCGAGCCGCCGGCGGGCGGGGCCGGTCACCGGCCACCGACCGAGCTGACCGACTCGGCCGCCGTCCTGCTGAGCGTCTCGAGCGGTTGGCGGGCCGCTTCCTGGCCGCCCCTCCAGGCGAAGACGCCCATGGCGGCCACCCCGACCAACCAGAAGACCACCACCAGGGCGTAGGAGAAGGTCGCCCCCATGTGGGTGGCCAGCGACGGGAGGGACAACGTCCCGACGATGGCCCCGATCCGGCCCACGGCCACCGAGGCTCCCACCCCGGCGGCGCGCAGGTGGGTGGGGAACAGCTCGGTGAAGGTCGGGTAGGCGCTGGTCCACGCCGCGGTGGCGGTGGCGTTGGCCACCACGAAGGCCGCCGTCACCCAGGTCGCACTGCCGGTGGAGGTGGCGCCGGCGAGGAGGCCGACCCCGCCCGCAGCGAGGGTGTAGGAGCCGGCCACGGTGACCCGGTGCCCGAGGCGGTCGAACAGGCCCGACATGACCAGACCGCCGGCCAGGCCGCCGACGTTGCCGACGATGTAGAACAGCGGGATGGCCTTGTCGCTGATGTGCACCTGGGGCAGCACCACCACCGACAGCAGGGCGAAGATGCCGTAGTAGCCGAACGCCTCGGCCAGGTCGAGGGCGGCGCCGAGGGCCAGTCGCCCCGGGTAGCGGCGCACCAGCTCGCCCATGGCGGCGCCGAGGCGAAGCGGCTGCTCCTCGGTCAGGCGACCCGGGAGGCGGTCGGGCCAGGCGCCCCCCGACTCGAGCGACGACACCACCTGCTCGGCTTCTTCGTAGCGGCCCTGTGAGGCCAGCCAGCGGGGGGACTCGGGGATGCGCCGGCGGAAGAACAGCACGACCAGGGCCACCAGGCCGCCCAGGACGAACATGTAGCGCCAGGAGCTGGCGGCCGAGACGGCCAGGGTGTCGAGCACCAGGTAGGCGATGGCGCCGGCCACTATGGCCCCTGCCGGCCAGAAGTTCATGACCACGGCGTTGGCCTTGCCCCGCACCCGGGCCGGCATGAACTCGGCGATGGCGGCGTTGACGATGCTGTACTCGGCGCCGACCCCGAGGGCGGCCAGGGCTCGAAGGGCGTACACCGACCCCAGGTCGGGGGCCAGCCCGGTCAGCACCGTGAAGCCGGCGTACCAAAGCAGGGTGGCCACGAACAGCCGGCGCCGGCCGAAGCGGTCGGCGAGGCGCCCCCCAGCCAGCGCCCCCACCAGGATGCCACTAAGCCAGACGGCCAGCACGGCGTCGCGCTGGGTGACGGTGGCGTGGAAGTGGTCGCCGAGGGGGCCCACCGCCGACGAGAACATCTGAACCTCGAACGAGTCGAACAGCCATCCGGCGCCGAGGGCTACGAGGATGGTGGTGTGCAGCGGGGTCCACGGCACCCGGTCCAGTCGCTCGGCGAGAGCGGAGGTGCTCCGGGTCGGAGGGGGGGTGGTCACGTCAGGGTCTCCTGGCGGGTGGGTGAGGGCGGACACGGGACAAAGGGTCGGGCCCCGACGGCGACGGGCCGGCGATGACAGGGAGGCGGACGCCGGGACCGGCCCGGTAGCGGGCGGCCAGGCGGTGGGGGTCGGCCCCGGCCGCGTAACGCAGCTTGAGGTACTGCATGAAGGCGATCATCGGCCACGTGCCGTGCACCTCGAAGCGCCGGGCCGAGGCCGTGGAGGTGGCGTCGAGCACGACCAGAGGCCCGGCTCGGCGCAGCCGCCGGGAGAACTCGAGGTCCTCCATCAGCGGGATGTCGGCGAAACCGCCGAGGCGGTCGAAGACCGACCGGCGGACGAACATGGCCTGGTCGCCGAAGATCTGCCCGAGCCGGCGCGCCCGTTGGTTGGACGCCCAGGCCAGGTAGCTCAAGGCGGCGCTTCGCCGGTCGAAGCGGATGGACAGACCGCCACCCACGATGGCCGGGTCGGCCAGGGCGGCCAGCATCTGGCCGAGGGCGTCGGGGTCGACGACGGTGTCGGCGTGGACGAACCAGATCACGTCGCCGTGGGTGGCCGCCGCCCCGGCGTTGAGCTGGGGGCCACGCCCGGGACGGCTGCGGACCACGGGGGCCAGATCCGCCGCCCTCCCCACGGTGTCGTCGGTGCTGCCCCCGTCGACCACGACCACCTCGCAGCCGCCGAAATCCCGGCTGATGCGCCCGAGGCTGGCCTCGATCCGCTCGGCCTCGTCGAGCACCGGCACGACGATGGAGACCGTCGGGGCGGTCACGCGCCGACGCCGAGGAGGCGGCGCACCTCGGCCGGGACGCACTCGTCGGCGGCGAGAGCGGCGGCGTCTTCGGGGGTGTCGAGATCGCGGCGGGTCTCGAGCAGCGAGACCGACAGCCCGGCCCGGCGGGCGGCGAGAAGGCTCGCTTCGAGCACCTCCGGTCCGCCCCAGCGCGGCCCGAGGTCGAACAGGGCGGGTGCGGGGCGGGCCAGACCGAGCAGGTAGTACCCGCCGTCGGCGGCCGGCCCGAACACCGCGTCGACCCGGCGTAGCCGCCGGGCCGCCATGAGGATGGTGGCGGCCGTGAGGGTGGGAGCGTCGGTACCGATCAGGATCACCGGGCGTCCCTTCTCGAGTGGTGCGCCGGCTGCGGCGGCCATCCGCTGGCCCAGGTCACCGGGGGCCTGCGACTCCAGGCCCACGCCGGCGGGGAGCAGCGCGGCGATCTGGGCGCGCCCGGCCGGAGGGTCGAAAGCGACGGTGACCTCCAGGCCCGACGCCACGGCCACCGACACAGTGTGGCGGATCAGGGCGGCGGCCAGCCGGGCGCAGCCGTCGGGGCCTAGGAGCGGGGCGAGCCGGGTCTTGACGTGGCCCGGGCGGGGCGCCTTGGCCATGACCACCACGGCCGCGGCCGGTTGATCGGTCACTGCTCGGGGTTGGGCCGGAGGGGGGTGGCGAGAAGGCTCACCCACTTTTCGGTCCCCGCCGGTTGCTCACCGCAGGGGAACCCGGCTGCCCCGGCGTCTTCTTCCATGTTTTCGCACGCCCCCCGGGGAGGGCGCCTGGCGGAGGGTCGGGTGCGCGGCCGGGGTGGCCGGCGGTCAGGCGGTGGCGGTGAAGATGTGGAAGGCGAGGGGGGCGGCGATCAGGTCCCCGTCGCGCCGGAGGGGGTCGAGGTGGCGGTCCACCGCAGCCCGGGCCTCGTCGAGGTGCTCCTCGGGGATGCCGAGGAAGCGGAGTTGGCCGTCGTCGACGATGGCCTCCTCGGAGATGAGGGCCTCGACCTGGTGGGGATGCGAGCGCGGGTCGGACCACCCGGCGTCGGACAGGACCGACAGCACCGGATCGGCGTCGGCGAAGGCGAACGGCCCGGTCGGGGACTTACCCGGCGCCGGGGCCGGCGGGGGAGCCGTGAAGGCTGCCACCGCCCGTCCTATGAACCACGGGTTGCGGTCCATGGACTGCCAGCAGGCGAACGCCAGGCGCCCGCCGGGGACGACATGGGACCGGATGTTGGCGAACGCCTCCACCGGGTCCTCGAAGAACATGACGCCGAACTGGCTGATGGCCACGTCGAAGGGCTCGTCGTCGATGGGCTCCTGCTGGACGTCTCTAACCACGAAGCGCACCGTGGTGGCCGCTTCGGCGGCGGCCCGGCGGCGGGCGTAGTCGACCAGCGGGGCCGAGATGTCGGCGCCGACCACGGCTCCCGTCGGGCCCACCGCGGCCGCCGCCCGCAGCGCCGCGATGCCGGCGCCGCTGCCGATGTCGAGGACCCGGTGGCCGGGCTCGGGGCGGGCGGCGTCGATCAGGTAGGGCGTGACGTGGCTGGTCATCGTCTCGCGTTTGGGCCACGCCGAGGTCCAGTGCTCGTCGTTCCAGCGGCGGCGCTCGGCCTCGTTGATGGTCTCGTTCACGGTCATGTCTGTGTATGTGCTCCTAGTCGGTGGCCCACGCTGATGGGTCGAAGACCGGGCCTCCGCCGCGCCGGGCCCGGACCGTCGGCCGATCGAGCCGGGTGATACCGACATAGGCGACGAGGGCGAGGATGGGGACGGCGAAGAGGACGGTGGCCGTGGGGTGGCCGATCCCGATCCCCCCGGCGGGCCGGGAGAAGCCGAGGTAGTCGGCGAAGGACGCCCCGAGGGGCCGGGTGAGGATGTAGGCCAGCCAGAAGGCCACCACCGAGTCGAGCCTGGCGGTGGCGTAGGCCAGGCCGGGCAGGGCGAACAAGCCGATGAACATGATTCCCGACGCCAGGTAGCCGAGGTGGAAGGTCATGGCCGTCAGGTCGCCGACGGCGGTGCCGAGCGCGAAGGTGGCCAGCACGGTGGCCCAGTAGAACAGCTCCCGGCGGGGCGTGAACACGCTGTGGATGGACAGCGTCCCCTCCACCCGGCGCCACACCGCCAGGATGACCACCAGGGCCACCAGATAGAACAGGCTGGACACCAGGTAGGGGATGTGCAGGCCGATGTGCAGCACGTCGGCGGCCATGGTGCCGAAGACGGCGACCATGGCCACCGCCAACCAGTAGGTCCACGGGTTGTAACAGGTGGCCTTCAGCTGCCGCCTCATGGCCAACACGAACGCGGCCAGGCCGATGAGCACGGCCAGGTACTGGTTGATGCCGTGCACGAGCGAGTCCGACAGCGACTCGCCCATGGCCGTGGACAGCAGCTTGATGGCCCAGAACACGCCGGTGATGCGGGCCGGCACCTTGATGGCCCCGGCCGGACCTCCGTCGCCGAGCAGGGCCGATACCGTCCACCGTGGCTCGCCTTGCCGCCCGCCCGCCCGGGGGGCTGAGCGCACCGGATCCCCGGCCGGAGCTTCCGGCACAGGGGCGGAGGCTCGGGCCGGGGCCGGGACTCTGTCGGTGGCGGGGTAGCTCGGGCGGGTGGCGGCGTGGCCGGCGTCGGTGGCGGCGTGGAAGCTGCGCCAGCGGTGCCAGACCAGCACCCCGAGGGTCAGGGCAGCGAGAGCGCCGAGCAGGTAGCCGGCGTCGCTGAAGCCCTTCATGACTGTCCGCCACTGGCCGCCGATGCCGTAGCCGATGAGGGCCATGGCCCCGTCCCAGAGCAGCGAACCGATGGCGGTGAGGACCCCGAAGCGCAACGCCGGCACCCGGGCCACGCCGGCCGGCACGGCCACGAAGTTGCGGATCACCGGGAGCAGCCGGCTGCCCAGCACCCCCCAGCGTTCGTGGCGGCGGTACCAGCCCTCGGCCCGGTCCAGGTCGGCGGGGCTGAGCAGGACATAACGGCCGTAGCGCTCTACGAGGGGCCGGCCGCCGGCCCGCCCGACGGCCCAGGCGATGTAGGCCCCGACCACCTCGCCGGCGGTGCCGGCCACGATGACGCCGGGCAGGCTCAGCGTGCCCTGGGAGGCCAGCACCCCGCCGAAGCCGAGGGTCAACTCCGAGGAGGTCGGCACGCAGCACGACTGCAGGACCGACAGGATGAAGATGGCGACGTAGCCGGACGACGAAACGAAACTCGTCGGGTTCAGCAGAGCCAGCGTCAAATTCAGGCGTCCCTCCGCCTCAACTCTACCGCGGCGACCACCAGGGCAGCGGCGCACCAGGCGCAGAACACCCCGAAGCCGGTCCACGGAGCGAGCACGGTGCCGTCGCTGCGCAGTGTCCACAGGGCGCTGCCGGCGGCGCCGGGCAGGTAGGGGCCCACCGTGTTGTTCCAGCTGGCCGGCAGGGCGTTGAAGATGACCGGGAGGATGAGCAGCAACCCGAACAGGGCGGCGATGCCACCGGCGGTGGAGCGCACGATGAAGCCGAGAGCCAGGCCGAGCAGCCCGACCAGGGTCAGGTAGGCGGCGGCGCCGAAGACGGCCCGCACCGCCCCGGGGTGGCCCCAGCCGACGCTGTGGCTGGCGAGGAGGCTCTGGCCGGCGGTGAAGGCCACCACGGTGGCGGCCAGCGAGCACACGAAGCTGACGACGGCGAACACCAGCGCCTTGCCGGCCAGGACCGGCAGGCGGCGGGGGGCGGCCCCGAGCGTGGCCCGCACCATGCCGGTGCTGTACTCGCCGCTGATGAACAGCACGCCGAGCACGCCGATGGTGAGCTGGGCCAGGTTGACCCCGACCAGGGAGCGGTCCACGGCGTTGAACCGCAGTCGTTCGATCTCGGTCATCGACGACCAGTGGGAGTTGGTGAAGTACGACACCAGCGAGCCGATGCCGATCACGGCGACGACGGTGACGGCCATCACGATCCACGACGACCGCAGCGTGCGGAACTTGATCCACTCGGAGCGGGCCACGGTGGCGGTGGTGACGGGGCTGACCGCCACCCGGGGGGCGGTGCCGGGGTGGGTGGGGGCGGTGGTGACGCTCACGCGGCGCTCCCGTCGAGGCTGGCCGCCCGGTACTCGACCGAGTCGGAGGTGAGGGTCATGAACACGTCCTCGAGCGATGCGCTCTCGACGCGCAGCTCGTAGACGGCCAGACCGTGGCGGCGGGCCGTCTCGCCCACCTGCTCGGCGGAGGCGCCGCGCACCTCCAACAACCCGGCCTCGCGGCTGGTGACGGTGACGTCGGGGCTGGCCAGGTGGTCGCGCAGCTCGGACGCCTCGGGGGAGCGGACCACGACCGTGCTCGACCCACCCTCGAGCAGCTCGGCGGTCTCCACGTCGGCGATGAGGCGGCCCCGCCCGACGACGATCACGTGCTCGGCGGTGAGGGCCATCTCGGCCATCAGGTGGCTGGAGAGAAAGACCGTCCGGCCCTCGCCGGCCAGGCCCCGCAACAAGTTGCGGACCCAGCGGACCCCTTCGGGGTCGAGACCGTTGATCGGCTCGTCGAGGATGACCGTGGCCGGGTCGGCGAGCAGCGCGGCGGCGATACCGAGCCGCTGGCCCATGCCCAGCGAGAAGCTCCCCACCCGCTTGGAGGCGACCTCGGACAGGCCCACCAGGTCGAGGACCTCGTCGACGCGCCGGGTCGAGATGCGGTGGGTGGCGGCCAGGGCCAGGAGGTGGTTGCGGGCCGAGCGCCCGGTGTGGATGGACCGGGCCTCGAGGAGGGCGCCGACCTCCGACAGCGGGGCGGGATGGTCGGCGTAGGCCCGGCCGTTGACCGTCACCGAGCCGCTGGTCGGGCGGTCGAGGCCGAGGATCAGCCGCATGGTGGTGGACTTGCCCGACCCGTTGGGCCCGAGGAATCCGGTGACGATGCCCGGTCGCACCTCGAAGTCGAGGTGGTCGACGGCGGTCTTGGAGCCGTACCGCTTGGTCAGGCTCCGGGCCTCTATCACGGCTGGATCGCTTCTGCGCGCATGGAACCAGACGCTACGAGGCCGGTCCGGTGGGAGGAAGCGGCTGGAGGATGATTGTCGCCCGGGCGGCCTACGTCCTTTGGATGACCCGCCTACGACCCTGGTATGACCCAGCGCCCAGCGCCCAGCGCCGTCATGCACGCCGAGCTACCCATCATCGACGGTCACCTGCTCATGGCCAGCGACATGTTGGAATCCATGGGGGTGGGTGCGCTGCGGGCTTCAGCGCTGAACGGTGGACATGTCGGCGTAGCGGTCACCGGCGGTGGTGCCGGCGGGGGCGGCTTCGTCGATGGCCCGCAGGTCCTCGGGGCTCAGCTTTATGTCGAGCGCGGCGATGTTCTGCTCGAGGTAGCTGCGCCGCTTGGTGCCGGGAATGGGGACCACGTCGTCGCCCTGGGCCAGGACCCAGGCCAGGGCCAACTGGCTGGCGGTCACGTCACGCTCGGCGGCGATCTGGCGGACCCGGTCGACCAGCTCCAGGTTCTTCTGGAAGTTGTCCCCCTGGAAACGGGGGGAGTGGCGGCGGAAGTCGTCGGGGTCGAGGTCGTCGAGGCTGCGGATGTCTCCGGTCAGGAAACCCCGGCCTAGGGGCGAGTAGGCGACGAAGCCGATCCCGAGCTCCCGGACGGTGGCCAGCACGTCATTGTCCTCGACGTCGCGCGACCAGAGGGACCATTCGGTCTGCACTGCGGTCACCGGATGCACCTGGTGGGCCCGGCGGATGGTCCCGGGGGCCGCCTCGCTGATCCCGAGGTGGGTCACCTTGCCGGCCTCGACCAGCTCCGACATGGCGCCCCAAGTCTCCTCCACGGCCACCTCCGGATCGACGCGGTGCTGGTAGTAGAGGTCGATGTGGTCGACCTCGAGCCGGGCCAGGCTGGCGTCGCAGGCCCGCCGCACGTAGTCGGGCCGACCGTTGATACCGACGCGGGTGCCGTCCTCGCGCCGCTCGTTGCCGAACTTGGTGGCCAGTACAACCTCGTGGCGCC
>JAKBAX010000165.1 GCA_021808785.1 Actinomycetes bacterium | reverse complement strand
ACCTGCGCATCCAACACTGGTTGGACCGACTTGTTGGATGTGACGGTTACGCCGATATGGCTTCTGACCAGAGTCTTTACTGGTGCGCCCCCTGGGATTCGAACCCAGAACCTGCGGATTAAGAGTCGGCTCGCTCGCGTCGCCGGGAGTCTCCCCTCGTACCAGCGCGACGCACCTCGCACGGCGAGAACCGGGACGACGTCCCGACGCTGGGATAGCGCCTGACACGGAGCGACGCCGAGAGACGCATGTGTTGGGTGCGATGTTGGGTTTCCGAGTCGCCCGGAGGCGCGCTTACGGGACTCAGCCATGGGGACCCTGCGAGCGCAGGGTACCCCGGGCGGCATGTGGAATCGGGCGCCGACGTCGTCGGAGAAGAGGGTGTCGTAACATCTGGCCAGCCTGAGGTGATCGGCGATGTAGCCGGAGATGTCGGCAGCGGTCATGGGTGGTAGGGCGTAGCGGAGGGTGATGCGCTGGTCGAACGCGCGCAGGCGGCGAGTTGGAGCCGGGCCGTCAGAGGTGGTTGGCTGATCCGACCAAGACGGGCGGCGAGCGGCGTTGGGAAGTCGAGCCTTCGCGTTGTCAACAGGCGGAGCCTCTTGGCGGTCAGGGATGCTCGGCCATTGGTGGGGCGCTCCTCACCGAGTTGAGGCCACATCTGTGGGAAGGCCCACCACCCCGGATTGACGACGACTCGCCCGGGGGCAGGCCGTTGAGCCGAGGGCCAGGCAGACCGCTTTGCCTTCGTTGCCGTCACAGCCGAGGCGTCCGATCCCCATGGCGCTTGCCGCAGTTGTCGCCCAACTTCGCACGGGATCTATTGCGGCGCGCCAGGATCGGGTTTAGGATCCATTTCGAGCAGCTATGTTCTGAGCTTCGCTAATACCGGAAAGGGGCATTTGCTAATGCGTCGCATGTTCCATCGACTCTCATTAGTGATCCCGTTCGCGTTCGGGCCAGTTTTCGTCACCGGTATTTCGACAGCTTACGCCACCAACGGTGATACGCATTGCCCCAATTCGGCGGGAGCCAATACATGGGCCTCCGATGGTTGCGAAGACGGGGTTCCGTTGTATGCCATAGAGGCCTACGTGCCGGAGAATCCTAATGGCGTTGATGTCTCAAGGGTGGCGGGTGATTACCTACGTGAGAAGGTTTCAATGTACAGTGGGAACCCCTGTAATCAGTGGATGGAGGGAGGAAACGAGTATTATCAGTCGGGTTCGATCGGGCAGGAGAGTGCCGCTACCTGGATTGATATGCATGATCCCATAAATGGCTACTTGGAACTGGCGTATTCGGGTCCGGCAAGCCAGGATGTCACTGTGTGGTGGTATCAAGGTACCTCTCAGTTTGGTGTCGGGTTTGGATCGAATGCTAATCCCGCCAGTCCCGCCTATACCGATCCCTATGTTGGTAACGGCGCCTGTATCGCTGAGTCGGGTTCCTTCATTAATGATTATCACAATTCGTTGAGTAACATCGTTGAAGGTACGAATACCACCTCGGGGCTGAATTTGTGGAAGCCTGGGGTAGGCGGGATTTACTCGCATACTTGGAACAACTACGTGGTCAACCAGCCCTGTCAGCCTGGTAGTGGTTATTGCCTCAATGGGGTTTTCCCGAATGGCAATCAGTCAGAATGGTCGTTCAATGTCGGATATCACTCGTGAAAGCTGGTCCGGACGATGATTATTGCCAATGAGGGCCGTCGGCGCTTCATGACAAGACGTGGCGGCATCATGGCTGTAGGTTGCCTTGTCGTATCGGGCCTGCTAGGCGGGATCGTGAGTTCACTGCCTGCAACTCATCGGAAAGCCATAGTGATCTCAAAGACCGCAGGTACTCCATCTGACAGCGCAGAGCGTGCAGCTCTGACGTCATGGCTCCAGTCACGAGTTTCTCCAACCGGTCGATACCGTCGTATCGACTCCATCAACATACGGCGCAATACCCTGGGCACTGTTAGTGCTCTGTCAGGGCTCATTCCGCAGCTCCAACAGGTTGAGGGATTCCCAGCCTGGTCGAATCTTCAACAATCGGTCTACTTGGTCTATATGACTGGATCCTTCGACATGGCACCTAACCTCACCTCTGGCGAAACATCTACTTGGAATGTAGAGGTCTTAACGACGTCCGAGCCTTGGCAGATATTGTTCGAACGATCGAACGACACCTCTACGATGTCTGGGACTCCTCCGTTCAATGTGGCCGCGATCCCTGATACATCATCCTCGTCCTAACTTAACTTAATTAACTAAACGGCTACATCGAGCCGGCTCTGAGCGGGCTCGCAGTCGGAGGGAGGATGCGGTCTGCTGCCCGTCATGAGGGTCGTGCTGGGCACTTATGGTCGGCTTGGTCCTGTAAGGAAGGTTCTCACCAGGTCTTTGTCGTGGAGCCAAGATCCGGACGGGCGCCCGCAGGGCGAGCCGGCCCGGCGGAGCCGGAAGCTGGCGTCCCGTCCGGTACAGGCACGAACCAACCCAGAGAGCACGCTGCCCCCCGAGCGCCTGGAACCGTTGGAGCATCGTAGGCTTCAGTCGTGGAGGATGTTTCGTGGGCAGAGCACCGAGCGCGGGAGCTTCTGTCGCCGCTGGGCGCTCGGTGGGTGCACTCGAAGGCCGTCGGTGAGAAGGCTGCAACCCTGGCTACCCGCCTTGCTGTACCCGACGGAGATGTCCTGGTCGCCGCCGCGTACCTGCATGACATCGGGTACGCACCGGTGTTGGCCATCGAGGGCTTTCATCCGCTCGATGGTGGTGTTTACCTGAGGAACGTCGGACAGGACCGGCTGGCGACTCTCGTAGCGCATCATGGGGGTGCCGCCGAGGAGGCGCTAGTTCGGGACTTGTCTGACGCACTGAGGCAGTTCCGTCGGGAGGACAGCGACATCGCTCGGATACTGGACTACTGCGATCTGACGGTGGGTCCGAACGGTGAGGACATGACGCCACAGGAGCGGTTGGCTGATGTGGAATCCCGCTACGGCCCCGATCATGTCGTCACTCGGTCACTCCGCTCGGCGTGGCCCCGGCTGGAGGAAGAGCTGACTGCGGTTGGCAGGATGCTGTCGGCGTCCGCTCAGCCAAGTAGGGCTGGGTCCGGTGTTGCATGAAGTGTTCGATGCGCAGTCGGATGGAGGGGTGCATGTCGATTTGCTCCAACTCTTCCGGTTCGACGAAGCGGGCCTCGCTGGTCTCGTCCGTTGCGGTCGGTGTGCCTGATACCGGTCGGCCGGAGAAGCACACCGAGAACTGTTGGCGGACCTCGCCATCGGCGTACTCGACGACGTGGCGGGGGCTCGAGTAGATGCCTACGAGGCCGGTGATCTCGACCTGGACGCCGGTCTCTTCGGCGACTTCCCGCACAGCGGCATCCGCGATGGTTTCTCCTGGTTCCATGGCGCCGCCTGGAACGGTCCACAACGTGTTGTCGCGGCGGCGGGCGAGCAGGATGCGGCCCTGGTCATCGGCGACGACAGCTGAAGCGGCAGGAAGGAGCGAGTTCGCCAGGGGCGCATCCGGGTCGTCGTAGTGATCGATGCGACTCATGGCGCCGGCATGGGCGTGGCGCCGGCCCACACCCGATCGAAGTGGCTGGTCATGTTGTCGAAGATGCCATCGTCGTGTACCCGCCGCAGCAGCATCAGCGGCGCCTTGTAACCCTTCAACCCGTACAGGTGCGGGGTCACCAGCACCTCGTCGTCGGCACGGATGACCGAGTTGTACATGGGAGTCCGGTGGTAGCGAAGGTCGATCCCCTCGACGTCGAATAGGGGGCGGAAGTGGTCGACGGCGGTCCGGATGCGCGCCCCTAACTAATGTGCCGCCAAGGCCTTCTTCGTGATCGCGCTCGGCGACGCAGCGGCTGTCGGGGTCGGCCAGGCAGATCCGCACCGAGCATCCTTGGCCGGCTCGGGCCAGGAGGAGACGGTCGAGGCTGGGGCTGTCCTCTGGCAGGAACTGTAGGGCGTAGCCGAGCAGGTCGATGTGGCGCTCCGCTCGGTGCAGTACCAGCCACCAGGTGTCCCGAGGGGCATCGGAGCGGTGCGCCCACGCAGCGACGATCTCCTCGGAAGCGTCCGGCGGCTCGGGTAACTCCGGAGGAGTCTCGGTGGGCCACAGGTCCTGCGCGTCGACCCCGAGAACACGCACCGCGTTCGCCTTTAGGTCAACCCGCCGAGGGACGACGCCTTGGCGCCACCTCCACACCGACTTCGGCGTAGTCCCCACGGATTCGGCTAAGGCCTCAATGCTCAGGCCGGCCTTTTCCATCGCTTGACAGAGCGCTTCGTTTCGCGGCGACCGGGCGGTCATGACACCCGATTCTGCCCCACTGCGGGCACCGCCGGCATCCCAGCCGAGGACCTGGACGTAACGGCCGGCGGAAGAGACGTCGACAGACGTCCACAGACGTCTCCTCGACGCCCTTATCCCGTCCCCGGTCTCCGGCGTCCACTTGTCCTGGGCACACACCCGTGTGGCCAGAACAGGAGACGAATCCATGAAACTTCCGATTGATACCGCAGGGATGATCTTCATCGCGGCCGGCCCGCCCGAGGCAGTGGTCGATTTCGAGACCAAGACGGCCAAGGTCGACGAGTCCGGCCAGCCGGTGTTCGGCCTGCAGGTGGTGGCTTTGGTCGACGGCGGCGCCGAGGTGCTGTCGGTCAAGGTTCTCGGCGAACCGAAAGGTGTCGGCCAGGGCGCGGCGCTGAAGCTGGTCGGGCTGACGGCGCAGCCGTGGGCGATGGGTGACCGCTCGGGTGTCGCTTTCCGAGCGGTCCGTATCGAGTCGGCCGGCGCCAGCCGGACCGCCTCGTAAGCGAGGCCCCCATGAGGTTCAAGACAGCAGCGGTTGTGGTCCTGGTCGTCGCTTTGTTCCCTGCTCTGGCTACCGGTGTGGCCGAGCAGTTGGTCCGGGCGGTGCTCCAGGCGGTCGGCAACCTCGTCGGGGGCTCCGGTGGCTAACCGTGAGGGGGCGGTCGAGACATTTCTCTCGGCCGCCTCCCGCACCGCCTGGGGCTTCCGCCTCGAACTCGCCATCGTCGCCGCTCTTGCAGCGGCCTGGCTCTACAGCACCCGTGCTATCGGTGTGGTGGCCGGGCCGGTGGTCACCACCGTCCCGGTCGCCGCCGTGGCCGCATGGCCGGCGGCCCGCCGGTTGGCGTGGCGGCAGCTGCGCTATGCCAGTGTCCGCCGACGGTTCAGCGCCGCCATACGGACCACCGGTTTCGATCGGCTGAAGATGGGCCGTACCCCACAGATCGTCAAGGTGAGGGAGACGCCGGCCGGCTACCGGCTCCAGGTGCGTCTGCCGGCTGGCACGTCGGCCACCGACTTGGACAACGCGGCTGAGGTGGCCGCCGCGGCGATGGGCGTCGCCGACCTTCGGGTCAGCCGGGATCCCCGTCGCGCCTCGATCGCCACGGTGGCGGTCATCCAACGCGACCCCCTCGCCGGCCCAGCGCTGCCCTGCTCGCTGGCCAGCGCGGGCGGGTGGAGCCTGTGGGAGCCGATCCCGGTCGGCCTCGACGAGGACGCCAACACCGTCAACGTCTCGCTACCCGAGCACAACCTGCTCCTCGGCGGGGAGCCCGGCGCCGGCAAGTCCGCCGCCCTGTCCCTCCTGGTCGCCGCCGCCGCCCTGGACCCGACCGTCACCTTGTGGCTGCTCGACGGCAAACGGCTCGAGCTGGCCGCCTGGGAGCCGTGCGCCGCCCGCCTGGTCGGACCCTCCCTGGAGGAGGCGATCGAGGTCCTCGACCATCTGCGAGGCGAGATGGATGCCCGCTACGCCCAGCTCCTCGCCTGGAAACGGCGCAAGGTCGCCCCCGACGACGGTCTCGGCCTGCACGTAGTGGTTATCGACGAACTCGCCCTCTACCTCGCCTCAGGGGAGAAGAAGACCCGCGACCGCCTCGCCGAGTCCCTCCGGGACCTGATCGCCCGCGGCCGGGCCGCCGGAGTCATCGTGCTGGCCGCGACGCAGAGGCCGTCGTCGGACATCGTGCCGACCAGCGTCCGGGACCTGTTCGGGTTCCGCTGGGCGCTGCGCTGCCCCACCCGAGACGCCTCCGACACCATCTTGGGCGCCGGCTGGGCCGCCGAAGGCTACTCCCGCGCCGATATCGACCCCGCCTCCCGCGGTGTCGGATATCTCCTCCACGAAGGCGGCGTCCCGGTACGGGTACGCGCCGCCTACCTCGACGACACCACCCTCGCCCGCCTCGCCGCCCGGGCCGCCACGGCCAGAGGACACCAGCCATGACCACCGGTGGCCAGGAGCGGCCCGAACTGGAAGAGGTGCTCGACCGGGCCGCCGACCCCGAAGCCTTCGAGGCATGGCAACGCCGGGCCAAAGCGACAGGATGGTGCCGCCACCCAGTGCGCCTCACCGGCGCCGCCAACCGGGTCGACACGGCCACGGGGGAGGTGATCGGCCACTTCGCCAGCGCCGGCCTACCCGACGGGGTGTTGCTCAAGGCGTGCGGGCACCGTCGGGCCACCCGCTGCCCGACCTGCTCGGCCACCTACCAAGCCGACGCCTACCAGCTCGTCGCCGCCGGCCTGCGCGGCGGCAAAGGCGTCCCCGAGTCCATCGCCGCCCATCCCATGGTCTTCGTCACGCTTACCGCCCCGAGCTTCGGGGCGGTGCACGCCTGCCGTCACAATGACGGGACCCTGACATTTCCCTGCCATCCCGGTGCCGGCACCTGCCGCCACGGGCGGGGTCGCGCCTGCCACGCGGTCCATGAACCGGCAGACCCGCTGGTCGGCCAGCCCATCTGCGGCGACTGCTTCGACTACATCGCCGCGGTGCTGTGGAACGCGCACGCCGGAGAACTGTGGCGGCGCACCACCATCGCCATCGGACGGTCCCTCGCCCGCCAAGCCGGCATCCCCCGCAGCCACCTTCGCCACCATGTCCGCCTGGCGTTCACCAAGGTCGCCGAATATCAGCGCCGGGGATCGGTCCACTTCCACGCCGTCATCCGCCTCGACGCCCCCAGCGGACCGGCCGCCGTCCCGCCGGCCCCGTTTGACACGGCCCTGCTCTCGGCCGCGGTCGCCTGGGCCGTGCCCGCCGTCTCCGTCCCCGGCCCGGACAGCCCCGGAGCGCCCCGGGCCTTCCGCTGGGGTGCCCAGCTCGACATACAGACCATCGGAGCCGACGGGAAACCACCGAAGATGGTCGGCGGCTATCTGGCAAAGTACGCCACCAAGTCGACCGACCCCGACGGCATCTTGGACCGCCGCCTCAAGGCCGCCGACCTCGCCGGCCTCGACCAGCGGATCGGCCCCCACCTCGCGATGATGGTCCGCACCGCCTGGGACCTCGGCGGACGACCCGAGCTCGAACACCTCCGCCTCCGGGCCTGGGCTCACACCCTCGGCTTCCGAGGCCACTGGCTCACCAAGAGCCGCGCCTACTCCACCACCCTCACCGCCCTACGAGCCGCCCGCCACCAATGGAACCTCCAGCGTGACGGAGACGACCTCCGCGACGCCGCCGTGACTATCGGCGACTGGCGGTACGCCGGGCGGGGCTGGACCAGCGACGGAGACGCCTGGCTCGCCGAAACCGCCGCCAGCCACGCCGCCGACCAGCGGCGCACCGCCCGCCAAGGAACCCGCACCACCACCACAGGAGGAGCGACCGGCGATGCCTAACCTCAAACCACTCCTGTCGGTCGATGAGGCCGCCGTCCTCCTCGGCGCCAGCCGGGCATCGCTCTACCGGTCCATCGAACGCGGCGACCTCCCCCTCCCCGTGTTCAAGATCAACGGCCGGCTCCGTATCGCCCGCCGCGCCGTCGAACGACTACTCGCCGGAGAACCCCCCCACACCAACCAAGAAGGGGCAGTCAAGGGCGACGAAGACAGCGAGCAAAGCGAGCGAACCCTTTACGGCCCCGCCCCCAACCCGTGCGCCAGTCAAAATCGGAACGGCCGGCCGCCCTGCGGCCGGCCTGTATTCCCCGGGTTTGTTCAATCCAACAGGGCAGCTACGTGCTCGGCCGCACGACGGTCCTCCTCCGGCACCCCATCGGTGTAATGCCGGGCCATCTGCACCGTCGACCAACCAAGGCGGGCCTGCTTCTGGGCCTCGCTGATCACCGGGTCCAAGGCGGTGGCATGAAAGTGCCGCAGAGAGTGCAGGTGGACATCGGGCGGCACCCCGGCCCGGCGCCTGATCCTGGTGAAGGCGTGGCTGAGGGCATCGGGATGAGGCGGTATCTGGCCACCGGGTTCGAAGGAGAACACGAATGACCGGTCGTCTATGACCGCGTCGCAGGAGGCGGCCACCTGTTCCTGCTCGGAACGCAGTTCCGTGATCACTCTGAGTGTGTAGGGATCGAGAGCGACGGTGCGGACGCTCGCCCAGGTCTTCGGGGGCTTGACCGAGGCCCCGCCGCGGGCACATACGACGCTCTCGTCGACCCGGACCCGCCGGTCCTCGCCGTCGATATCGCACCACCGGAGCGCGCAGACTTCACCGCGACGCATTCCCGTGGCCGCGAGAACCCGAACGGCCGTTGCGATGCGGACGTCCTCCTCCGAGGCAGCGGCCAGGATGCGTTTCACCTCATCGGTCGAGGGCGCACGTACCGTCGTCTTGTCGTCGAGGGACCAAGACGGCAGCTCTGTGTCTGCAATGGGGTTGGGCAGTGCTCCGCCGCTCCACTTCTTCGTCAGCCGACAAGCTCGGTGCAGCATGGCCCGAATCTGACGGACGCTTCCCTCCGCCATCCCGTTGGCCTTGAGGGCACGGAAGTACCGCTCGACGTCATAGGGGCTGAGACCGGCGATCTGCCGGCGCCCGATGGCACCCCGGACGTGGGTCTCCCACAGCCCTTCGTAGCGCCGGACGGTGGTGGGGGACAGGTCCTCCCAGCCATTGTCCCTCCAGGCGGCGATGGCGTCGTTGACGGTTGTCCTCTCCCCCCAGGTCCGCGGCGCCTCGACCTGCGCGGTCGTCTGCTGGCGTTCCGTGTCGGCGACGAGTCGGGCGAGGGCCCTGTCTGCTTCGCGCCTCGACCCCTGGAAGGTGGCGTACCTGTGGCGGACTCGTCCGGTGCTGTCGCGGCCGAGGTAAGCACGCAGCTCCCATACGTCCTTGCCTCTGACCAGCCTCATGCTTCCGGCCACGGTCCACCTCCACGTTGTTGGGT
>JAKBAX010000164.1 GCA_021808785.1 Actinomycetes bacterium | reverse complement strand
GCCGGCCATGGCTCCGGTCATGGCCGAGGCATGGGCCCGGGCCGGCGCCGGCCGGGACCGGCCGCTCACGGTGCGCGTCGAGCGGGCCGCCTCGCAGCGCGTGGCAGCCCGGGTCGAGGCGGTACCGGGGTGGGGCTGGGCCCAGCCGGGCTGGGTCCACCCGGGCTGGGCCGAACCGGACCGGTCGGCGCCGGGCGGGTCGGCGGCGGGCGGGTCGGCGCCGGACCGGTCGCCGCCGGGTGGGGCGATCGCTCAGGTGGTGGTGACCGAAGGCGACGAGGCCATCGAAGTGGACAACGGGCGGTGCCGGGTGCGGGTGGACCGCGCTTCGGGCGGCCTGGCGCTCGACGGCCTGTCCGGCCTCAATCGCATCGTCGAGGAGGGAGACGAGGGGGACACCTACAACTGGTCGCCGGCCGGGCGCGCCCCGGTCGACACCCCGACCAAGGTCGAGATAGAGGTGCTCGAGCGGGGCCCGGTGCGGTCCGTCGTGCGGACCAGACGCTGGTACCGGTGGGACACCCCGACCGAAGTGATCTCCGATATCGACGTGCGCTCCGGCGAGGCCGTCGTGAGGGTGACCACCTCGTTCGACCACACCGGCCGGGACCACCGGGTACGGGCGATGTTCCCCCTCGGGCGGTCGGTCGCCGGCACCGAGGCGGAGTGCGCCTTTGCCACCGTGGTCCGATCCGGGGCCGAGGGGGGGCCGGCGGAACCGGCTCTAGCCACCTTCCCGTCGCGCCGGTTCGTGACCGCCGGCCCGCTCACCATCACCCACCAGGGCCTCCTGGAGCACGAACTGGTCGAGGACGGCTCGGCGCTGGCGGTCACCCTTCTCCGGGCCGTGGGCATCCTGGCCCGCCCGGCGCCACCGGCCCGGCCCAATGTGGCCGGCCCCCCCGTACCCCTACGGGACGCCCAGCTACCGGGGCCGCACGTCTTCCGCTACGCGCTGGCGCGGCATGCGGTCGATCCCTGGGCGCTGGCCGATGCCACCTGGACACCGCTGATCGCCATGCGTTCCGAGGGGGCCGGCCACCTGCCGGCCCGCGGCCAGCGGCTGCGGCTGTCCGGCGCCCGGGTCTCGGCCCTGCGGCGGCGGGGCGGGCGCATCGAGATCCGGGTGTTCAACCCGGGCCCGGAACCGACCACCGTGGAGCTGCCCGGCCACGCCGGCCAGCTGATCGACCTCCGGGACCGGGTGGTGGCCGCCTGGCGGGGATCGTTCCGGCTCGGCCCCTGGGCCTTCGCCACGGCCCGCCTCGACGCCGTCTCCCTGGACTGACCGGCCGGGCAGGCCAGGCAGGCCTATCGCCCGGTGAGCAGCGCCACCACCGGCCCGCCTCGATGGCCGGTGAGCCGGTCGGCCGCGGCCCACGCCACCGCCGCGGTCGGCTCCACCGCCCATCCGAGCTGGTCGAGATGCTCCCGGGCGCCCTCGATCTCCCCCTCCCCCACCGTCACCAGGCGGCCTCCGGTCGCCAGTACCGCGCCCCGCACCTGGGCCGCCCGGGCCGGGGCGGGTATGGCGATGCCGGCGGCCGCGGTCGTCGGCCCGGCCGGGTCCACCCGCCGCCCGGCGAGCGGGGCGCAGCGTTCGGACTGCACGGCCACCAGCGCCGGCGGGCGCCGGAGGTGGCCGGCCGCCACCAGCTCTGAGAAGCCGAGCCACAGGCCCAGGACCAGCGTGCCGTTGCCGGCCGGCACCACGACAGTGGCGTCCTCCACCGGGCGGCCCCGGTCCGTACCCCGGGGCGGCCGGGTCAGTTGCTCCCACAGCTCGAAGGCCAGGGTCTTCACCCCGTGGTGGAACACGGGTTGGTGGACGTGGCTGGCGTACCACGGATGCTCCGAACCGGTACCGAGAGCCGCCTGGGCGGCCGCCGCGGTCTCGGTACGGCCGCCGGGCACCTCCAGAACCCGGGCCCCGTAGCCGGTGATGGCCTCGAGCTTCGCCGGGGCCGTCCCCGCGGGGACATACACGGTGCAGCGCAGGCCGGCGGCCGCGGCGTGGGCGGCCGCCGCTTTTCCGGCGTTGCCGCTGCTGTCGACCACCACCGAGGTCACCCCCAGTTCGGCGGCCGCCCCGATCATGACCGCCGCACCCCGATCCTTGAACGACCCGGTGGGTTGCTCGAATTCGCACTTCACGAAGGTCCCCCGCCCCACCTCCAAGAGCGGGGTCACGGTCAGGCCCAGGTCCACCCGTCCGGAGCCGGGCGGCAGGGCCGGCGCATAGCGGGCCAGCGGCGAACGGTACCGGTCGGCCGGCCGCCGGTCGGAGGCCACCGGGTCCGACCGCGGCCCGATCAGGTCGAGCAGGCCGCCGCAGGCGCAGACCCAACGGAGCTCGTCGAGCCCCCACACCCGCCCGCAAGTGGCGCACACCTCCCACCACCGGTGCACCACCATGCGCCGCGCCTCAGCGCCCGGCCGGCGGCATCTCAGTACCCGGCCTGTGGGTCGACCACGCCCTCGAGCGGCTCCCCCGCGGCGAAATGGGCCACGTTGGCCGAGATCCGGGCCGTCAGAGGCGGCAGGATCATGTCCCAGGTGTCGGCGGTGTGGGGCGTGATGATGCAGCGGGGCTCGCGCCAGAGAGGGTGCCCTTCGGGCAGGGGTTCGGGGTCGGTGACATCGAGGGCCGCCCCACCGAGACGACCGGCGGCCAGAGCAGCCCCTAGGGCGTCGGTGTCGACATGGCCCCCCCGGGCCACGTTGACCAACCAGCCGGACGGTCCGATCAGGTCCATCTCGGCCGCACCGATGATGCCCCGCGTCGCCGGGGTCAGGGCCAGGGCCAGGAACACCACCAGCGAACCGGGCAGCGCATCTGACAGGCGCCCGGTGTCGACCACCTCGTCGGCCAGGGGTACCGGGTCCGACGCCCGGCGGCGCACCACGGTCGCCCGCACGCCGAAGGGGGCCAGGATGCGGAGCAGCTCCTCGGTGATCCCGCCCCCGCCGAGGATGCTCACCCGGGCCCCGTAGAGCGACGTGCCGTCGGGCCGGCCCCACGAGGTGGCCCGGATCCGCTCCGGCAGGAGGCGGAGCCCGGCCAGGGCCAGCATCAGGGCGTGCTCCGCCACCGGCTTGGCGTAGCAGCCCTTGGCACAGGTCCATGCCCGCGACCCGTCGATCACCCCTGACGCCACCGCGTCCTCCACCCCGGCGAAGGGCAGCTGCACCCACCGGATACCGGGCTGGGCGTCGAGAACGGCCCGCAGCTCGGTCAGGTGGCGGGGTGACACCCACACCAGCCCGTCGGCCGGCTGTCCCAGCTCGACCACCTGGCCGCCCCCGGCCTCCACCGCGGATGTTGCGTACTCGGGAGCCGTGGGTCCGATGGCGATGCGCACAGGAGGAGACTAGAGCCGTAGGGGGCCGGCGCCTCGGTGCGAACGGCGCCCGACCAGGTCACGTCCGCCCCGGTCACATCCGCTCCGGTCACATCCGCTCCGGGGCCTCGATGCCCAGCACCGACAGGCCCAGGCCGAGGGTGGCCGCAGTGAGGGCACACAACACCAGCCGGCTGTCGCGCTGGTCCTCCGTCGGTGCCTTCAGGACCGGGCAGCACTCGAAGAACGTGGTGTACAGGCCGGCCAGGTCGAACAGGTAGGCACACAGCTTGTGCGGGCTCCACGTGGCCAGCGTGTCGTCGATGGCAGCGGCGAAGCCCAGCAGGGCCACCGCCAGGTCCCGTTCGGCGGGCTCGCCCAGGCCGACCCTCACCGAGCCGTCCATGTAGGTCACCGCGTCGAGCCCGGCTCGGCGGAAGATGGACAGACAACGCACCCGGGCGTACTGCAGGTACGGCGCCGTATTGCCGTCGAAGGACAGCATCCGGTCGTAGTCGAACACGTAGTCGCGGATGCGGTCGGTGGACAGGTCGGCGTACTTGAGCGCGCCCATGCCGACCTGGCGGGCCACCGCGGCCCGCTCCTCGGCATCGAGCTCGGACCGCTCGGCCACCGCAGCACCGGCCCGGGCCACCGCCTCGTCGAGCAGGTCGACCAGCTTGACCGTGCCACCCGCCCGGGTCTTGAACATCTTGCGGTCCGCCCCGAGCATGTTGCCGAAGGGAACATGCACGGCCTGGCCGGGCGAGGGGAGGTACCCGGCGGAGTGGCCGACCGCGAAGCACATGGCCAGGTGCTGGGCCTGGGGGGCGCCGATCACGTACAGCGCCAGGTCGGCGCCCAGCCGGCCGAAACGGTCCCGCAGGGCGGCCAGATCCGTGGCCGGGTAGCCGAACCCCCCGTCGGACTTCTGCACGATGAGGGGCAACGGGCTGCCGTCGCGGTTCTCGAAGCCGGCCGGGAACACGCAGCGGGCCCCGTCGCTCACCACCAGGAGGCCCCGCTCGTCGAGCTCCCTCACCACGACGGGGAGCAGGTCGTTGTAGAAGCTCTCGCCGATCACGTCGCCGGGGGTCAGGAGGACCTCGAGCCGGTCGTAGACGGCCTGGAAATAGGCGATGCTCTGGTCGACCAGGACGTGCCACAGGCGCAGTGTCTCGGGGTCACCCGACTGGAGCAGCACCACCCGGTTGCGGCTGCGTTCCTGGAAGGCCGGCGAGTCGTCGAAGGCGGCCCGGGCCTCCCGGTAGAACGTGTCGAGATCGCCGACCGACAGCTCGTGGGCGGCCTCTTCCTCCCCGATGTCGATGAGGTGCTCTATGAGCATCCCGAACGGCGTGCCCCAGTCGCCGACATGGTTCTCCCGAATGACGGTGTGGCCGGCGAAGGCGAGCAGGCGGCAGAGGGAGTCACCGATGACGGTCGTGCGCAGGTGGCCGACGTGCATCTCCTTGGCCACATTCGGCGCCGAGTAGTCGACCACCACGGTCATGGGGTCGGCCACCCGGGCCACCCCCAGCCGGGGATCGGCGGCGTGGGCCCCCAGCCGTTCGGCCAGCCAGGAGTCCGAGAGAGTCAGGTTGATGAACCCCTGGGGCGTCACCTCGACAGCCGAGCACAGCTCGTCGAGCGCGGCCACCCGCGCCACGTCGTCGGCCACCGCCGCCGGCCGCCGGCCCAGGCGCTTGGCCAGGGGCATGGCCCCGTTGGCCTGGAAGTCCACCCCGGGGCGGGTGGACGGCCGCACCACCGGATCGGCCCCCGCCTCCAACCGATCGAAGGCCGGCTGGAGGGCGGATGAGAGGAGTTCGGGGAGTCCGGCCATGCCTCCATCGTGGAAAAAACGGGGACCGTTGCGCCATTCAGTAATCCGCGCCGGTCGGGACCGGAGGATACGTTGTCGGGCGCCCATGCCACCGACGCCGTCAACCGCCCTCCGCTTCGACGCGGTGGACCTGGACCGCCCCGACCTGGCGGTGCTACGGGCCGTCGACTGGCTGGTGGGAGCGGGCCAGCGCTGGGTGGTGCTGGGACCGAACGGGTCCGGCAAGACCACCATGTTCGAGCTGGCGTCGGGCTACCTGCACCCGACGCGGGGCCAGGTCAGCATCTTGGACCAGACCCTGGGCCGGGTCGACGTCCGGCGCCTGCGGGAGCGCATCGGGCTGGTCTCGACCGCCCTGGTCAAGAAGCTCCTGCCCGGAATCACCGCATCCGAGGTGGTCGTCTCCGGGGGCCGGGGCGCACTCGAGCCGTGGTGGCAGGACTACGGGCCGCAGGACTGGGCCCGGGCCCGGGGGCTGCTCGACGCCGCCGGCTTCGGTTACCTGGCCGACCGGCCGTTCGGGTTCCTCTCCGACGGCGAGCGCCAGCAGGTGCTACTGGCGCGGGCCCTCATGGGGCGACCGGAGCTCCTCCTGCTCGACGAGCCGGCCGCCGGGTTGGACGTGGGCGGGCGGGAGCGGCTGGTCGGCTACCTGGGCCGGCTGGCCACCAACCCGGAGCACCCGGCCACGGTCATGGTCACCCATCACGTGGAGGAGATCCCGGCCGGGTTCACCCACGGCCTGCTCCTGCGCGAAGGGCGGGTGGTGGCGGCCGGCCCGCTCGAGGCGGTGATCACCGATGCCGCCATGTCGGAGGCCTTCGGCCTCCCCCTCGTCGTGGAGCAGGCGGCCGGGCGGTGGGGCTGCCGGGCCGGCTGACCGGCGATCCCGGAGGGGGCTAGACCAGGTGGGAGCGGAGGAAGGCGACGGTCCGGTCCCAGGCCAATCTGGCCTGCTCGGGATCGTGGGTACCCAGCAGGTTCTCGTCGTTGAGGAAGGCGTGACCGGCCGGGTAGGTGTGGATCTCCGGCGCCTGACCGGTGCCGGCCTGGATACGCTCGGCCAGCTCGGCCGCCTGACCGATGGGGATGAAGGCATCGGACTGGCCGAAATGGGCCATGACCGCGGCCTGTAGGCCGGAGTAGTCCTCCGGCATGGGGCCGACCGGGTAGAACGGCACCGCGGCGGCCACCCGGGCCCCCTCCTGGGTGGCCAGGGTGAGCACAAAGGCACCGCCCATGCAGAACCCGACCACGCCGACCCGGTCGCCTTCGACCTCGTCGCGGCCGAGCAGATAGCCGACGGCCCCCGAAAGGTCACGGGCCGCCCGCTCGGGCGGCAGCTCCTGCATCATGCGCCCGGCCTCGTCGGCGTCGTGGGTGGTCGAGCCGCCGTAGAGATCGGGAGCCAGCGCCACGAATCCTTGCGCCGCGAACCGGTCGGTCACATCGGCGATGTGGGAGGTCAGACCCCACCATTCCTGGATGACGACCAGCCCGGGACCGGACCCGGTAGCGGGAACGGCCAGGTAGCCGTGTGCCTCGCCGCCGTTGCTCGGGAACGAGACGTTCTGGCGGGCTCCGTCGGTTTCCACCATGGTAGGGATCAGTCCTGACGGGCGAGGACGGAGTCCAGCCGGGAGTCGACGTCGGTGACGGAGTACAGGCTCCGCTCCAGGGTCTCGGTCAGCCAGCGCTCGACGACGGCCCGGCTGTCGCCGGCGGGGAGCAGGCCCCACAGGTCGAGCAGGCCGTCCTGGACGACCGACGCCGGAACCGACACCTGCCCCTCCAGCTGGCGCCGAAAGGCGGCGATGGCGGCCTCGGTGCGCTCGTTGATCTCGGTGTCGGTCTGGTCGGTGGCGGGAGCCTCGGTCGCTTCAGTCACAGCCCTGAGCCTACCCAGGATCCGAGAATACCGGCTCGCGCTTCTCGAACCACGCCTGCACCGCCTCGGTCTGGTTCGGGCTGCCGATGAGCCGGCCCATCTCCACCGACTCGTCGAGCAGCTGCTGGGCCAGGGGCACCCGGCCCGACTGCTCCAGCAGGCGCTTGGCGGCCCGCACGGCGTGGGGGTTGCGGCCGGCGATCTCGGTGGCCAGGGCCAGAGCCTCGGCCCGGGGATCGGCCGCGGTGCGCGTGGCCAGGCCGATGCGCACCGCCTCCTCGCCCTCCACCATGCGGCCCGTCCAGGTCAGCTCCTTGGCCACGTCCAGGCCCACCAGGCGGGGGAGGACGGCGGTACCGGTCATGTCGGGCACGAGCCCCCAGCGGATCTCGAGGACCGAGATCCGGGCGTCGGGACCCACGATGCGCAAGTCGGCGGCCAGAGCGATCTGAGCCCCGCCCCCTAGGGCCACGCCGTGTACGGCGGCGATCACCGGCACCTCGAGGACGGTCCACAGGTAGGCCGCCTGCTGGGCCAGGTTGGCGATGCTGGCCTCCGCCCGCTCGGCCAGGCGGTTCGTCCCCCCGGCGCCGTCGCGCATGGACGTGATCGACTCGAGGTCGAGCCCGGCGCAGAAGCCCCGGCCCTCGCCCGAGAGGACCACGGCCCGCACCGAGGGATCGGCGGCCACCCGCTGGGCCGCCGAGCGGAGGCCCTCGAACATGGGCAGGTCCAGCGCGTTGATCTTCTCCGGACGGTTGAGCCGGACGTCGGCCACCCCGCCCTTCAGGGTCACGGTTACCCGCTCGGCCTCCGACATGGCTAAGACTCTGTCAGATGGCTGCCTCCACCTCCCCCCGAAACAGCCCCGCTCCGCCCGAGCTGGCCGACCGGCTGCGGGCCGTCGTCGGCCCGGCCCACGTCCTCGACGACCCCGACACCAAGGCGCCTTTCGAGACCGACTGGACCCGTCGCTTCCACGGGCCGGCCCGAATGGTCGTACGCCCGGCGACCACGTCCGAGGTGGCGACGGTCATGACCGAGTGCGCGGCGGCGGGGGTGCCGGTGGTCGTGCAGGGCGGCAACACCGGCCTGGTGGGAGGCGGGGTGCCGGCGGCCGGCCCGGGGCCGGGGCCGGTGCTGCTCAGCACCGTCCGCCTGGGCTCGATCGGCTCGGTGGACGAGGCGGCCAGCCAGCTGACGGCCGGGGCCGGTGTCACCCTCGGCCGGCTCCAGGCGGCGGCGGCCGACGCCGGGCTGGTCTTCCCCGTGGACCTGGCCGCCCGAGACACGGCCACCGTCGGCGGCATGATCGCCACCAACGCCGGTGGCCTGCACGTGCTGCGCTACGGACCCATGCGGGCCCAGGTCGTCGGGGTGGAGGCGGTGCTGGCCGACGGGACGGTCGTCTCCCGACTGAGCGGCTTGGTGAAGGACAACACCGGATACGACCTGTCCCAGCTGATGGTCGGCTCGGAGGGCACCTTGGCGGTGATCACGGCGGCGCGCCTCCGGCTCGTGGCGGCCCACGAGGAACGGGTGGTGGCCCTGATGGGCCTGGAGTCCACCACGTCGGCTCTTTTTGTCCTCGATGCGGCCCGGCGCGGCGCCGAGGGCCTGCAGGCGGCCGAGATCTTCTACCGCGACGGCCTCGACCTGGTGCGCCGACACGGCCGGCTGGCCGCCCCGCTGCCCCGGGACTGGCCGGTGTACCTGCTCGTGGAGTGCGCCGGCCGGCGCGACCCCAGCGAGTCCCTTTTCGAGGTGCTGGCCGGCCTGGATCTGCCCGACGACGCCACAGCGGTGGCCACCGATGCGGTCGGGGTGGAACGCCTGTGGGCCTACCGGGAGCGCCACACCGAGGCCGTCTCGGCCCTCGGCGTCCCCCACAAGCTGGATGTGACATTGCCACAGTCCCGGCTGGCCGAGTTCGAGCCGGCGGTGCGGGAGTTGGTGGCCGAGGTGTCACCCGGCGCCCGGCTGGTCCTGTTCGGTCACATCGGCGACGGGAACCTGCACGTGAATGTGGTCGGCCCCGACCCCGAGGACGAGACACTGGACCGGGCGGTGCTGGAGCTGGTGGCCTCGATGGATGGCTCGATCAGCGCCGAGCACGGCATCGGGCGGGCCAAGGCGGCG
>JAKBAX010000163.1 GCA_021808785.1 Actinomycetes bacterium | reverse complement strand
AGCCGCACGGGCACGCTGAGCTGGCTCACCACGACATCCTGCACCGAGGGGCGAATCCTGGCATGGAAACCGCCGGGACCAGCACCTGTTGGGGTCCGCCACCTGCGCTCGAGTATGTCGAGGTGCTGGGTCGCCGACTGGCGCGCCATGCCCAGACGTTCGCAAAGCCCGCTCAGGGTCTGGCCGTTGTGCTCGCGCAAGCGGTCGAGCAGGAGCCGTCGGGTGGGGTCGGCCAGCGCCTTGAAGACCAGGTCCATTGTTTTGGCTCCGAGGCTCACGCTTCCGATTATGCAGGTATCTACCTGCATAGCCGAAGCATCACCTCCCGATACCACGTCCCGCTCAACGCGGCACGCACCATGAGCGCCCTGGGCGCGCTCCGAGACCTGTCGCCCGCAAGAGGATCCCCCACCGGCACGCACGTACGCTCGGCGACTCGGCGCCGGGCGGGAGTCCGCAGCCGCTTCGGTCAGCGGGACAGTCACTTGGGCACGCCGATGACTGCCCGGGTCTCGAGGAGCGCCTCGATGATGCCCTTATCCCCCGACGTCCCCAGGTCAACGCCCGCTTCGCCGCACAGATTGTTGGTGAGCAGCCCCCACGCCTGCTCAGTCGTCAAGTCCATGACGGCGACCACCCGATCGGCCCGAGGTCGGGTATTCAGTGCCTGGTCTCGTACCTGGTCAGGACCACGCCGTCGGTGAACGTCCGGGTCTCCACCAGGTTCAGGTTCACCCAGTTGTCCAGGGCCGTGAAGAACGGCGTGCCGCCACCCACCAAGACCGGTGCGGTGGCCAGCACGTACTCGTCGATCAGCCCGGCCCGCATGGCCGCTGCGGCGAGGGTGGCGCCGCCGATGTCCATGGGGCCGCCATCCTCGGCCTTGAGCCGGGCGATCTCGGTGACAGCGTCGCCAGTTACCAGGCGGGTGTTCCAGTCGACCGCGCGGGTCGTCGAGGAGAACACCACCTTCGCCATGTCCCGCCAGCGGCGGGCGAACTCGATCTCCGCCGGTGTGGCGCCAGGCTGCTGGTCGGCGATCGGCCAGTAGGAGCTCATCGTCTCCCACAGTTTGCGCCCATACAGCGCCAGATCCGTCGTCCCCACTCGGTCGGACCACCACTGGAACAGCTCGTCGCACGGCACGCTCCAGCCGAGGTCGTCGCCGGGCGCGGCGATGTAGCCGTCCAGGCTCAGGTTCATCCCAAAGGTCAGCTTCCGCATGAGGCCAGCCTCCCACGAGTCGGCATTTCGGCGTCCAGACCAGCACCGCGCGCCAAAATCATCGGTCAGGCCACACCGCGGCCGGTTGACCACCACGCCAAGCGGATGCTGCGTACGGAAGGGAACCCTCGACGATCACCATCCAAGCCGAACACGCCCCGGTCCCGGCCGTTCCCGCCAGACACGCCCGGAGACGATTCCCGATCACCTCCCCTATTCGGGCACCCGCGGTGGATGCGGGGGCGACTCCGAAAATCGGCGCCACGATGTCGATCCGGCCACACTGTGGTCGTGCGCAGCACTCAACCAACTACGGCCGGCGGCGGCAACAGCGACCGGCGGCGACGGCCGCCAGATCGCCGGTCAGCAGCACGATCAGCGCCCCCGAGGTGCCGATAGCTCCGAGCACCGTTGATCAGGGCAACTGCATGGCGCTGCATGGGGCATGCCCTGTGCAGCGCTCTCACGCCGCCAGCCTCGATGCGCTAAGCCGCAGCGTGCCGCACCGCCCGTGCCCTGGCGCGCCGCCTTTTTGCCCTATGCAGGAGTTGAGTAGGACCCCACAAACTCGCCCCATAAACCACAAGCCGCCGACCCAAACATGCTGGTCAGCAACGTAGAGCCTCTTTGGGGCTCGCCGGGGTGAGCGAGAGTTCAGCGAATTCTCGCTCAGCGGCTTGTGCGTATGCAAGAGGCGGCCAAAATCGGCAACCGATGGTGGCGGGTTCCGCACAATCGCGCGACCATTGAGTTCTGCACCCGACGAACTCGCTGGTTACGGCGACATGCATATGCCCTGCACAGGGCAGCCGTCTGCTCACTCGCGGGGCGGTCGGTGATCAAGCCCCGAGAAACTATGCGCCACCAATCTGAAAGTCGTCCACCTCGTCGATGGGCCGGCCGGTCACCGTCGAGAGCAGGAGGGCGGCCAAGTACAGCGACTCTTGAAGCTCGACATCCCTGTCTGTCAGGCCCGCCTGGACCGTGAGCTGCCCTCCGGAGGCTTGCGCGGCGGCGTAGTTGTCTTGGCCGTAGCCGTCGCCAGCCCACGCCGGCGCGGCGCCAGCCACAAGCGCGGTAACGGTGACCGCGACCGCGGCGGTGATCACGACCCCGGCGCGCATGACCCCTCGGTCACAGTCTGCTTGGCGAGCCGCCACGAGCCGTTGCTCAGGTCCAGCGTCGCTCGGATCCCGTCGTTCTCGGGCGGCGTGACCGGTGGAACGGGCTTGCCTGTTCTCGCGTAGACGAGCTCGTTGGTGCTGTAGGCGCAGTCGACGACCGTGGCGGTGGTGGCCGTAACCGCCACCACCTTCGGGTGCAGGCTCACGGAACCCCGGCCGACGATTCCTTCGCGCTGGTCAGCCAGCAGGTTGGCCTTCACCGACTGGAGTTGCGGGTCGATCATCGTCGCCGCCAGCGCCGGGTCTGCGGGGTTGGCGGTCGCCAGCGCCTGCTCAAAGGCAGCCGACGCTGCGCGGTAAGCGGCGAGCACTGCCGTAGAGGCCGGATCGGTCGTCGGCGACGGTGTGGACCTGGCCGCCTTCGCCCGGACCGTGGTAGCCGTCGACGAGGCGGGCCCGCCGCCGCAGGCGGCGAGGAGCAGAGCCGCCGCTGCGAGCGAGAGCATGCCGATCACGAGCCGGCTGCGCTGGGATCCACGACCGCTCGTCCCCGTGGTCTCACACGCGTCCTGCGCCGTGCGGGCGGCGGACGATGCTGCACCTCTTCGCTCCATGCGCCCGTTGGCGAGTCGGCTCTCCGTCATGTGATCGCCTTCACGTGTCTGCCAGTTCCTTCACCAGAGCTGGCGTCGAAGGAGATTGACGGAGACGACCCGAGGCATGTCGCCGGGGCCCTCTTCGGTGCTCAAGTGACACCGGCCCACGATCAAAGTAAACCCGCCGCCCTACCGGCTGCCTGGTGGTATTTCTACTAGCAGTCCGACTACCAGGAGAGCGGTACGCTATTTCCATGCGGACCGCAGTGTCCGACCCCGCAGCCACCCGGCGGGCCGAGCTCGCCGCCTTCCTCCGTGCCCGCCGCTCCGAGCTGCACCCACAAGACCTCGGTCTCTATGCCGTCGGCGGTCGGCGCAACACGCCGGGGCTGCGCCGAGAAGAGGTCGCGCAGCTCGCAGGCGTGAGCGTGACCTGGTACACATGGCTCGAACAAGGCCGGCCCGTCGACCCGAGCCCACAAGTCGTCGACGCCCTCGCCCGAGCGCTCCGCCTCGACGCCGAGTCCCACCGCCACCTCCGCCGCCTCGCCGGCCTCGCGGTGCCCGAGCCCGACCAGATGCCCGACGACGTCGGCCCCGAGCTCAACCGGCTGCTCACCACCTTGGAGCCCGCACCCGCCTGCCTGCTCGGACCCCGCTTCAACTTCCTCGCCTGGAACGACCCCTTCGACCGGCTCTGGAAGCCGGGCTCACTCCCCGAGCGACGGCGGAACCTCATGTGGCTCTACTTCGCCAAAGCCACCACCGCACGCAGAACCGTCGGCTGGCAAGAGCGCGCCCGCCACCTTCTCGGCCAGTTCCGCGCTGCTGCCGCCGAGCACCCCGGCGACGAACGCTTCGCCCTCCAAGAAGAAAGCGAGCGGTTCTGCGAGTGGTGGAGCCGCTACAACGTCGAGCAGGCTCTCACTGGAAAGATCACCGTCCGTCACCCCGACGTCGGCATCATCCACATCGACGTCATCGAGACGAAGTTCCCCGCCCATCCGGGGCTCACCATGTCCGTCCATGTCCCCACCCGAGCATCCGACCAGGACAAGATCGCGCGCCTGGTCTGATCCACCGCGTCCATAGACCCTCGACACGATCTGACGACTTGGGGATCAGAGCCTGCTGCGAATGGCATTCTGCAGGACACCACTCACCGTTCCAGCACGTCGAAGCTGCGACCAGAAGGCTGAGTCGGTGCCCGAGCCGGCGCCCTCCCGGTCAGTCACGAAATGCGCAGAACGACCTGTTACGTAGGTGCGGCCCGACAGTAGGCAGCCCGGGCGCCGCTCGCGCTTGCAGTTGCAAGCACTTGGACGTTGCGGTCCGACCAGGAGCGACCGACGTGCCGAGCCGGGCACGGGGGGTGGCCCGGTCCCGTTTGGGGATCCCCTTGCGGACAGCCCGAGAGGTACGCCGTCCTGCCGTCGTCGGGAGTCGTGGCGGACGGTTCGGCTGCTGCTGGGACAGCGGCTCCTCATCGACCGCTGGAGCTGGCCGGTAGTTTCATCGCTTTCCCCCGTCGATCGGCGACGGGCCTGCGGCTCTGGCGAGACAGCTCGTCGAGGCGACGCCACGCGGGTGAGTCTCCGCGCAGCTGCGCGGACAGCAAGGCGGACACGGTGGCGATCCCGGCAGGCGGGTCGGCAGGTGGAGGGCCGCTTGATTGTTCCTCGAGCCAGGCAGAAGTCTGGACGGCCAGGTCAGCGAGGCGAGGGTCGTCGGGATCCCAGTCGCGAGCCTGGTCCCACCGGAGGTAGAGCTGTTGGAAGACCGGGTCGGCGAGGGCGGCGCTCTTCTCGCTTGCCGACTTGGCTGCCTGTTCAGGCGAAAGTGTCATGAGCAGGGTCCACCCGTCGCGTTCGAAGGTCATGGTCGCCTCGCTGACGCCGAGGGAGCGCATCTGGTCGAGAAGTCGGGTTACCTCGGCCGGCAGCACCGAGCGCTCTGCGGCTTTCAGGCCGGCGAGCTGGCGGCGGAGGTCTTCGAGCTCGCTGATGCGCTCGGCGAGCCTTTGGTCGATCTCGGCGATGGCCTCGGCGAAGTCGTCGGGGTCGGCGTCGAGGAGCTGACGGATCCGGGAGAGGGGGACCCCGGCGTCTGCGAGCGCCTTGATCCGGATCAGGTCGGCCGCGGCTCGAGCACCGTAGCGGCGGTAGCCCGAGGTGTCGCGGCCGGGCTCGGCGAGCAGGCCGACCTTGTGGTAGTGCCGGATGGCCCGCACCGTGACCCCGACGTGCGCGGCGAGCTGGCCGATGCTCAGCACCTCGTCCGTCTGGAAGTCCCCCGGGCGGGTCGCCTGCTCGGGCCTCACTGGGCTGGTGGGACCCGAGGCCCTCGGCTGTAGCGCTTCACCGACCAAACGTAGCCAACGACCGCGATGCCGGCGCACCAGGTAGCGCTGACCACGAGATGGCCACCCGTCGGACCGCCGTCTAGGAGGCCCCGGATGGCGTCGGTGAAGGGGGTGAAGGGCTGGTAGGTGGCGAACTGGCGCAGCCCGGCGGGCATGGAAGCGGTGGGAACGAAGCCACTGCCCAAGAACGGCAGCAGCATCAAGAGCATGGGGGTGTTGCTGGCGCTCTCGAGACCCTTGGCCACCAGACCGGAGACGACCCCGAGCCAGGTGAGCGCCAGGGTGATCATGGCGAGCACCCCCGCGGCGGCGAGCCAGCCGAGCGCGCCGGCGCTCGGTCGGAACCCGACGCCCACCGCCACGGCGATGACCACCGTCACCGCCACGAGGCTCTGGATCATGGCGGCGATCACATGTCCGGCGAGCACCGAGGGCCGCCAGATGGCCATTGTCCGGAACCGGTCGATGATGCCTTCGTTCATGTCGGTGGCAACCGAGATGGCGGTGCTCGTCGCTCCTCCGGCCACGGTGAGCAAGATGATGGCGGGAGCGACGTAGTTGACGTAGCCGGGCCGCCCGGCGGCCCTGGTCGCAAGCCCGTCGCCCAAGGTGGCGCCGAAGACGTAGACGAACAGTAGCAGGAACACCACGGGCAAGAGAATCTGGAACAGGGTCGTGCTCGGGTAACGGCGCATGCGGCGCAGGTTGCGACGCAGCATCGTGGAGCTGTCGCGAAGCGCGTAGGTGGCGGTCATCGCTCGCCATCCGTTGAAGTGGTTGCTGCGCGGCCGGTGACGGCGAAGAAGACGTCGTCAAGGTCTGGGGTGTGGATCGAGAGCGCCTCGACGTCGATGCCGTGCCGGTCGAGGTCGTCGAGCAGGGCTCGCAGGCCAGCAACGCCGCCCTGGCTTGGGACCTGCAAGCTGAGCGTGTCGTCGTCGCGAACGGGGGCGTCGAGCAGGCGGGCTGCGCAGTCCAGGGCCTCGGGGTCGGCGAAGTCGAGGCGAACATGTCCACCGGGGATGCGGGCTTTGAGCTCGTCCGGCGTTCCCTCGGCCACGACCGTTCCGTGGTCCAGCACGGCGATGCGATCGGCCAGGCGGTCGGCCTCATCGAGGTACTGGGTGGTCAAGAAGATCGTGACCTTGTCCTCGGCCACCAGGGCCCGGATCATCTGCCACATGGCGCGCCGGCCCCTCGGGTCGAGCCCCGTCGTGGGCTCGTCCAAGAAGATGACCCGGGGCTCCCCGACGAGGGTCATGGCCAGATCGAGGCGGCGGCGCATCCCACCTGAGTAGGTCGCTGAGGGTTTGTCGGCCGCCTCGGCGAGGTCGAAGCGCTCGAGCAGCTCAGCAACACGGCTCCGCCCAGCGGCACGGCCCAGATGAGCCAGGTCTGCCATCAACGCCAGGTTCTCCCCCCCCGTGAGCAGCTTGTCCACGGCCGAGAACTGGCCGGTGACGCCGATGGCAGCTCGTACCATCTCAGGCTCTCGGTCCAAGTCGTGGCCGGCCACGCGAAGCGAGCCGGAGTCGGGCGCCAACAAGGTGCAGAGAATCCTCACGGTCGTGGTCTTGCCCGAGCCGTTGGGCCCGAGCAGAGCGAAGACCGTCCCCTCGGCCACCTGCAGGTCTATGCCGTCGAGAGCCACGTGGTCTCCGAATGCCTTGCGGACACCTCGTGCGTCGACCGCACCGCCGCTACCGCCCGCCGGCAGCGACCTCCCTGCCCGAAGGCTCGGGCGCCGAGGCCCCGGCGCGGCCATGCCACGGCCCCCGCCGGCGAGAGTGCCAGCGGGCGGCCCGGTTGTGTTGAGCTCGTTCATGATCCCATCGTCCAACCTTGACGCAGGGTCAATGTCAAGCCCTATGCGAGCGAAATCTTCGATATGGTCCCGGGCGAGCCTCACATCGACTAGCGCCACCAGTCCCATAGGACCAACCATCTGCGGGGCGCCCAGCCAGGCGCCAACGGGGAACGCGTGTGCGAACCGGAAGACCATCCCACAACGGCCTGTGGGTGCCGAATAGTCGATTGAAGACCTGACCAGGACCTGCAGATCGCGGGATCGACCTCCTACCACCTGCGGTCCTACCGCCTGTCAGAGTCGTGTTACCCAATGATCACCTCGAATGCCTTCCAGCCCGTCCTCCCTGGTTGGAACCCCCAGATGAGGTTTACGGCACCTACAGGCTCACGCCGCCGGCTTCGGCGCCGGTGCTCTCTACGGGCTGGAAAGCGGGGACCCACTACGTCCGGGCGGCTTCTGTGCCTCGGTCACCACACCGGCCGGCGTCCGCTACGCCCAGTTCCGCGAGCAGTTGGCACTCCACACCTCTCCAACCCTGGTCGCGGTGTGGCGGCGGCAGATGGTCCTCGGGCCGTCACCATAGTTCCGCCCGACCAGCGACCTGCCCTTCGTCCTTCCTGCTGAGCTCGCAGCGGTTACCTGCCGACTGAGCGTCGTCGTCTCGCAGTGAACGTCCCGGCGGGGGATCCCTGGACGACATCGCTCCCCCCGGAGAGCCACCGCTGGCCGGCGCGATCCTCCGGCGACAGCTCGAGGCGCTCGGGACCGCCTTCAACGCCATCCTGCACCGGTGAGGGCCAGCTACCCAGCGTTGTCGATCACCTCGATGCGGTTTCCGAAGGGGTCGTCGACGTACAAGCGCCGGACTCCGGGGAGCTCCTCGTCCCAGCGCCAGGACGCGTCTGCCCCTTCGAGCTTCGCGACGAGGTCATCGAACCCGTCCATGCGCAGGGCGGGGTGCGCCTTGCGCGCTGGCCTGAAGTCCTCCTCCACCCCGAGATGTACCTGAACAGTCCCGGAAGCGAACCACCGGCCACCGCGGGACGCGAGGGGCTCTGGCTTCGCGAGGACAGTGAAGCCGAGTACGCCGCAGTAGAACGCCTCAGCCTCGCCCTCGCGATCGGCGGGCATGGCAAGTTGCACGTGGTCGAGGGCTGCGACGCGGATGCTCACGCGATGATTTCTACCACCCGGCGTCAGGGCCAGCTCGGCGATGTGCCGTCGACGTGCTTTTGACTGTCTCCGCAAGCGGTAAGGTAGGCGGCTGGCTCGGCTCTCCCGGTAGGTCGGACAGGCTCAGTCCCGTCGGTTTCCCGTCCGGGTGCTTGATCTGTCTCGCCATGGAGAGGGCTCTTCCAGCCGCCCCCTATCGAAACGGCTGGCCGTCGGGATCGAGCAGCACCCGCCAGCGCCCAGCGCCGGGTTGGAAGTCAGGTTGGCTGGCTCCGATCCCGCAGAGGCTCTCAGTCGCCTGGTCGAGGTCATTCACCTGCAGGTCGAAGTGGAAGCGCTTGGCGCCAGGGCGGATGGGTTCTCGGCAGCAAGACGTCGGCCCCTCAACCGCCCACAGCCGACTGGTAGGCAGCGAGCGCATCGGGGTCGTCGATGCCGCCGTGGTGGTGGTACTGGCGGCCACGTGCCTTCTCGCCGAAAGTAGCGGCTGGTGCGGACGTGGAGCGGCACCTGAGTCCCATCGACTCCGCTGTAGCTGCCCGTCTCTCGACCGACGAAGACCACATGGTCCGGGCCTACATACTCGACGACATCGACGAAGGAGACCTGCACCCCCCTGCCGCTGTCGAACACTTTCCGGTACAGATCGCCGATCGCGCCACGTCCTCGCACGATCCCGCCGAGCGGGTTGTAGAGCACTACTGATGGATCGCCCGCCCAGACCGCCTCGAGGGTGGCGGCATCTTGATTGTTGAGCGCGTAGTAGAAGGTCTCGAGGGTGGCGCGGGCACCCTCGACCCCCTCGCCTACCGCCTCGGGGAGACGGTTGGCACTTTCTCACCCGTAATTCCGTTCATCCAAGTATCATACTGGGAGACGGTGCGGTTAGGATTGATATTGATGACCCCGAGCGACAAGGACACGATCGACAACGCTCACCGGACAGCACA
>JAKBAX010000162.1 GCA_021808785.1 Actinomycetes bacterium | reverse complement strand
TTCCGATCTCGCTTCGAGGGCCGCCGGATCGAAAGCTCCGGCCGGCACGACCCACGCATAGGGCACCTCGCCCAGCCGAGGGTCGGGGATCCCCGCCACGCAGGCGTCGGCCACGTCTGGGTGGCCGACCAGAATCTCCTCCACCTCCTCGGGGACGACCTTGAGACCGCCGCGGTTGATCATGTCGCTCTCCCGGCCCTGGATCCAGATGAAGCCGTCGCCGTCCACGCTGCCGATGTCACCGGTACGCAGGTAACCGCCATCGGAGAGGCGGTCGCCAAGGGCTTCGCTGTCGCTGGCGTAGCCGCGCATCAAAAAAGGCGAACGGACCCAGATGTCACCCGGCTGGTCCGGGCCCAGCAGGGCGCCGTCGGGTCCCCTCACCTGTACGTCGATGCCCCCGTGGGGCCGCCCGACCGAACCGAGCTTGGCCGAGCCGAAGTCCCTCACGTCGGCCGCCGTCCACCCCACTACCTCTCCCCCGAGCTCGGTCTGGCCGTAGGAGTTGAGGACCGGGATGCCGAAGCGGGCGAAGAAGCGCTCGGCCTCCTCCTTGCGCAACGGGGCGGTGATCGAACGGACGAAGCGAAGGGGCTCGAGGTCCCGCAGTGACTGATCGTCGTTGAGCATCGTGATCATGGCCGGGGCCAGCACGGTCGAGCGGATATCCAGCTCCTTGACGATCCGGGAGAACTCCTGCGTGCTGAAGCGCCCCAGCACGACGACAGAAGCGCCGGCCCGGAAAGCGAACAACGTGTTGTAGATACCGGCCCACAAGGCCAGTGAGACGGGGATCAAGTTGGGCGTGGTCGGCTGTCCACCCGGGCGCCGGCCGCCCGAGTTGGAGCGGATTCGGGCCAGGACGGCATCGAGCCCGTCGAGGGTGCCGGAGTGTCGGAGTAGCACCGCTTTGGCCCGTCCGGTGGTCCCCGACGTGCGCATCACCAAGGCCACGTCGCTGTCGTAGGTGTGACCCGGATCGATGCCGGGCCGGCCCTTGGTCCAGCGCAGCTCCCCGACTTCGTGCACCCGGCCCGCCGGCACCCCTAACGCTTCGAGTCGATCCGCCGGTCCGACCACCACGCTCGGCGGGGCATCGGCCAGCATCTGCACGATCTCCGGATTCGTCAGGCGGTCGTTGCAGGGCATGTAGACGGTGCCGGCCAGCCACGCCGCGTACATGACCACCAGCGGGTTGGCTCCCCCGCTGACCAGGGCGGCGACCACGCCGCCGGGACGGGCGCCGGCTTCGACCATCAGCTCGGAGAGCTCCGACGCGGCCTGTCGGAGCCGGGCCCCGCTGTAGATCTCGGTTCCCGAGCGGACGAGCGGCTGGTCCCCGGGAATGGGATGCTGCAGTAGCAACTGCACCAGGGATCGCTCGAGTGCAGATGTCGCAGCCATCTGGGTTACGGTCACTTAACAGGCTCCGGCCGCTCTGAGATCGGACAAACCGACAGGCTATCATATATAGCTTGAATAGGATAGGCCCTGCGGAGCCGGGCGCCACCGGGCCGCCAGCGGGCCGGTCAGCGGGCCGGTCAGCCGGGTGGTCCTGCTCGGCCCTCCTGGATGCGGGCCTTCATGGCCCGTACCGCGGCCTCGAAGTCGGGCTGGCTCATGGACCACCGCTGGGCGTCCATCTCCACCTCGAAGGCCCGGTCCCCGTCCCCGTCGGCGGCGGCGGCCCGTAGGGTCTCCTTGGCCCGGGCGACCAGCCCCGCCGGCCGGGCCGCGGCCCGGCGGGCCAGATCCAGAGCAGCCGGCTCCACCTCGTCATCGGCGTAGCAGCGCCAGGCCAGCCCGACCCGCACCGCCTGCTCGCCATCCAGGGACTCCCCGAACAGCACCATGGCGGCCGCCCCCTGGCGGCCGGCCCGTCGGGCCAGGCGCCACAAGTGGCCACCGCCTGGATGCATGCCGATGCCCATGAAACGCGACTCGAATCGGGCCGACTCGGACGCCAGGACCACGTCGCAGGCCAGGGCCAGGTTGAGCCCGGCACCGAGTGCCGGGCCGGCGACCGCGGCCACGGTGGGCACCGGCGCGCCGGCCAGCGCCTGGTAGCCGGCGAACATGGCCTCGAGGGGGTGCTCCCCGGACAGCAGGTTGTCGAGCGACCCGCCGGCGCAGAACACCGGAGGCTCGGCCGTGACCACGATGGCCCGGGCCCCGCCGGCCAGCACCCCGGCGGTCTGCTCGGCCAGGGCGTCGCTCATCTCCTTCCCGAGGGCGTTGCGCCGGGCCGGATCGGACAGGCGGAGGACACCGATCCCGTCGTCCACCCGGGCGACGACCAGGCCGGTCTCGGCGGCCACTGTCACAGCGAGCCGGACGCGAACTGCTCAGCCAGGGCGGACAGCGTCTCCTGGCAGGTGGCGGCCCGACCCGGCGGTTCCGGTAGCCGCACATCGCCGTGCCGGCGGGACGGGAGCAGGATCGAGGCGTGGCCCGGCACCGTGGTTTCGCCGCGCTGGTTGGTGCCCCAGATCTCCAGATCCACAGCCGGCCGGTCGCCTTCGGCCAGGTACTTGCGGGTCACCCGCCCGCCCATCCAATGGGTGTCCCCGACGTAGTTGAACTTCCGGAACTGACAGTCCAACTTCCACAGCCAGGCGTCGTCGCCCATCCAGTCGGTGCAGAGGTGGATGAGCCAGGTCTCGCGCATCCGGCCGTAGTCGTAGCAGGCCGGGTTCCCCGCTCGACGGGCCCACTCCGGATCCCAGTGGACCCGCTGTTGCACGTCGGCGATGTTGAGGTCGTCGGCCTTGAAGAAGCGGGGGATTCGCTGCCTCTGGTCGTAGCCCAGCCGCAGGGCCTTCACCCCGTAGATACCCATTCCCATGCCGGTGTGCCAGACGACCATGTCGGTGACCCGGAGGGGGCCCTTCACGAGCGGTCCGATCTCGTCCCCCTCCTCGACATCCTCCCAGTAGCGCGGCTCGCCCCCGCGCCGCCGGTCGCGCTCGGCCCGGTAGACCTCGTCGATGGCTGCGATGTCGTCGTCGGTGTAGGGGCGGATCTCGATCTGGTCGTATTTCTTGCGCTCGGTGGCCTTCTCCCGCTCGGTGCGGATCATGAGCAGGTACTGCCCGGAGAGCACCGGGCCGCCGATGGCTGCGAAGACCTCGGCCGACCACTCGTGCACGGCCCGCCCGGCAAAGTCGCTCCGCTTGTCGTGCACGCCGACCAGGGCGTTGCGCCTGCTGACGCGGGTGCCCGGTAGGAGCGGGTTCCACCACTCCCGGAAGGATCCGGAGTAGAAGGCGTGCACGCCACGAAGGGGGTCACCCTTGAGCAGAGCCGCGGTGGCCTCGTCCAAAGAGACGACCTCGTCCTCGCCGATCAAGGTGTCGCCGCCCACCAGGTGGGGTGGGGCGATCGGAGAGCCCCATCGGGTCCCCCGGCCGTACTCCGGGTCGCACCACAGCGGGTTGTCGTCGCCGTAGGCCTCGGCCACGTGACGGAAGGAGTCCTCGTTGGGAAGGTGGTACCGGGGTGGCTGCGGGTGTGGATGGGCCACCCCGATCCGCTGGCGGAGCCGCTCCACCCCCTCGTCAGTGATGGCGTCCGGCATGGCCCGGATTCCCCTTTCCCCGGGCGCCTGTCGGCGTCCGGCATCTATCTTTACCAACATAGACGGAGCGTCGTCCGGGTGGATCAGGCGGGACGTATCTCGGCCCCGGTGATGGTGAAGGCGATGGCCCCCCGGAATCCGCCGGTGACCTCGACGGGCCGGAGGGCGTCGATCTCCTCGAAGTCCGACCCGCCGACCTCCAGCTCGGCCGGGCCGGTCCACACGTCGCACATGGCGAAGTCGGTGACCAGGTTGCGAGCCAGGTCGTGGACCAGTGGTGGTCCACCGGCCAGGTCCGGCACCAGGCGGGTGTGCCACAGGGGCAGCCGCATGGCCCGTGGCACGAAGCCCTCCGGGGCCGGTTCGGCCAGCTCCACCGAGCCGGTCGCCAGGCGGCGCCCCACCGACGACACGTGGGCCGCGAAGCGCGCTCCCGCTTCGAGCCGCGGACCGCCCCGGCCGATACGAACCGCGTTGGTCAGGGCCACGGTGCCGGCCTTCTTGGGGAATCCCTGGATGTGGCCCCGAGCGAGGGACAGGTCGCTGTCCACCCAGATGTAGGGCACGCGCCCCACTTTGGCCCCGTCCAGCCGGGCGTGGACGGCCACGTACGCTTCCCGGTACTGGCCTCTGGCCGGATCGGCGGCCAGCCGGGGGTCGGAATCGGCGCTCGACGACCACTCTACGAAGACGAACGTCGCGGCCCCATCGCCCTCGGGTCGCAGTGCAGGTGGCACAACGGCTGCCACCGCTTCGGGGTCGGCCCGGAAGTCGACACCGATGGCGGTGCCGGAGAAGTGCCAGGGCGGCGGCGGCACCAGCGAGGCCCGCCCGTTGGGTGATAGGGGAAGGCTCCATCCCGACAGTCCCACGGCTACCTCCGGTTCTTTCAGATACGGGTGTCGGCCCGGACGCGGCGGGCGCCCGGACCGGCGTAGGACTTGCCGAAGCCCGGTGGCGTGGCATAGCCGAGCTCGGGTGGCGCCGCCACCGCGGCGCGCCACCAGGCGGCCAGGCGGTCCTCGGCCGGGTAGTCGAACGGGTCCTCCAGCGCCGTTTCCTCGTAGCCGCCCCGTTGGGGGCGGTGCTCGACCAGCCAGCGGGCCGTGCGGCGTACCGCCTGGCGGGCCGGGACCACGTCGCGGTAGCCCAACCGGGTCCTGAGCTTGGAGAGGTCGAGGACCCGATGGGTGGTCATGTAGTTCATCATCAGCGGCCGGGCCGGGACGGCCAGTTCCCCCGGCATGGAAAGGAGCTCCCACTCGTGGCCCAGCTCCTCGGCGATCAGCTCGGCCACCTGGCGGATGGTCAGCGCTTCCTCGTCGCCACAGTTGAACACCTCCCCGCACGACCCGTCCGGCTGGTCGACGGCCAGCAGCATGGCATGGGCCAGGTTCTCGACGTAGCCGAACGGGATCAGCGTCAACCCCCCGTCGGCCAGGATGAGGAAGCGACGTCGGTCGAGGATGCGGCGGACCACGCACCACTCCCGGGGGGCCAGCTGGCGGGGCCCGTAGACGTAGGGATAGCGGAAGTGGGTGGCGGTCGGGTGCAGCTCGAAGAGGATCTGTTCGGTTCGCCCGATGCGGTAGCTCTTCCCGTCGGCGTCCTCCTCGGCCAGCGGAGCATCCTCGCGGGTGGGCACCGGGAGCCCGGGCGGGTCGTGGACGGCCGGATCGAAGAAACCCCGGTACACCGGGGCACCGCCCACGGAGAGGATGCGCCCGGCCCGGCCCACGAGCACCTCGGCGATGCTGCGCAGCCGGCCGTAGGTGGCGATCACGACGTCGTAGGTGTCGGCGCCGAGGGCGGACCGGATGCCGTCCTCGTGGAACGGGTCGCCGTGCAGGTGCCGGAACTCGGCCACCTCGGGCACCTCGTGACGCCCGGAATGGAACAGGGTGACGTCGAAGCCCCGCGCCGCCAGGCCCGACACGATGGGCGGCCCGGTGGGCCCGGTGCCGCCGACCACCAGCGCCGTCGGCTTCACCTGCGGCCGCCGGTGGGACCCCCTGGCCTGCGGCCCGGCATGGCCCGTCCCCGGTCGACGGAGGAGGTTCCCACGCCGGGAACGGTATCAAAGATAGAGAGAAGAGCGGCGGGCCGTCCCGGTTACCTAACCTTCTGGCGATCCATGGAACCGGGAGGTGGCAGTGGCCGGCTTGCTGGCAGGAAAGGTTGCGGTCGTGACGGGGGGGTCGAGCGGGATGGGCCGCTCCATCTGCGTGCGCGTGGCGGAGGAGGGGGCCGCCCATGTGGTCATCGCCGATGTCCGCGAGGATCCTCGGGAGGGGGGACCGAGCACCTCGAAGCTGGTGGCCGAGGCCGGCGGCAGCTGCGAGTTCGTCCGCACCGACGTGACCCGCCCGGCCGACCTGGTGGCCGCGGTGGAGCGCGCCGTGGCGTTCGGAGGGCTCGACATCATGGTCAACAACGCCGGTGTATTCGGAGTCGAGGACTTCTTCGCCTGGACCGAGGAGGACTACGACCGGATCATGGACGTCAACGTCAAGGGCGTCTTTTTCGGCTGCCAGGCGGCCGCCCGGGTCATGCGGGGTCGGGGCGGCTCGATCGTCAACCTGTCGAGCATCGGCGGGGTGCGGGGGCACGGCATGTTCCCCACCTACTGCGCCTCCAAGGGCGCGGTGCGCCTGCTGACGTACTCGCTGGGGGACCTCTTGGGGCCCCACGGCATCAGGGTCAATTCGGTGCACCCGGGTGTGATGGACACTTCCATGACCAGGTCCGACGCCCGCATCGTCGGGGACCACGGGGAGAGCCTGTCGGCGGTGGCCATCCCGTTGGGACGGGTCGGCCAGCCGAGGGATGTGGCCGACGCGGTCGTGTATCTGTCCAGCGACCTGGCCGCTTATGTGAGCGGCACCTCGCTCGTCGTCGACGGAGGCCGGACGGCTTCTTGAGGCGGCGGCTTCTCGAGGCGGCGGATTCTCGAGGCCGCGGATTCTCGAGGCCGCGGATTCTCGAGGCCGCGGATTCTCGAGGCCGCGGAGCGGTGACCGGGCGCCTGGTATACATGAAATGATGCACTTGATGGGGCCCCATACTGCGATCCGACGGTGGCCGTGATGGGCACGTCCCCTTACCAGGCGCTCCAGGTGGAGCGGCGGGACCGGGTCGGGTGGCTCATCTTCGACCGACCCGACGTCGGCAATGCCATGGACGCCCGGATGATCGAGGAGCTGGAGGCGGCATGGCTCGAGTTGGACGGTGACCCCGAGGTGCGGGTCATCGTCAACACGGGCAACGGTCCGGCGTTCCAGACCGGCCTCGACATGAAGCAGCTGAGCCGCGACCCGGCCGCCCTGAGAGAGCAGTCACGGCGGACCAAGCGAGCCGAGCTGCGCCTGACCGCCTGGCACAACCAGGTGTGGAAGCCGGTCATCGCGGCGGTCAACGGGACCTGCGCCGGCGGCGGCCTCCACTTCGTGGCCGACGCGGACATCGTCATCGCCTCCTCCGACGCGGTCTTCTTGGATCCTCACGTGTCGGTCGGTCAGGTCACCGCCTACGAGGCCATCGGGCTGACCCGGAAGATGCCGGTGGAGGCGGTGATGCGCATGGCCTTCACCGGTCGCCACGAGCGCATCGGCGCCGAGCAGGCCCGCCGGGTCGGCATGGTCAGCCAGGTGGTCGACCCGCCCGAGCGCTTGCGCGACGAGGCCCAGGCCCTGGCCGAGAAGATCGCCCGGAATTCGCCGGCCGCCATGGCGGCCACCAAGAAGGCGCTGTGGGGGGCCCTCGAGACGGGTCTCACGGACGCCTGCCGGCGGGGGGCCAAGGAGATGATGGCGGTGTGGGGACACCCCGACCAGGAGGAAGGGCCGAAGGCGTTCGCCGATCGCCGCGAGGCGAAGTGGATGCAACGTTGAGCGGCGCGAACCGGAGGAAGATGTGTCATACGGGTCCTACGAGAACCTGAAGCTGGAGCGTCACGGGCCGGTCGGATGGCTGATCAACAACCGGCCGGAGAAGCTCAACGCCATGTCGGCCCGCATGCGGGAGGAGTTCGCCGAAGCCTGGCTGGAGCTCGACCGCGACCCCGAGGTGCGGGTGATAGTCCACACCGGTGAGGGGAGGGCCTTCCAGACCGGTGTCGACGTGGAGGAGATCGCCAGCGACGGCGTCGGGATGGAGCGCTACCGGGAATCGGTGGAGGCCTTCGACCTTCACTTCACCTCCTGGCACCAGAAGGTGTGGAAGCCGGTGATCACCGCGGTGAACGGGATCTGTGCCGGCGGAGCGTTCCACTGGGTCGCCGATGCCGACATCGTGATCGCGGCATCAGACGCCCAGTTCTTCGATCCCCACGTATCGGTGGGCCAGGTCGTGTCCATCGAGGCCATCGGCCTGATCCGCAAGATGCCGGTGGAGGCGGTGATGCGCATGGCGTTCGTGGGGCGCTACGAGCGCATCGATGCCCACCGGGCCCTGGAGCTCGGCATGATCAGCCAGATCGTCGACCCGCCCGAGCGCCTCCGCGCCGAAGCCCAGGCCCTGGCCGAGAAGATCGCCCGGAACTCGCCGGCCGCCATGGCCGCCACGAAGCGGGCCCTCTGGGGTGCGCTCGAGATGGGGCTGACCGACGCCTGCCGGGCCGGCGCCCATGAGCTCACTTCGATGTGGGGCCATCCGGATCAGGCCGAGGGGCCGGCCGCCTTCGCCGAGAAGCGCGAGGCCGTCTGGCAGGAACTGCCGGCCCACTGACATGCCCGACGACGCCACCCTGATCGGCCTGTTCCCGGGGCACTCGCTCGATCTCGACAACCGCGCTTTTTACGCCGGCTGGCTGGAGAAGGAGCTGCGCCTCAACCGCTGCGCCGATTGCCGACGATGGCACCACCCGCCCCAGCCGGTGTGCCCGGCGTGCTGGTCGGATCAGGTCCGGCCCACCGCGGTGACCGGCCGGGGCACCATCCACCTTCTGATCCGACTGCACCAGGGCCCGGCCGCGCCCGGCGTGGACTACGCGGCCGGCCCCTACCCGGTGGTGGTGGTGGAGCTCGAGGAGCAGGCCGGGCTGCGCTTCACCAGCACCATCGTCGGCTACGAGCCGTCCGATCTGGCCATCGGGACCGCGGTCGAGCTGGAGTGGATCGAGAGGGCCGGTACCCCCTTCCCGGTCTTCCGGCCGGTGCGGCGGCCGTCGGGGCAGCCGGCATGAGGTCGCGCAACCCGGCCAAGGACCAGGTCGCCATCGTCGGCGTCGGATCGACCGGCTTCACCCGGTCGAGCGAGGGCAAGACCCCGCTGGCCCTGGCCTGCGAGGCCTCGATCGCGGCCATCCGCGACTCGGGCCTCGACCGTGGGTCCATCGACGGGGTCTCTGTCCCCACCGAGCAGGCCGCCCCCCAGCCGCAGCAGCTGGCCTACGCCCTCGGCCTGGACCAGGTGACCCACTACACCCGAACCCAGGCGGTGATCGGCTTCTCCTTCGTCGACGCCGTCAACGCGGTGTTCTCCGGGTCCTGCGAGGCCATCCTCCTGGCCTACCCGGTGTACCGCCTCCCCTGGAACTCCCGCTCCGCCGCCCGCGATCCCTACCGGGCCCCGCACGGCCCGGGGCTCGTACGGGTGCCGGAGACGGTGTCGGCCGCAGTCGGCTACACCGCTTGGGCGAGCCGTTACATCCACGAGTACGGGGCCAAGAAGGAGTACTTCGGTTACGTCGCGGTCAAT
>JAKBAX010000161.1 GCA_021808785.1 Actinomycetes bacterium | reverse complement strand
GAGGGTCCACGGGGCCGGCCGGGCCGGGAGCATGCGCATCGTGGCCTCCCTGCTGGCGCCGGCATTGTGGTCGTCCCTCGCCATCGTGTTCGCCGAGTCGGTCAGCGACTTCGGGGTGGCCGCCACACTGGCCAACGACGCCCATTTCCCGGTGGCCACCTACACCCTCTACAACGCGGTCGACAGCTTTCCGGTCTCCTTCCCGGTGGCGGCGGCGGTGGGCTGGGTGTTGATGGCCATGGCCGGCATCGCCCTGCTGGCCCAGTCCCGGGCTCTGCGGGGCCGCAGTTACCGCGTCCTCGGTGGACGCAGCCGTCCGCCCCGTCTGACTCGACTGTCCCGATGGAAAAAGGTGCAGGCCGCGGCGGCTATGGCCGTCCTGGTGACGGTGGCCCTCGGTGTGCCGGCCTTCGGAGCGGTCTCGGCCTCGCTGATCAACGGCCTCGGCTCCCTCATCGGTAGCCACGCCCTGACCCTGGCCAACTACCGGAGGGTGTTCGCCAGCCCGGCCCTGCGGGGACCGCTGCTCTACTCGGCCCGACTGGCCCTGGTCACGGCCACCCTGACCGTCGCCATGGGCGTCGTGTCGGCCCGGCTGCTGGTCGGCAAGGGCCGGCAGCTGAGCGCCCGGCTACTCGATCTGATGCTGCTCACGGCGGTGGCCCTGCCCGGGATCGTCTTCGCCGCCGGCTACATCTTCACTTACAACCTGAGGTTCATCAATCAGTTGGGAATCCATCTCTACGAGACCACGACGCTCTTGGTGCTGGGCTATCTGGCAACGGCCCTGCCATCAACGGCGCGCGTGCTGTACGGGCCGGTCGGCCAGGTGCAGAGCTCCCTGCAGGAGGCGGCCCGGGTGCACGGCTCGGGACCGGCCCAGTCCTGGCTGCGCACGGTGCTGCCGGTACTGGCCCGGCCACTCATCGCGGCGTGGGTCCTCACCTTCGGGGCCACCCTGCTGGAGTTGCCGGTGTCGCAGCTGCTCTACCCGCCCAACCACCCACCCGTTTCGATCGGCATCACCCACGCCCTGGCCAACTACGACTACGGGGGTGGGACGGCCATGGAGGTGATCGCCGTGCTACTGGCCCTGACGGTCGTGATCGTGGCATGGGGCCTGTTCCGGCTCCTCGCCCCCGCCGGATGGCGTCGCCTGGGGACGGCCGGGTGAGCACCACCCGGCCGGTCGTGGTCGAGTTCCGCCGGGCGGTCAAACGCTACGGGCGGGTCGAGGCCATGCGGGCCATGGACCTGCACATCCCGGCCGGCCGCTTCGTGGTGCTGCTCGGGCCGTCCGGGTCAGGCAAATCCACGCTGGTCCGGTGCCTGGCCGGGGTGGAGCGGCTCGACGACGGCGAGCTGCGCATGGGTGGTGAGGTGGTCGCCGACCGCCGGCGGCACCTGCCGCCCGAGCGGCGCCACCTCGGCATGGTGTTCCAGGACTACGCCCTCTGGCCCCATCTCACCGTCGCCGACAACGTCGCCTACGCCCTGCGCCGCCTGCGCCCGAGCCGGACCGAGGCCGGCCGGCGGGTGATGGAGATGCTCGAGCGGGTGGGGTTGGCCGCTCATCACGGTCGTTACCCGCACGAGCTGTCGGGAGGCGAGCAGCAGCGCGTCGCCCTGGCCCGGGCGGTCGTGGCCGAACCCGGGCTGCTGCTCTTCGACGAGCCTCTTTCCAACCTGGACGCCGATCTGCGGGAGCGCCTGCGGGTCCAGATCGCCACACTGAGTCGGGAGACCGGCGCCACCGCGGTGTACATCACCCATGACCAGGCCGAGGCGTTCGCCCTGGCCGACGACATCGGGGTTCTCGATCAGGGCCGGCTGGTCCAGTTCGGCCGCCCCGAGGACGTGTACCACCGGCCGGCGACGCCTTTCGTCGCCCGCTTCACCGGCCTGGCCGCCGAGATTCCGGGCCGGATCGTCGACCGGGGCCCGGGGCCCGACGAGGTCGAAGTGGAGGTCGACGGGGGCCGCTTCGGGGCTCGGGGCCACCCCGAAGGTCGCGTCGGTGACCGGGTCGTCGTGGCGGTGCGTCCTGCGGCGGCCCGGCTCGGCCCGGTCGCCCGGGTGGCCGAGCTGGTGCCGGCCGTGGCGTCGAACGGGCAGGGGCGGCCCGCGGCGAGCCATGGCTCCGGCACCGCCGGCGAACGGGCCGGCCGATTGGCCGCCACCGTGATGGACGTGGCCTATCGCGGACGGGGCTACGACCACGTCCTGGCCTGTGCCGGGCAGATGCTCACCGGCTGCCACGACACGGTGCGCCATGACCGCGGCAGCCGGGTCACCCTGACCCTGGACCCGGCCGGGTGTGTGGCCTTCCCCGCAGATCAGAGCTAACACCTGTTAGGATTGTGCAGTGACACCTCTGGCACTGTTCATCGCCGTGTTCTTGGCCTGCGCGGTGGAGGCGGTCGAGGCGACCACCATCGTGTTGGCGGCCGGGACGGCTCGCGACTGGCGTTCCGCCTTCAGCGGGACGGCGGCGGCTGTGGTCGTCTTGGCCGCCATCGTGGCCGGTCTCGGACCGGCCCTTTCGGCCGTGCCCTTGCGGGGCCTGCGCCTGGCCGTGGGGGGCCTGCTCTTGATCTTCGGCCTGCAGTGGCTGCGCAAAGCCATCCTGCGGGCCAGCGGGCACAAGGCTCTCCACGACGAGAACCGCATCTTCGACGACGAGCTGGCGGCGGCCCGGGCCGCCGCCCACGGCGGCCGCTTCTCCGTGCCCGACTGGTACGCCTTCACCCTGGCGTTCAAAGGCGTGCTGCTCGAGGGGCTCGAGGTGGCCTTCATCGCGCTCACCTTCGGCACCAACCAGCATGACGTGCCGCTGGCCGCAGTGGCCGCCGGGGTGGCCGTGGTCGTGGTGGCCGGCGCCGGGGTGGCTGTGCGGGCGCCGTTGGCCCGGGTCCCGGAAAATACGATGAAGTTCGTGGTCGGCGTGATGCTCACCTCCTTCGGCATGTTCTGGGGGAGCGAGGGAGCGGGGGCCCGCTGGCCCGGATCCGATGCCGCCCTCCTGGTGGTGGTACCGGGTGTGGCCCTCCTCGGGCTGGGCCTCACCGCCCTCCTGCGTTCACCGGTCCCGGCGCCCTCCACCGAGGTGGCGGGATCGTGATCTCGGCGGTAGGGGCTCGCCTCAGGGCTTTCTTGGCCTTCTGGTACGACTTCGTGGTAGGAGACGACTGGCGGGTCGCCCTCGGCGTGGTGGCCACGCTGGCGGTCACCTACGCGGCCAGCCGCAGCTCGACCGCAGTGTGGTGGATCGCCCCGGTGGCGGTCGTGGTCCTGCTCGGCTGGAGCCTGGTGCGGGCCACCCGGCGCTCGTAGGCCGCCCGACTCAGCCCGCCCGACTCAGCCCGGCCGGTCGGTCCTCAGTGGGCGTCCGTCTCCACCTCGTACACCTTCGACGCGTAACCCTCCAGCGCGACCGCGCACCGGGCCAGGGCCTGCTCGGCCTCGGCCCGGCCGGGGGAGCCGAAGGTGTCCCGGGCCCGGACCTTCTCGAACCAGTTCTGTAGCTTGACCAGATCGACTTCGTTCTCCTCCAGCTCGGCGAAGGAGAAGTGCTCGGCCACGTGCTCCTTCTCCACCTGGGCCAGGAAGTCCTGGCACCGGTCGACGATCTCCTCGTACTCGTCGTGGCGCGCTGCTTGAAATGCCGACCGCACGTCGGCCTCGCCCACCAGGGCCTCGGACTCCATCAGGACCGCCGTGCCACCCATCTCGATGATCTCGTGTCGCAGCTTGCGCATGGCCCGCTCGGCGGCGGGTCCGGCGGGTAGCGTGGCCACCGAGTTCTGCAGGTACACGGCGCCGAGCGACCGCAGGCGCCGCCAGACCGTCGCCCGCAACCGGGTCGGCTCGGAGGGCACCCGGTATACCAGTACCAGCCACCTGTGCCGACCGGACGCTTCCTCACCGACCGGTTCCTCGACCGCATCCGAAGGGGGGCGGGTGTTTCTGGGGCGCGCCATCACTGTCGAGTCTGGCTCGAGCCGGGTCCCGGTGGCCATCGGCCATCGGTCACCGGTCACCGGTCACCGGTCACCGGGGCGGGGGACGATCTGGTACGCATGCAGCCCGCCAATCCTCGCGGCCACGAATTGACCGCGAGCGGGCTGCTTGTTTGACTCTGCCGTCATGGGTCGGCGCTGCGGAGCTTTGGGATGATCCCCGATTTCACCGATCGATCCATACCGCAGCTCGTGTCACTGGTCGATCGGGTGGCCGTCGTCACCGGCGGGTCTCGCGGTACCGGTTCGGGCATCGCCCGGCGACTCTCCGAAGCCGGTGCCGCAGTGGTGGTGACCGACCCCGATCTCGATGCCGCCGCGGCCGGCGCCGGGGCCCTGTCGGTGTCCGGCCGCCGCGTGGTGGGGCTGGGCCTCGACCCAACAGACGAGCGGTCCGTCGTGGTGCTGGCCGATCAGGTCGTCGCTCAACTGGGCCGGATCGACATCTGGGTCAACAACGCGGGCGTGTACCCGTCGACGCCGGTCACCGAGATGTCCGCGGCTCAGTGGGACGAGGTGCTCGACCTCAACCTGCGGGGCGCTTTCCTCGGCGCCCGTGAGGCGGCCCGGCACATGATCGCCGCCGGCCGGGGCGGCGTCATCGTCAACATTGCATCGACGTCGGCATTCCGGGCCAGTGCTCCGGGACTGGCCCACTATGTCTCGTCCAAGTTCGGGCTGCGGGGGTTGACCAAGGCCCTGGCCGTGGAGCTCGGTCCCCACGGCATCCGGGTCCTCGGAGTGGCTTCCACGTTCACCGCGACGCCGGGCACCAGATCACGGCGGGTCGATCTCGACGACCGGGCCTACGGCGAGTACCTGAGTGCTGCTGGTGCGGGCAAGCCCCTGGGTCGGGTTGGGGTGCCCGACGACGTGGGGCGGGTCGTGCTGTTCTGCGCCAGTGACCTGGCCGCGCTCATGACCGGTAGCACCCTCGCGGTCGACGCCGGCGACCTGGCGCGCTGATCCGCCAAGTACTTCTCACCCCGCGGCCGGCGGAGCTGGCCTCTTTCGTCGTGGTTGCCGCCCTTGTAGGCCTTGATCGGCTCCTGCGGGGGCTCTATGGCAAGCGCTCATTGTCGTAGGCCCAGTCGGGTAGAGCCAGACCGTCGTGGTAGGCCAAGTGCTCGGCCAGCTCGGCTGTTGGGCGGGGGATCAGGTTCTGCCCCTCGCCACGGTGAGGGGGTCGCCGAGGCGGTGGCTGAGGTCTTGGGCGGCGCGGGTGACGTGTTGAGCGAGGTCTGCGGCGGAGATGTGATCGAATCGTTGGTTGGGCATGGCGACAGCGATGCTGCTTTGAACTTCGCCCGTGGTGTAGATGGGGGCGGCTACGGCGCTGGCGCCTACGTCGGCTTGGTCGTGGCTGAGGGCGTAGCCGTCGGCGCGTACTGAGGTCATGAGAGATTCGAGCTTCTTGCCCGTCTGGCGGCCTTGAGCGAAGATCGGTAGTCCGGCGGCGTAGAGCTCTCTTCGCTCCTGCTCGGGTCTGTAGGCGATGATGGCGAGGGCACTGGCGGCGGCTTGGAGGGGCAGCCACTTGAACAGGTCGGGCACGAATCGGACGCTGCGTCGGCCTGGCGCTGTGGCGACGTACATGCGGGCTTTTCGGTGTGGATCGTAAACGGTTAGGAGGGTAGTTTCGCCGGTGGTCTCGCTGAGTTCGTCGAGGATTTCGGTCGCGGCTTGGAAGGGATGTTTGCGTTGGGCGAGGGAGGCCAGGCGGTAGAGTTCCCAGCCGAGCTCCCATCGTCCTGAGGGCGACATGGTGACGAGGCTGACGTCGGCGCCTATCTCGAGGATGCGTTGGACGGAGCTGGGTGGTGAGTCGAGTAACCGGCCGAGTTCTCTGACCCCGAAGGAGGGTTCGTCGGATTCTGCCATCGCTCCTAGGACGCGGACGATGGACGCGACCGGGTTTCGTTCCCGGGGGGTGGTGCGTGTCCGATCTTCGAGACTCATGGGGCCATCTTGTCACCGGCTTGTTGCCGACCTGCTGCTGAGGCGCGCTTGGATCTCACCGTCGACGTGGGTTGCATCCGGCTCCTTGGGACGGTGCGATGGGATCAGATCGGCCAGGTGTCGCGAACGGGGCCGGGCGGCGGTTCGGTCACGAGGTCGATGGGACCGCCGATGAGCCGGGTGACGTCTTGCTCGGCGTATCGATAGCGAGGCCAGCCCGGGTTTCCGTGGTGGATGAATCGACGCCAGGCTTCGAACAGCTGGTCCTGGGTTCGCCGGTTGGCGGCGTCGTCGATCCCTACCGCAGCGAGGTGGTCGAACAGGTAGATCAGGTCCATGCCGTGGCTGGCGCCGATGCGGGGGCCCATGGGAGTGGCGGCGAACAGCAGCGTCCAAGCCGAGCCTCCGGCCCGCTGCTGCGCTTCGGCCGTCTCTATCGCCGGCCGCCGGTAGATGGCGTCGGTCAGGAAGGCGGTGCGCAGATCGCCGAGATCCGATGGGCGGCCGGCCTCTTGGGCTGCGGTGCGGTAGGCGTGGAGGAGGGCGGCGGGGTCGGCGACTGGAGCTCTGCTCATCTCCGTCTCGAGGGCCCGGTCGTTGGCGGGCGGCCAGGCCGCTCCCAGGATGCTCTGGAAGATGAGAGTCTCGTCCCGGTTGGCGCCCATGAGCAGCCGGATCCCGGCGGCGTCACCCGCTCGCACAGATTCGAGTGGGTCGCGTTGCAGAATGGTGCCGTCGAGCACCACCCCCCAGGACCGGCCGCCGGCCAGGTTGCGAAGTCCGATGTCGCTGTCTACGACCTGGCCCTGGGCGGCGAGGATCCGATCCACTCCGATCGTTTGCAGCTTGTCTACCGAGGCTTCTCCGACGGCCCGGAGTAGGTCTTCGGCGATGGCGTCGGCGATGTCGGTCGGGAAGATGCGTCTGGTGCTGCCGCTGTGCATGATGGCCTGGGTGAACGTCTGGCGGGCTGAGGGGATGGCCAGCAGCGTTCCGATACAGAAGGCGCCGGCTGATTCCCCGGCGACGGTGACCCGGTCGGGATCGCCGCCGAAGGCCGAGATGTTGCGCTGCACCCATTGCAGACCAGTGATCTGGTCTTGAATGCCCAGGTTGCTGGATTCGGCCCAGCGGTCCCCGCCGATACCGCTCCAGTGACCGAATCCGAGGGCTCCGACCCGATAGTTGATGCTCACCACGACGGCGTCGGTCCGGGCGCGGAGCGCGGCGCCGTTGGTCACCGGAGGAGCGGCCGAGCCGGTATCGAACCCCCCGCCGTAGAGCCACACGATGACCGGCCTGGACCCTTCGATGTCCGGGGTCCACACGTTCAGGTAGAGACAGTCCTCGCTGGTCTCGATAAGGGTTGCGCCGCCGCCGAGGGCGGAGAAGCCGCCGCCAGACGATTCCGCCCGGGTGTCTCCCTCGATCTTCAGCGATGTGCCGGCCTGGGCTGGGGCGGCCCGGAAGCGGGTGGCGTCGAAGGTTTCGGGGGTGTGCCGGAGGGGTTGGGGCGGCTGGAAGCGCAGCGTCCCGACGGGTGCTTCGGCGAACGGGATGCCGGCGAAGGTGGCACCGCTTGGATCGTCGCTCGATCCGGCGTAGCGGCCCGATGGCGCCTGTACTATCGGGCCGGCACTATCGGTGTCGTTCATTGACTCCTCGCTTGGCTGTCTTGCGGTGCAGGCCGCGCTGGCTGGGTTCCAGGAGAATTCATGCCACTACGCTCGTGGTGCGCAGATCGGCGATCTCGGCCGGAGTCAGGCCTATCTCATCCAGGATGGCGTCGGTTTGCTCGCCCAGGCGCGGTGGGGGCTGGAGGCGGGTTGCTCGTTCGCCGTCTATTGACATGGGAGTGGCGATCAGGCGGAGGTCGGGAATGTCTGGGTGGGGGATGTTGATCAGCATGCCCAGGGCGGCCAACTGCTCGTCTTGTACCAGGTCGGCCACCGTTCGAACCCGTCCGCATGGGATCGACTGCCCGGACAGGAGGATCTCCCACTCGGTTGCCGGCCGTTGCCGGAAGCGTTGCTCCAGGCGGTCGTGCAGCACCTCTCGGTTGGTGACCCGGTCGGCGTTGGTAGCGAAGGCAGCGTCGTCGGCCAGTTCGGGCAGGTCGAGCAGGTCGCACAACTGGGCGAACAGGCGGTCGTTGCCGGCGGAGACCATTAGATCGCCATCGGAAGTCCCGAACGTCTCGTACGGGGCGATGAACGATGTGGCCGCGCCGTGGCGTTGCGGGTCGACACCCGATGCCAGGAAACCGGCCACATGGTAGGAGAGCCACCAGGCTGCCGTCTCGTAGAGACTGACCTCCACCAGGCTCCCGACACCGGTCACCGCGCGGGTACGAAGTGCGGCCTGGATGCCCACTGACGCCCACATCGCAGTGCCCAGATCGATGGCGCCGATACCCAGCCGGGCCGGTGGTGCTTCGGGGTAGCCGGTCAGCGCCATGATCCCGGTATCGGCCTGCAACACCGGGTCATAGCCGGGCCGGTCCTTGCTCGGGCCCTTCGGTCCGTAGGCGGAGATGGAGCAGTAGATCAGACCCGGATTGATCTCCCGGAGTGACCTGGAGTCGAGCCGTCGTTTCACCAGGGAGTCGGGACGGAAGCTGGACACCACCACGTCGGCCGTCGAGGCCAACCGCTTGACGATCTCTTGGCCGGCCGCCATGTCGAGGTCGATGGCGATGCTGCGTTTGTTGCGGTTGCACGACAAGAAGGTGGCGCTCTGGCCCCCCCACTCGGCTGGCCCCCAGCTCCGGGTATCGTCACCGGTTCCGGGCGTCTCAACCTTGATGACGTCGGCCCCCATGTCACCCAGCAACATGGTGCAAAACGGTCCGGCCAGGTTTCGAGTCAGGTCGATCACAGTGATCCCGGCCAGGTCCCCGGCCAAGGGCGAGACGGGCATGGCACCATCCAAGCGTCGTATGCTATTATCGAACAGTTGTACCGTAGTACACAACACGGCGTCGCTTGATCGCCCCGGGTGTGCGACCGACCGGCAGCTGCTTGGCGACCCCGACTCCGGGTGTCGCACGAACCGGGGAGGGGTTAAGTCCCATGACCAAGACAGCCATCAAGAAATGGATTCTCGCCCTGAGCGCGTCGGCTGCCCTAGTCGTCGCTGGTTGCAGTTCGAGCCATCAATCCATCTCCGGTGGTAACGCCACTACCTACACCATTGGTCTGCTCACCGACCGGACCGGCCCGATTGCCGACCCCATCAGCGATCCCACCAACGCCGTCAAGGCCACCATCGCCATGTTCAACGCCGAGGGATATCACCTCGAGCTCGCGGTCGCCGACGCCCAGTCCAGTCCCGCCGGCGCCATCACCGCCGCCCACCAGCTGGTCCAA
>JAKBAX010000160.1 GCA_021808785.1 Actinomycetes bacterium | reverse complement strand
CGCGACGGGTCCGAGGCCTACGCCCCCGACGCCGCGGCTGATGCCTGGTCGCGGATGGTGGAGCACTTCGAACGGCACCTCTGCTCCTGACCGGCAACCGGCGCTCCTGACCGGTAACCGGTCCGCCGCGCCCACCGAGTGCCTCTCCTACCCGGCGCTGACGATGCCGACCTCGACGGTCATACCGTCAGCGGGCCCTCCCCCGGGCGCCGGGCTCACCCGGCCGGCCACCCCGGGACCAAGCCCAGATCCCGGCACAGGTCCTGTGACTCGACCCACTCCCCGGAGCGGGCGTTGCCCTCCGGGGTCGTGACCAGCCATACCGCGGCCGCCCCCACCACATCGGGCGGAGCCCACTGGCTGGAATCGAATCCGAAGTCCCCCATGTCGGCGGCCAATCGCTCGGTCTGTACTGCGCCCGGATGGAGGTTGTAGGCCCGGATGCCCTGTCCGTGCAGCTCGACGTGCAGGATCCCGGCCAAGCGGTGCATGGCGCCCTTCGACATGGCGTAGCCGAGACCCCACCCGCCCTGACCGGCCGGCGCGGGCGGTCGTTCGTTGCCCGCCGAGGACGTGACATTGACTATGTGCCCACTCCCCCGCGACAACATCTGCGGCAGTACCAGCCGGGACAGCACGATGGGCGCCAGCACGTTGGCCTCCAGGTGCTTCTCGTGCAGCTCCATCGGCGTGTCCATGAAGAGGTCCATGTGCCCGGGCCCGATGTAACGCCCGTTGTTGACCAGGACGTCGATGCGGCCCCACCGCTCCAGGACGGTCGTCACCGCAGCTCCGAGCGAGGCCCGATCCAGCAGGTCCAGATACACCGCCATGGCCTGCCGGCCCTCTTTCTCGACGAGGGCGGCGGTCGACGAGAGCGACCCGGGCAAGGGCTTCGTATTGCTGGCCTTGATGGTCGAGGAGTGCTCGCGGGCCTCCCCTTCCTCCATGGTGCGGGCCCCGATGGCTACGTCGAACCCGGCTCTGGCCAAGTGCACGGCCACCGCCTTGCCGATCCCCCGGCTGGCCCCGGTCACCAGTGCCACTTGCTGGCTCATGCGGTCTTCTCCCCCTGTGCTCGTCGCCGGCCGAAGCCTCTCCCAGGGAGGATAACCGCCCGATCTGGCCGGCCGACCTCTTCCCGACGGGTCGCACACCCGTTCGGTGATCGCGTTGAGTTGGTGCCGTGCCGCTGGCTGAGGGAGCGACCATCCTGCACGCCGACCTGGATGCGTTCTACGCGTCGGTGGAGCAGCGCCTCGATCCCACCTTGGCCACCACGGACGGGTTCCAGACGAATTCCGGGAGTTGGCCGAGCGCTCCTGACCGTCCGTGCTAGAGAGAGATCATGGAAACTCGCCAGATCGGTTCTCTCGAAGTCACCGTCGTCGGCCTCGGCACCAACAACTTCGGTCTAGGCATGGATGCCGATCAGGTACCCCCTGTCGTCGACGCGGCCCTGGACGCGGGCATCAACTTCTTCGATACCGCCGACTCCTACGGCGACAGCGAGGTGCGCCTGGGCCAGGCGCTGGGCCGCCGCCGGGACCAGGTCCTGATCGCCACCAAGTTCGGCAGCCAGGTGCGCGGCGAGGAGGGGACGGGCGGGGCCAAGCCGGACTACGTACGCCGGGCTCTGGACGCCAGCCTCAGGCGGCTCGGCACCGACTGCATCGACCTCTACCAACTCCACCGACCGGACCCGGATACCCCTATCGCCGACACCATGGTCGTCCTCGACGAGGCGGTCAAGGCGGGCAAGGTCCGTGAGATCGGCTGCTCCAACTTCTCCGCCGAACAGCTGCGCGAAGCCGAGAAAGTAACGCCCGGCGCCCGATTCGTCAGTGTCCAGAACCACTACAACCTGCTCAATCGCGATGACGAGACCGAGGTGCTGCCGCTCTGCGAGAAGCTCGGGGTCGGCCATCTGCCCTACTTCCCGCTGGCCTCCGGTCTGCTCACCGGCAAGTACAGCCGGGGCCAGGCGCCGGCCCCCGGCACCCGGCTGGATCGCTGGGGCGCGGGCATGGCCGGCAGCGTCCTGACCGAGGACAATTTCGATCGGGTCGACTCGCTGACCGCTTGGGCGGAGAAGCACGGCCACACCATCTTGGATCTGGCGTTCGCCTATCTTCTGGCCCAGAAGTCAGTATCATCTGTCATAGCTGGTGCCACCAAGGTCGCCCAGGTCGAGGCCAACGCAGGCGCCGGCACCTGGAAGCTGTCGGCCGAGGAGGTCTCCGAGATCCGGTCCCTCCTCGCCTGAGCGAAGCTAGGTGACGACGGTCACCGGACACTTATAGGCTTGATCCGTGACGTCTTCGGGCGAGGGCTGCCGGGTCCACCACAGCGCGCTCGTGGTCTCCGACATCGATCGCAGCCTGGCCTTCTGGCGGGATGGGCTCGGCTTCGAGATCCTCATGGACCAGGTCTTCGAGGGTGACTGGCCGACTCTGTTCGGGGCGCCGACCACCAACCTGCGCTCGGTGTTCCTGGGCGACCGCCGCCAGCCCCAGTGCGGGCTGGTCGAGCTGGTGGCCTTCGCCGATCTCGAGCCGGCGCGGGCCGGATCGGCGCCGGAACGGCCCGGAGCCGGCTTCCTCCTCCTGTCGCTCTATGTCGATCTGGATCAGGCGCTGGCCGGCCTGGCCCGGTTCGGCATCGAGCCGGGCGCGGTCATCGAGGTGGACGGCGTTCGGGGACCGGTGCGCATGGCCACTGTGCGCGACCCCGACGGGGTGCTGGTGGAGCTGATCGACCTACCGGGAACCTGACGCCGGGGAACCCGACCCCGGGGCACTCTGGCCCCGTGACGAGTAGGTCCTCACCCGCCCTCCCGGGCCCGCTGGGCCTCGCCGAAGGCGTCGATCGGGCTGTGCAGGCCCAGACCCCCGTCGCACTCGACCACCTGACCGGTCACCCAGGCCAGGTCGTGCAGGGCCAGCGCGACCTCGGCGATGTCGCCGGGCTGGCCCAGCCGGCCGAGTGGAGTACGGCCCTTCACCGACTGGAGCCAACCCCGATCAGTCGGGGCCCGGCCCAGCATCGGGGTCTCCGTGACGCCCGGGCCGACCGCGTTGACCCGGATGCCGTGGGGCGCCCACTCACAGGCGGCGACCTTCACGATCATGCTGAGAGCGGCCTTGGACGCGCAGTACAGGCCCATTCCCCGGTCGACCAGCCGGGCGCTCACGCTCGAGGTAGCCACAATAGACCCTGGCATGCCGGCATCGATCATGGCCCGGGCCAGGGCCCGCATGACCAGCCATGGGCCCCGGGCGTTGACCGCCATCACGGAGTCCCACGCCTCGACCGGCTCGTCGAGAAGCACTCCGGACCGGCCCACCCCCGCGGTGATGGTGACCTGGTCGGGCATGCCGACCCGGTCGATGGTCTCGTCGAGCGCATCGCGGACCGACACTTCGTCGGTGATGTCGCAGTCGATGTCCCGGGTCCCGGCGATGTCCCATACCAGCGGATTGACTTCTCTGCTTCGATAGGCCCCGGCTATGGCAGCACCGATACCGGAACCCCCTCCGACGACCACTGCGTTGGGCATCTGTTTGTCCTGTCCCCCTGCTCCAGGTCCCGGGCGCTGACAGTCTGCCGTGTGGCTCCGCGGGCCGGGAGGGAGGCTAGGCGGCGCGACCGCGACCGCGGCGGCGGGGCACGGCCCGGGCTCGTGGGGCGCTCCCGTCCTGTCGGGCCGGCCTGTCCCGACGGTCACCTCGCGGCCGGCCGTCGGCCTGCTGATTCGAAGCAGCCTGAGCCGGGCGGGCGCCGACCGCCGATTCCCGGCTGACCTCCTTCTGCAGAGCCTTGGCCGCGGCCACGTCGGTGGGAATCACCAGGGCCACGACCACCCCGTCGGCCCCGGCCCGGCCGGTCCGCCCCGACCGGTGCACGTAATCCTTGGCGGTGGAGGGGAGATCGAAGTGGACCACGCAGCCCACCCCGTCCACGTGGATACCCCGGGCCGCCACGTCGGTCGCCACCAGCGCCCGGGCCCGCCCGGCGGCGAAGGCCTGCAGGGCCCGCTCCCGTTGGGACTGGGAACGACCCCCGTGGATGGGAACCGCTTTGACTCCGGCGGCCACCAGCTGCTTGGTCAGCCGGTCGGTCCCGTGCTTGGTCCGGCAGAAGACCACCGTGGAACCGTGGGTGGCGATCAGGTCGGCGGTCACCCCGACCCGGTCCTCGCGGCGGGCCTCCATCCAGTGGTGGGTGGCCGTCGACTCGCTGGCCTCGGAGGCGACCGAGACATGCACCGGGTCGTGCTGGTAGCGCCTCACCAGCTGGTCCACGTCGCCATCGAGGGTGGCCGAGAAGAGCAGGGTCTGCCGGTCGGGGCGCACCTGATCGAGGAGTCGCTTGACCTCCGGCAGGAATCCCATGTCGGCCATGCGGTCGGCCTCGTCGATGACCACCATGGACACCTCTGAGAGGGTCAGCGCCCCCCGACCGATCAGGTCCTTCAACCGTCCCGGACAGGCCACCGCCACGTCCACCCCCCGCCGCAGGGCGTTCAGCTGGGCGCCGAACCCGACGCCGCCGTAGAAGGAGGCCACCCGCGACCGGCGGGCCGGGCCCATCAGCAGTGCCACCTCGGCCTCGATCTGACCGGCCAGCTCCCGGGTCGGGGCCAGCACCAGGGCCTGCGGTGCACCGGGCTTGGCCCGGCCGGCCCGGACGGCCAGCGGGACGCCGAAGGCGATGGTCTTGCCCGAGCCGGTCGGCGCTCGCCCGCAGACGTCGCGGCCCTCGAGGGCGGGGGGGATGGCCGAAGCCTGGATAGGGAACGCCGACGAGATGCCGCGGGCGCGCAGGGCCAGGACGGCAGCGGCTGGAACGCCGAGGTCGGCGAAAGATGATGACAACTGTGGACACTCCTGAAAGGGGCGACCAGCCGCAGCCACGCGGTGAGGGGCACGAGATCGCCGAGTTGGACAATGCAGACTACCAGGCGGCGGCCTGCTCCCGGGGGATCGTGGGTCAGGTCCCGTCGGAGGGCGATGGCGTGGCGAGCCGCTCGACCAGCTCGTACTTCTTGACCTTGCCCGACGGCGTCCGCGGCAACTGCTCTACACGGATCCAGCGCCGGGGGATCTTGTAGGAGGCCAGGCCCTCGTCGCGGAGGAAGGCGGCGAGCTGCTCCCCGTCCGGTCCGGGGCGGTCCAAGATCACGAAGGCGGCCGGTTCCTCCCCCAGGCGAGGATGGCGGGCGGCCACCACGGCCACCTCCCGAACCCCGGGGTGACGGGCCACCGCCTCCTCGATCTCCCGGGCCGACAGCTTCTCCCCGCCCCGATTGATGATGTCCTTGGTCCGGCCGGTGACGGTGACGTAGCCGTCCCCGTCCACCCGGCCCAGGTCGCCGCTGCGGAACCAACCGTCTGGATCGAAGCCCTCGGCCGTGTGGGTCGGGTCGACGTAGCCCAGGGCCCGCTGCGGACCCCGGACGACGAGCTCGCCGACCGAGCCGGTACCGAGGTCGTGACCGTCGGGTGAGACCACCTTGATCTCGCACCCCGGCAGCAGGCGGCCGTCGGTGGTCAGGCGGACCTCGGGCGAGTCGAAGGTGGTGCTGGCCGACACGGTCGGGCACTCGGTCATCCCGTAGGCCCGGCGGGGGTTCATCTGCAGAGCCTCGGCCCGCCCGACCAGGTCGGGCGCGATGGTGCTCCCCCCGCAGTTGTAGCCACAGGTCAGGGGTAGGGCCCCGAGCCCGGCGGCCTCCACCGCCTCGACCAGCTCGCGGATGAAGACCTCGGCCCCGGCCGAGTAGGTGACTCCGTGACCGCGGATGTCCCCGACGGCGCGATCGGCGTCCCACCGGTCGGCCAGGACGGCGGTGCCCCCCGACACCAGCGGCAGGCTCACGGCCATGAGTAGGCCGGTGGCGTGGGACACCGGGGCCGGCATGTAACCCCGGTCCCGCCAGGTGTAGGGGACGGCCCGGACGTGGCGCATCGGGACCGCCAGCAGGGTGCGGGTGCTCATGACCACGGCCTTCGACCCCGACGTGGTGCCCGACGTGAAGCCGACCAGGGCCGGAGCTGCGGGGTCGACGGCCGGGGCGACCCACTGAGGGCCGGCGATGGCCTCCCCCCACGCCGTCCAGCCCGGGCTCGATCCCCTCACGACCACCCGGGTGGCAACCGGTGATCCGGACCCGGTGAGAACCGCATCTACCAGGTCGACGTAGTCGATGCGACCGAATCGGCGGGCCACCACCACGCATTTCGGGCCGACCGACTCGATGACGCCCCGTAACTCGTGCTCGCGGTAGGTGGGGACGACCGGGGCCGAAACGGCTCCGGCGGCCCATATCCCGTGGGCCACGGCCACCGCCTCCCACCAGTTGGGCAGCTGCCATACGACCACATCGCCGGGCCCGATCCCCGACGCGTGCAGGAACCCGGCGAAGCGGAACGCGGCGTCGAGCAGGTCGGCCCAGCAGATGGTGTGCTCCCCATCCATCACGCAGGGGACCGAGCCGAACTCGTAGAGGTTCCTCCGCATGAGCGCCGGAAGGGTGGCATCGGTGTGGAGGGACATGGCCCGGTAGGACGCGACCAGGTGCTCGGGGAAGGGGGCCGGCGAATATTTCATCGATCGGTTCTAACGGCTGAGGAACTTCGGCCGGCGCCGTTCCCGCACGGCCCGGATGCCCTCGTGGATGTCGTCCGAGGCGAGCGTGACGGCCTGGGCCAGGGCCTCCCACTCGAGCGCCGAGTCCACGCCGTCCGAGAGCTGGCTCAGGCCGGCCTTGGTCAAGCGGACGGCGATGGGGGCGGCCTCAGCTATGGATGTGGCCACCTCCACCGCTTTGGCGTACACGTCGTCGGCCACGTCGGTGACAAGGCCCCACTGCAAGGCCTCCTCGGCGGACAGCTCCCGGCCGGTGTAGAGCAGCTCCTTGGTGCGAGTGGTGCCGATGGCCTCCTTGAGCAACCATCCGGCCCCCAGCCCGGCGTGGGTTCCCAATTGGGCGAACGGGGCCCGGAAGCGAGCGGCCGGTGACGCGTAGCGCAGGTCGCAGGCCAGCATCAAGCAGAGGCCGGCGCCGATGGCCGGCCCGTTGACGGCGGCGATGATCGGCACCGCCAGGCTGCGGTGGTCGAGCCAGGACCGGTAGAAGGGAAGCATCCGTTGACGCAGCTGGTCGGGAGTCGTCTCACCCCCTCGACCCTGGTCCAACCACGACAGGTCGGCGCCGGCGCAGAACACCCGGCCGGCGGCGGCCAGGACCACGCACCTCAGGGACTGAGAGCGGCGCACACCGACTATGGCAGCGTCCCAGGCCTCGGTCAGCTCCGCGGTCATGGCGTTTCGGATGTCCGGCTGGTTGAGGGTCAGCACCCGGACGCCCGGGACGGGGTCCTCCTGCAGGATGAGGTCCCCTTTAGCCTTCCTTGCCACGCGCCCCCCGGGACCGGCCCGCTCTCATCGTTCGATGACCATCGATCTCTCGATAATAGGAAGGGCCCGGCCGCCCGTCAACGGAACCCCATATACTTCGACGTCCATGCAATGGTCCGCCGGTCCCGTCCCCGGGGGACGGCGAGACCCGGACAGGAGGCGGAGCCCGTGACCGACGTTGTGGTGGAGCGCCACGGCCATGTCACCCTGATCACGTTGAACCGGCCGGCCAAGCTCAACTCGTTCACCGACTCAATGACCGAGGAGCTGACCGAGGCGATGGGCGCTTTCACCCGGGATCCCGACCAGTACGTGGTCGTCCTCACCGGTGCCGGGGACCGAGCCTTCTCCTCCGGGTTCGACCTGACCGAGATGTCGAAACGCTTCGAGGGCGGCAGGGTCAGTGTCGGCGTCGGTTCGGTCGATCTCTACGGTGTGGGCAACTGCCCCAAGCCGACCATCGCCGCGATCAACGGGCTGGCGGTGGCCGGCGGTTTCGAGTTGGCTCTCAACTGCGACATCCGCATCGCCGCGGACTCCGCCTGGTTCGGGCTGTTCGAGGTCAAGCGGGCGATCATGGCCGGAGTAGGCGTCAATGTCCTGGCCCGCTATCTGCCGCTCGGCGAGGCCCTCTACCTGCTGATGACAGCTGACCGGCTGAGCGCCGACGACGCCGCCCGTTTCGGGCTGGTGCAACGGCTGGTGCCGGGTCCGCATCTGCTGGACGCGGCCATGGAGACGGCCGAGAAGATCGCCGCCAACTCGCAGGTCGCGGTGCAGGCGTCCAAACAGGTGGCGTACTACTGGCGCAACCACGCCATCCAGGAACAGGTGGCCTACTACCGGGCCGTCAACCAGCGGCTCCTGCTCTGCGAGGACGTGCTCGAGGGGCCGAGGGCCTTCGCCGAGAAGCGGGACCCGGTGTGGTCCAACCGGTGGCCGTCGCCGGGCGGTCCCGGGCCGACCGTGGGGTGACGACTACCAGGTGAGGAGGGAGACGACCTGGCCGTTGGCGCCGGGCCGGACCGGGCGGGACCGGGCCCGGTCCCGGTGGCGCTGGACGAGCGACGACACGTCGACCGGCTCACCGTCGACGAGCAGGCGGGGATGGGGGCCGAAACCGGCCAGTCCCTCCGTGAGGCGACGGAACGCCTCACGGTCCAGCCGGTAGAAGTAGTTGCGGCCCTGCTTGCGGACGCTGATCAGACCAGCCTGGCGCAGCAGCTTGGTGTGGTAGGAGATGGTCGGCTTGGAGACGGGAAGAGTGCTCTCGAGCGAGGCGCACGACAGTTCGTCGACCTCGGCCAGCTGACGGAGGATGCTCAGGCGGACCCGGTCGCCGAGGACACGGAAGACCTCGGCCAGCCGATCATCGCTTCGGGAGTCACGATCGACGTCGGCCATGATGCTCTCTCGCAGGTCGTTCCGGGCTCGGGCCGCCATCATAGGTTCTCACCCGTCGTAGCCGATCACGTCCCGGAGCCGGGCCGGAAACCGATGAGCGTCCAGTCCTCGGTGACGTCGCGATAGGCGAGCACTACGGGTAGGCCGATGCGGACCTGATCGGGATCGATCCCCTCCAGAGTACCCACCATCCGGAAGCCCTCGACCATGGTCACGTGCACGATCGTGTAGGGCACGTCGGGCGCATAGGCCGGAGTGGGCGCCCTGCGGATCACGGTATAGGTGTAGATCTCTCCCCGACCCGACACCGGTGCCCATTCGGCGTCGCGGCTCGGGCAGCGGTGGCACTTCTCCTTCGGGTGGTACCGGTAGGTACCGCAACGGGTGCAGCGCTGTACCCGCACGGCGTGCTCTCGCAGCGACTCCCAGAAAGGGCGCTGCCATTCTGGGATCCCCTCGGGAAGGAACTTCTCGTAGGTCTGCTCGCCGCTCACTAGCCCCGTCCCAGTACGGCGGCCGAGGTGGCCTGCTGGGCCCCGCCCACTCCGGTGACGAACCCGAGGGCGGCATCGG